>QBZO01000018.1 GCA_003282225.1 Prochlorococcus sp. AG-335-I21
GTATCAGCAATTATCCCTGATTTAGTTTCAAAATCTATTTGGCAAGTCGAACCAGAAGCAGTAGTTATAGGAAAACTTAGTAGTGACTCAAAAGGAAATTCAATTTTATTCGATGCCTTAAAGAATGTTGACTTTTCTGCTTATGATTCAATAGTTATTGGACCAGGAATTGGATTGAATGAGGATGATTGGGAAAAATCAACACAGTACTTATTAGATTTAAAAGGTTTATTGATTCTTGATGCTGATGCACTTAATAGAATTTCTAAATCAAATTTAGGACCTAAATTTTTCTTAGAAAGAAATTCTGAAACTTGGATTACTCCTCATAATAAAGAATTTGTGAGGTTATTCCCTGAGATTGACTGTACTAATAATGTTGAACTAGCTAAAAAAGCTGCAAAAGAATTTGATATAAGTATTTTATTAAAGGGAGCAAATAGTGTTATTGCTAATAATAAAAATGCATGGCAACTTTTTGGAACTGATGCTGAGACGGCAAGAGCTGGTTTAGGAGATCTTTTATCTGGATTTATTGGTGGATGTTCAGCAATAGAGTTGTCTTTTTTTAGAGATTACATTAGGACTGAATCTTTAGCAAAATACGTTTTTTTACACTCTTTTGCTGCATCAAAGTGTAAAAAAGGATCAAATGCTTCATTAATAGGGGCCCAATTATCAAAGTTAATGAGAAAAACAAAAATGAGGCTAATGTCATGAAAGAAACAATAATAAGGAGTTTTTTATAGTTTTAAACACATAACTACACAATTTATACCTGAAATCTGAAGCAGGTATTAAGTAATCGTGTATTTTCACAAAAGTATAGGAAAGTTTTAATACCTCAATTTAGGTAAAAAATGGCTTCATCAGCAACAACAACAACTGAACCGCAAAAAAGAAGAGGTAACGACCCTATTAGTTGGTATCTGTCCAATATAGGTCGCGTCCCTTTGTTAACACCTGCTGAAGAAATTGAATTAGGTAACCAAGTTCAAAAAATGATGGTTCTAACTGAAGACGGTCAACTAAATGAAAAAACAAAAGAATTTACTCCTCAAGATAAAAGAACTATAAAAATCGGAAGAAGAGCAAAAGAGAGAATGATGAAAGCTAACTTAAGGTTAGTAGTTAGTGTTGCAAAAAAATATCAAGGTAAAGGATTAGAACTTTTAGATCTTGTACAAGAAGGTTCTTTGGGTTTAGAGAGAGCAGTCGAAAAGTTTGATCCTACAAGAGGATATAAGTTTTCTACTTATGCCTTTTGGTGGATTCGCCAAAGTATGACCAGAGCTATTGCCTGCCAATCCAGAACTATCCGTTTACCAGTTCATTTAAGTGAGAGACTTGCCACTATTAGAAAAATAAGTAGGGAATTAGCTCATAAACTTGGAGCAATGCCTAGTAGAATTGAAATTGCGGAAGCAATGGAAATAGATGTAGAGGAACTTGATTCTGTATTGAGACAAGCTCTATCTACAAGTAGTTTGGATGCACCTGTAAATGGAGATGATGGGAGAAGTTTCTTGGGTGACCTTATCGCAGATAGTAATAATGAAGAACCCCTAGACCAAGTTGAGCAAAAGATGCATCAAGAGCAGTTAGGAAAGTGGTTAAGTCACTTAAGCGAACAAGAACAACATGTTCTGAAGTTAAGATTCGGGTTAGATGGAAATGAGAGACATACCTTAGCAGAAATTGGTAGGTTATTAGAAGTCTCGAGAGAAAGAGTAAGACAAGTGGAACTTAAGGCTCTTAGAAAACTAAGAAATTTAACTAGAAAATTACCTAGTGGGATTTAATTTAATCTTCAGCCCAAATATATTTAGTTAATTCGTTAGAAGGCGGTTCTGGAGCATCTAGAGCATTTTTAACAGATTCAGAGATTTCTAAATCTATTTTTTTCTCTATACTCTTTAATTCCTCCTCTTGGGCAAAGTTTCCTTCTATCATCTGATTAGCTAATTTCTTAATGGGATCCCTTTTGGCCCAGAATGCTTTTTCTTCTTCAGCTCTTAATTCATCTGGATCAGCTAAAGAATGACCTCTGAATCTATAAGTTAAACATTCCAGTAATGTTGGGCCCTCTCCAGCTCTTGCTCTTTCAACAGCTCTTTGAGCAGCTCCCCTCACAGCTAATACATCCATACCATCAACCTCTTCACCATGCATCCCGAAAGCTGATGCTTTTCTCCATATTTCTGGGTTGCTTGTAGCTCTGTCATGAGCCATGCCAATAGCCCACTTATTATTTTCAACTACAAAAATTATTGGTAACTTCCATAATTGGGCCATATTCAAACATTCAAAGAATTGTCCATTATTACAAGTCCCATCTCCAAAGAAAGCAGCTGTTACAGAGTCACTTTGATTGTCACCTGTAACTTCTTTTTTGTATTTACTTGAAAAAGCTGATCCCAAAGCAACTGGAATACCTTCTCCAATAAAAGCATATCCTCCCAATAGATGATGCTCTTTTGAAAACAAATGCATAGAACCACCTCTGCCTTTACTGCATCCGGTTGCTTTACCGAATAATTCACTCATCACTTCAAAAGATGGAACACCTGCACTAAGCGCATGAACATGATCGCGATAGGTACTACAAAACCAGTCATGCTTCCTTTTCATTGCACCTATCACACCAGTGCTGATTGCTTCTTGGCCGTTATAAAGATGTACGAATCCAAACATCTTGCCTCTATAGTACATTTCAGCACATTTATCTTCAAATCTTCTACCAAGCGTCATATCTTCATAGAGAAATAATCCGGTTTCACGATCTAACTTCGCTTTTTTAAAGTCCTGAAGATTTGAAATTCTCTCTACGTGTGTTTCCAAGAAAATACCTTAATGAAGTTTTGATTTGTTAACATTCTAAGCTTCAATGGACAATTTTCATGTTTTTTTTTAATAACTCTCCAAGACCTTATGAAAAAAAAATATAAATTGATAAAATTCATCTAAGGATTTTCAATAGGATATTTGTTTGGAACTTCCATTAGACCACTTTCGTTTAATAGGTGTAAGCCCCTCAGCGACATCTGAGGAAATATTAAGAGCATTCCAATTGCGTTTGGATAAAACTCCTGATGAAGGATTCACATACGAGGTTTTAACTCAAAGATCAGAATTGCTTCGCCTTACTGCTGATTTGCTTACAGATCCAGATAGTAGAAGAGATTACGAAAATTTACTACTAAATGGAGCATCAGGTTTAGAATTATCTTCCAATAGAGAGGTTGCAGGATTAATTCTTCTTTGGGAATCTGGCTCTTCTAAAGAAGCCTTTAAAATAACAAGAAAAGCATTGCAACCGCCTCAAACCCCTGCTTTGGGAAGCAGCAGAGAAGCTGATCTTACCTTGTTAGCTGCTTTGACATCTAGAGATGCTGCGATACAAGAGCAAGATCAAAGATTTTACTCAAATGCTGCAGATTTTTTACAAGAAGGTATACAGCTTCTTCAAAGAATGGGCAAGCTAGCGGAATTTCGGAAAACTCTTGAGGAGGACTTAGTGTCCCTTCTCCCATATAGAATTCTTGATTTGTTAAGCAGAGATTTAAATGAATATGAGTCGCATAAAAAAGGGTTAAGTATGCTGGAAAATTTAATAATCAAAAGGGGTGGATTAGAAGGAAAAAATAAATCTGAATATAATGATTATTTAAATCAGCAAGAATTTGAATCTTTTTTTCAACAAATAAAGCCATTCTTGACTGTTCAGGATCAGATAGATTTATTTTTAGAATTACAAAAAAGAGGTTCAAGTGAAGCGGGATTTTTAGCCTTTTTATCTTTAACTGCAATTGGTTTTGCAAGAAGAAAACCTGAAAAATTGTTCCAAGCTCGAAAAATATTAAAAAAACTAAATATATCAGGACTTGACTCAATGCCATTAATAGGTTGCCTAGATTTGCTTTTGGCAGATGTTGAGCAATCCTCAGCAAGGTTTTTAAGTAGTTCCGATGAGAATTTAAGAGATTGGTTAAATAATTATCCTGGAGAAAAATTAGAAGCTATATGTATTTTTTGTAAAAATTGGTTAGAAAATGATGTTTTGATTGGTTATAGGGATATTGATTTAAAAGAAGTCGATTTAGATTCTTGGTTTGAAGATAGAGAAATCCAAGAATTTATTGAGCAAATAGAAAAGAAGTCAAACAGAACTGTATTTAAGTCTGGGCCTCAAAATCAATCGAATTTTCAGGTTCAAGAATCTCTAAAAGACTTAGGTAAGGATCCTAATTTCAATTCCGATAATTTTGAAGAAGGCCGATTACCTTTGCCTGGAGGAGTAAAAGAAGATGACCAAGAAGTTATTGAAGAAAATATTTATACAGATGAGATTATTAAAAATAAATCAATAGAATTTTATAAGTACGCAATAGAAAAGATTGCCGAATTAAAATTTGTATTTGGAGAAGCGTTAGAGAATTATAGAATATTTAATAAATCTCCCTACCTAACATATCTTTATGCGTTTTTGATTTTATTTGCTTTTGGCATAGGTGTTGGACTTTTAAGAAATAATTTTAAAAAACCTGCACAGGAAAAAGAAATAATTGATAGCTCATTATCGATAAATGAAAATAAGAATGTCTTTAATGAAGTTTTAAACCAAGACGATAAAAAAAAAGTTATCGATAAATCAAAAATTATTCTCCCAGAAAATACAGAAAAAATTTCTTTTTCAGGAAGAGAAATAAGAACTGCTTCTCCCTCTTTAGAACAAATTGAATATTTAATTAATACATGGCTTGTAAATAAAAGTAAATTTCTAGCAGGAACAAGTGAAATTAATTTATCCAAGATAGTTCAAAATGATTTGATTAATAGATTAACGAAGGAAAGACAACTTGATATTCAAAAAGGAATCTACAAAAATATCAATACTAATATTGAAAACATTGTACTTTTGACTCAAACTGCATCCAGAATATCAGTATCAGTTGACTTGAGATATACAGAAAAAATTTTAAAAACAGATGGAGAATTGATAAATGAAACAACTTTTACTCCTTTTTTGAAAGTTAAATATATTTTAGGTTTCTCAAATAACTCCTGGAAATTAGTTGACTACATAAGTGGTGTTTAGGATTAGCTATTACTATCATCTATAATATTCAAATAAATAATTATAATAATGTTTGATGAACTCTCTTCACGCTTTGAAGACGCCGTTAAGGGTTTAAGAGGTGAAGCCAAAATTAGCGAAAATAATATTGATGATTCTTTAAAGCAAGTTAAAAAAGCATTATTAGATGCTGATGTTAGTTTGTCGGTGGTTAAAGAATTTGTTTCAGAGGTAAAAGATAAAGCTATTGGAGAAGAAGTTGTAAGAGGTGTTAATCCCGGACAGAAATTTATAGAAGTAGTTAACAAAGAATTAATAAATATTATGGGTAATGAAAATTCCCCATTAAACGAAAAAGAGACCCCACCTACTGTTATTTTGATGGCAGGTTTACAAGGTGCAGGCAAAACAACAGCAACAGGTAAGTTAGGCCTTTATTTGAAGGAAAAAGACAAAAAGGTTTTATTAGTGGCAGCTGATATTTATAGACCTGCAGCTGTTGAACAACTTAAGACAATTGGTAATCAGTATGATTTAGAAGTTTTCTCAGCGAAAGAAAAAGGTAGTAAGCCTGAAGAGATAGCAAAAGATGCTTTGATTTATGCTAACGCAAATAATGTAGACACCTTAATTGTTGATACCGCAGGAAGATTGCAAATAGATGAATCAATGATGAGTGAAATGGTTCGAATCAAAGAAGTTACAAAGCCTGATGAAGTTTTGCTGGTTGTTGATTCTATGATTGGACAAGAAGCAGCTGACTTGACGAAGTCATTTCATGAAAAAGTGGGGATATCGGGGGCAATATTAACTAAGTTAGATGGCGATTCAAGAGGAGGAGCTGCACTTTCAATAAGAAAAATAAGTGGAAAACCAATAAAATTCATAGGAACTGGTGAAAAGATAGAAGCATTGCAGCCATTCCATCCTGAGAGAATGGCAAGCAGAATCCTGGGTATGGGAGACGTATTAACACTTGTTGAAAAGGCACAAAAAGAAGTTGAGCTTGCTGATGCGGAAGTAATGCAAAAGAAACTTCAAGAGGCAACTTTTGACTTTAATGATTTTGTTAAGCAAATGAGATTAATGAAGAGAATGGGATCTCTTGGGGGCTTAATTAAATTAATACCAGGGATGAATAAGATTGATGATGGAATGATAAAAAATGGGGAAGAACAATTAAAAAAAATTGAATCAATGATCTCTTCTATGACTTTAGAAGAAAAGCAAAATCCAGAAGTCCTTGCGGCTCAACCATCAAGAAGACAAAGGATTGCACAAGGCAGTGGATATCAAGCAAAAGATGTTGATAAAGTACTTGCTGATTTTCAAAGAATGAGAGGTTTTATGAAACAAATGTCAAATGGAGGAATGCCAGGAATGGGAGGAATGTCAGGAATGGGAGGAATGCCAGGAATGGGAGGAATGCCAGGAATGGGAGGAATGCCAGGAATGGGTGGAGGAAATGGAAATAAATCATTTAAAAAACAAAAATCAAATAAAAAGAAAAAAGGTTTTGGGGATTTATAGTTTATTAATAGCTACCTTCAAATGATATTATTAAGTAGTCTGTACTAATTTAAAATGATTAAATTGCGCCTTAAGCGCTTTGGAAAGAAAAAAGAAGCAAGTTTCAGGATCGTTGCATGCAATAGTACTTCTAGAAGAGATGGAAGACCTCTTCAAGAATTAGGTTTTTACAATCCAAGAACTAAAGAAACTAGGCTTGACACAGAAGCCTTAAGAATCAGGCTTACTCAAGGAGCACAACCTACCGACGTTGTAAGAACTTTATTAGAAAAAGGTGGATTACTAGAAAAGAAAGTTAGACCTTCCATAGCTATTGGTAAGGCTAAACTGGAAAAAAGAAAGATTGCAAAGGTCAAAAGTAAAGAGGCTGAAAGCGATAGTAAAGAAGCTGAAAGCTAAAAAATTGTCAAATTTATTTTTATTATTAATTAGATGAAAGAAGTTTCCAAAACTGGTCACTTCACTATAGATTTGCCAAGTTCGGATGCTGCCACGGCATTATCTGGTCCTGGAAATTCTTTTTTAAAAAAATTTGAATCTCTTACTGGTGTCTCCTTAACTATTAGAGGTCTACAACTTGAATTGAATGGAGTAATACCTAAACTTGAAAGGGCATCTGCTTTAGTTGAGCTAACAAGACCAATTTGGGAACAAGGATTAGAGGTCCCAGAAGTGGATCTTAAGGCTGCTCTAAGTTCTTTAAATATGGGTGAATCTTCTTCTCATGCTGAACTTGGGAAAAAGATTCTAGCTCGTTCAAAAAAGGGTAGATATTTAAGGCCTAGAACTATAAATCAAAAAAAATACGTTGAATCTATAGAGAACTTTGATTTAACTTTTGCTATTGGTCCAGCAGGAACAGGTAAAACATTTTTAGCAACTGTTTGTGCCGCCAGATTATTGAATGAGAAAAAAATTGAAAAAATTGTATTAACAAGACCCGCCGTAGAAGCTGGTGAGAATTTAGGTTTTTTGCCTGGAGATTTACAGCAAAAAGTTGATCCATACTTACGCCCTTTATTTGATTCTTTACATAGTATTTTTGGATTTGATAAAACAAATTCATTAATTGATAAAGGCATTATTGAAGTCGCACCATTAGCATTTATGAGAGGTAGAACATTAGATAATTCATTGGTTATTTTAGATGAAGCTCAAAATACTACCACTTCTCAAATGAGAATGTTTTTAACTAGGTTAGGGGAAAGGTCAAAGATGGTTATAAATGGTGATATTACTCAAATTGATTTAAAAAATGATCAGTTAAGTGGTTTAGTGGAAGCATCAAGAATTTTCTCCAATATCGAAGGAATAAAGTTTTGTTATTTAACTGTTGATGATGTGGTTCGCCATCCATTAGTCCAGAAAATTATAGAGGCTTATGAATAAACTATTACTCGGGTGATCCGTACACTGAAATATAAAAAATTAGGTAGAATGTTATTAATTAAAGGGTATAAAAATGCCAGCAAGTAGTAATTTTAATCAAGCTATTCGCGATGCTCAAACTAGTTCAATCGTTGGACCAAATGTAGTACAGAAAGCTCTTCCATATGTAGGAGGAGGAATGGCCTTGACTTCTTTAGGTGTATTGGCGGGCGTCTCACTGATAGCAACAAATCCTTCACTATTCCAACCACTTTCTTTTGTTGCTTTAATAGCTGAATTGGTTTTGTTCTTCGTTGCAACAAGTGCAGCTAACAATGCGAATAATGCAAAAGCTCTACCTTTGTTAACTGGATTCAGTTTGTTAACAGGATTTACGTTAAGTGGAATAGTAGCTTTGGCCATTGGAACAATTGGGATTGGATCTGTTGGTACAGCTGCATTAGCAACTGGAATCACTTTTGTAATTGCTTCTTATACAGGACAAAGGATGAGCGATAGCGTTGGACAAGCTCTTAGTGGAGTTGTAGGACTTGGCTTGATTGGTTTGTTGATAGCAATGTTTGTTCAATTAATTGGTGGATTTTTTGCTCCAGGTGTTTTTGGAGGTTCAGGTCTTGAACTAATGATTGCAGGATTTGGAACAGTTTTATTCGTTGCGATGTCTTTTTTAGATTTTTACACAATGCCAAGAAGATATAACGACGATCAATACCTAGCAGGAGCTTTAGGTATGTATTTAACCTATATAAATCTGTTTGTATTTATTTTAAGGTTGATGATTGCACTTCAAGGCGGTGGAAGAAGAAATTAAAAAATAGATTTAAATTTATTTAAAATTTAGACGAAAGCGTAGATGTTATCAACGCTTTTTTATTGTACAATATCGAAAATTTGATATTTTATAAATTCCTTTTGCTTATCATCATATTTTTTTGAAGCATCAAAACTATTGCCAAGATTGTCTAAATCATTCAGTATTTGATTGATATTTTTTGTAACAGACTTAGTATCTAAAACTCGTAAAATACTTTTACATCTCTCTGATATATTTTCAGAATTAGATTTATATTCAAGATTATTTTCTCTCTCATGTACAACAACTTGAGCGGAACTCATAATGAGATTTCTAACTATTATTTCTACTACATCATCCCCACCCTCTTGAAATTTGAAAACAACTGAGAAAGGAAGCTTATCTAATAAATAGCAATCTTGATCAGACAACGTATAGGCAAAAAATCCTCTTAATCCATTTTTTGTCTTAATTAGTTCGGCTACTCTATCTGCTAAAACTTCTTCGCTTAAAAGATCTTCTCCCCATTCTTTACACCATTGAGCTGATATATTTATTGCCTGAGTAAAAGAAGTTTTTTTTAAATTTATGGCTTTTTCTTTCATTTTTGATCAGAATTTTAATATGGATATTTATAAAGTCTTTTGAATAATTATAAATCTGGTTTCGTAACTTTGCTAGGAAGACCAAATGTTGGGAAATCTACCTTAATAAATAAATTAATTGGAGAAAAAATAACAATTACTTCCCCTGTTGCTCAGACTACTAGAAATAAATTTAAAGGAATACTTACTACAAAAATTGGACAAATAATTTTTGTAGACACTCCAGGGGTTCACAAACCTCATCATCTTTTAGGTGAAATACTTGTAAAAAATGCCAAATCAGCAATAAATGGTGTAGATATGGTTGTTTTAGTTCTCGATTCAAGTGTTGAACCTGGGAGAGGCGATAAATACATAAAAGATTTTTTGGTCGCAAATAAAACTGAATTTATTGTCGTATTGAATAAATGGGATTTAGTGAATAAGGAATTCAAGAGTCTGCGTTTAGATCAATATAAAAAAGTTTTTGGAAATAGTAAAAATTTTCAAATTGTAAGTGCTTCTGAAGGAGACGGGTGCTCTGAATTAATTGATATGATTTTAAATTTCCTCCCAAAAGGACCAATGCTCTATGAGGAAGATATATTATGCGATCAACCCTTAGTTAATTTATTAGGGGATTTAGTAAGAGAGCAAGTATTAATAAATACAAGAGAAGAAGTCCCTCATAGTGTTGCGGTAAAAATAGAAAAAATAAAGGAAATCAAAAGAGAAAATGGTAAAATTTTTACAGCTATTTTGGCTACAATTATTGTTGAACGTACAAGTCAAAAGGGAATTTTAATTGGTAAAAAAGGTTCGATGTTAAAGACTATTGGTCAGACCGCAAGATCTAATATGAAGAAGTTAATAAATGGTCCAGTTCACTTGGAGTTGTTTGTGAAAGTTGTTCCAAATTGGAGAAAAAAAGAATCAAAATTAATGGAGTTAGGTTATGAGGTGGATTATTAAATGACTCGTTTCAATTTTGACGTAATTACTTTGTTTCCCAAAGCTTTTGAATTAATCAATAATTTAGGAGTCATAACAAGAGCTTTAGAGAAAAGTCTGATTAATGTCAACTTGCATGATTTAAGAAAATACGGAGAAGGAAATTATAGGCAAGTAGATGATAAGCCTTACGGGGGAGGTTCAGGGATGGTTTTAAAACCAGAACCAATCTACAAGGCTCATGATTCAATAGACAAATTACCGAATAGTAAAACTCTATTAATGACTCCACAAGGTAAAGTCTTGAAGCAACAGGATCTTTTAAGATGGTCTTCTTTGGATCAATTGATAATTATCTGTGGGCAATATGAAGGTTTTGATGAAAGAGTTAGATGCTTGGCTGATGAAGAGGTTTCTATAGGTGATTATGTACTTTCAGGTGGCGAAATTCCTTCTATATCTATAATAAATGGCTTAACAAGATTATTACCAGGAACCCTAGGAGATCCAGGATCGTTAATAGATGAGAGTCATAATTCTTCTTTATTAGAATATCCTCATTACACTAGACCTTTAATTTTTAGAGAAATGAGGGTACCAGATATTCTGGTTAGTGGTAATCATGAAGAGATTAAATTATGGCGTAAGCAAAAAATGTTAGAAAGGACCTTGGATAGAAGAAATGACTTGATTTCGAATGATGACTATAAAAAATTACCAAAAAGTAAGAGAATAAATAGAGACTCAAATGAAATAATGAAATTCCGAATAGGTAATGGATATGATATTCATAGATTAGTAGAGGGGCGGGACTTAATAATTGGAGGAGTTAAGATGCAGCATCCTGATAATTTAGGACTTGATGGCCATAGTGATGCTGACGTTCTTAGTCATTCAATAATGGATGCATTATTAGGAGCTCTATCTCTTGGAGATATTGGAAAATATTTCCCACCATCTGATCAGAAATGGAAAAATGCTGATAGTTTATTTTTATTATCTAAAGTTATTGAATTAATTAGAAAGGAAGGTTGGGAAGTGAATAATATTGATAGCGTTATCGTGGCTGAAAGACCAAAAATCAAACCCCATGTGCAACTAATGAAGAATAATATTTCCAATACCTTACAAATTAATTGTAGTTTTATTGGAATAAAGGCTACCACAAATGAGAAATTGGGACCTGAGGGTAGAGAGGAAGGAATAAGTTGTCACTCTGTAGTTTTGCTTGAGAAAAAAGAATGAAAATAAAATTTAATGTTAAAGAGAAAATAAAAAACCTTTCTTTTTTAATTATTTTTCTCTTCATTTTTCTTTTTCTAATCAATCCTCCAATCCTTAACGCTCTTCCCATGGATACTTATCAAAGTGGACCTGTCACAGAAGAATTAAGACTTAAGATTCCTTCTGAGTTTAAAAAAGTATGGCTTCAGGCTGAAAAAGAAGTTTGGGAGCCTTGGTTATCTATTCAAGACGGTTTTTTGGGTAGACAAATATTCTGGGATACAGAAAAGGAAGAAGCTTTAATATTGGTAAATTGGAAAAATAAAAAACTATGGAAAAGCATATCAATGAACGAAGTAAATGAGGTGCAAGAAAAATTCGAAGAAAACGTTAAAACATCTTTGAATACAAATGTTAATCCTTTTGAATTAATTTATGAAGGAGAGTTATTTAAACAAGGATGAATTTAGATATTAGGTTTGACTTCCAGAGAAGAGAAAGAATTGGACTTATTGAAGCGATTTGGGGTGCAGATAAAAGTATAGATCAATTAAAGAGAGTGTCTAAAGAAGTCTTAGAAAAAAAAAGAAGTAGTTTTTATTACGCGTATTGATAAAGAAAAAGCTGCACATTTATTAGAAATCTTTAAGGAGGGAAGATTTATTGAAGAAGCAAATTGCTTCATAATTGGTGAAAATTTAAAAAAATTCTCGACAAATAAAAAAGTAGCAATAATCTCAGGAGGCTCTAGTGATTTAGCAGTAACACTTGAAGCTAAATTATCTCTAGAAATTTATGGAGTGGGCTGTCAAACTTTTATAGATGTTGGAGTAGCAGGACTTCATCGTTTATTCAGTGAAATAGAGGAAATTAATAAATACGATGTTCTTATAGTTTGTGCGGGAATGGAAGGAGCTCTAGCAACTGTTATTGGAGGAATATTACCTCAACCTATAATTGCGGTGCCGGTTTCCGTAGGGTATGGAGTTAGTAAGAATGGAGAAACAGCTTTAAATAGTATGTTATCAAGTTGTGCTCCTGGGATTTCGGTTATGAATATAGACAATGGTTATGGAGCGGCAATGGCTGCGCTAAGAATTATAAAAAGGATTTGCTAAAGGTTAATTATTTTTTTCGATTTCTAATAAATTCTCTATCCATAAATTTAGTTGTTTAGAAAGTATTCCTTCTTCCCGCATTTTTATAGCCTTTATAACAACACTCGTATTTACCCACTCTGGATATCTTTTGGTCATTTATTTAATCTATAGTAATTATAATTTGATATAAATTTCTCTAAAAACAAGCTCTTAGTAACAAAATTAATTTATTACGTTCGATTTGGTACCTAATCTTGATAATTCTGAAGAAGTATCATCACCTTCTACATTTTTTAATCTTTCGATTAATTCGGATAAATCTTTTTGGGCTAATTCACCATTCGGCTCCCATTTCAAAGATCTGGAATTTTGATTAAGGTTTTCTTTCATTTTCAGACTAAAGTATTAAGAATATAAAATGAAAAAATTAAAAATTGGGTTATTGTTTCATGCTTAACGTTAAAAAAATATGAAGATTTCGGAATTTCTACTATTTAGTAAATTATCCGCCTCCAACAATAGATACGATTTCTAACTTATCGCCTTCTTTAAGTATTTCACTCTCCCATTTTTTTGAGTTAATAATTAAGTCATTTACTTCAACTACCACAGTATTTTGCTTATATCCTAAGAATTCTAAAGTGCTTGAAAGTAAAGCCTTTTCATTCTCTAGTTCTATTTTTTTTTCTTTACCGTTAACACTAATTTTCATGGGATAATTCTTTTATAATAATCATAGCTTCCTCTTTTGGATCTTCTGAATTTAGCAGCCCAGAAATTATTGCAACCTTACTAATTCCATGATTTTTTAGAGATGAGATATTTAATTTATTAATTCCTCCTATGGCAAAATAAGGAATATTTAGATCTTTTGTTAAGGCCTTAATTTTCTCTTCACCGAGCGGTTCTTTATTTTTCTTTGTTAAGGTTGGAAAAACTGGCCCGACTCCTATGTAATCGCAACCATCTTTTACAGCCTTATCGATATCAGTTGAATTGTTGGCTGAAACTCCAATGATTTTTGAGGCACCAAGAAATTTTCGTACTGTTTTTATATCGAGGTCGTCTTGACCAAGATGAACACCATCTGCCTTTGATGCCAATGCTATATCTAATCTGTCATTAACGATGAACAAAGAATTATATTTCTTACATAAATTATTTATTTCAATTGCCTCTTTGAGATGGTCTTTATCATTACCCTCTTTAAATCTATGCTGAATTATTTTTACCCCTCCTAACAATATTTTTTCAATTATTTCTAATAAGTTTTCTCTTGGGTCTGTTATCGAATATAAATTGTTTTTACTAATTATTGATTGCGCTCTCTTACGAGTATTGAAATTTAATATCTCAATTTCTAAAGTGTAAATTTCATATCTAATCTCGGAAGCTATTTTAGAAAGTTTACTATTATGAATCCTTGAAAATTCTTCAATAACTCTTAGCGCTTCTTGAACTCTTGCAGAATTAGAGCTTATTATTTTAGAGGAACTATTCCTGTTGATTTGTTCAACATGAGATAAGCCTTTGCACTGATCTTCAATATGGTTTCTTGATAATTTATAAATTTCTAAATGATTTTTACCTAATATTTGTCGGAAGTTTTTTATTCTTATAACAAAATCTTCATTACCCAAGCCAAATCTGGCCCAGTCCTCTAAAACCCTCAGACCTTCTCTTGCTCTATCTAGATTAGCGTCAATAATTTGAAATATTCGCAAATCTTCAGGTTGAATTATGTTTGGGTTTTTCATATAGAAATTTATTTATTATGCTTACAAAGAATTTTTAATGCATTTTCTCTGTCTTTTGCAATTTGATTAGAGAGTTGATCAATATTTTGAAACTTGATTTGAGATCTTAGCTTCTCAAAAGGTTCTACTGATAAATTTTGCCCATATAGGTTGATATCTTTATTAATTAAATGAACTTCAACAGCAGATGGCAAGAGAGGATCAATAGTTGGTTGAGAACCAAGATTCATAACAGAGGCAATTTTATTGGAAGAATTATTTATGGTAGACCATGCTGCATAGACTCCTTCACCAGGTAAAAATTTTCTTCCATCTATTTCAAGATTTGCTGTAGGAAATCCTAGGCTCTTTCCAATACCTTTTCCTTCAACTACTTTTCCTTTAAAACTGTATGGCCTATTAAGTATTTTAAAAGCATTCTTTAAATCACTTTTTTGTAATAAATCTCTTACTCTGCTGCTGCTAATTCTTCCTTCATTATCCTCTAAAATTGAAATGATTTTTAGTTTTATATCCAAATCTTTAGTGGTAAGTTTAATTGTATTAATATCTCCACTTCTTTTAAAGCCAAATCTAAAATTAGCCCCTACTGAGATACTTTTTGCTTGTAATTGATTTATCAAAATATTTTTAATAAAGTTCTCAGCACTTAATTTAGAAAGATTCTTATCAAAGGGAATTAGAACCAATTGTTCTATACCAAGATCTTCAAGGATAGGGAGCTTTTCCTCTGGTAGATCAAGTCTAAGACGAGTTTCTTTATAGAGCACTTCTCTTGGATGTGGCCAAAAGCTTGCGATTGTGGGTGTGTAATCATTTTCTTCAACAACACTTTCTATTAATTTTCTATGACCCGCGTGCAGACCATCAAAACTACCAATAGCGATTGAGGTGGGCTGCTTAACTTCAGATGGTGATATTAAAGAGATCACAAGATAACGTGCAATTTTATGATTTTGATGGCAAATTTGAATAGATCATAGTTATTCAATCAAATGAATGTCTGACAAAATTGATTTTCAGTCGCTTTCATTTGGAATGCGGCGCATTGGGTGGATACGCTTTTGGATTCAATCCATTTTAGGTGTTGTAGTAACAGCTGTTTTGCTTTTTTCAAATGTTGTAAATAAAAGCGAAGGACAGCTGAGTTTGACTCCGGGTCTATCACTAACAACAATTTCTTTGATTTTACTACTTTTTAGTTTGTGGCAAGGTTGGTTAATAGTCAGAACTGGCAGAGCAATTGCAAGTAATGCTAGACCCTCTAGAGGGCAAACAAGCAAATTAATAAAAAGAGGCTTAATAAATGATTTGTTAGGAATTTTGTTTGGCTTAATTGGATATCAAGCACTTATGGGTGCACTTTTTATACAGGCTTCCTCTCAAACGACTGGTCAACTTATTACGGCATCATCTGATATTCCTATTACTGGTCTTGAGATTTTATCAGTACTAAGTAATACACAAGTTATCGCCGCTCATTTCTTTGGACTTTGCTTCTCACTATGGTTGCTAAGAAGCATTTATAAATGAAGTATTGATTTGTGGCAACTCGTCTAAACTCCCTCTCCAAAACAAGTCTGGTTCTACTGGTGTAAGAGAAATTTTATTTTCTTGTATTTGAGAGACATCACTAGGCCAATTCTTGGGCCCATCACCTTTTGATTTAAGATCTAAAACAGCCTCACCTGCTAACCAATAATAATCATCGCCTCTTGGATCTTCCCTTTTAGAAAATTGGTTTTTGTATTTTCGGATTGATAATCTTGTCCAGGATAATTCCTTTATTTTATTTCTTTCACAAGGAGGTATGTTCAAGTTCAAAAGAAGAGACTTTGGCCAACTATCCTTTATTGCTTGTTCAGCAATATTCATTGCAATTTCACTAGCAAATTCAAAATTTTTCCATTTAAAACTCGCAACACTAATTGCCATTGATGGAACATTTTCTAAAGTACCTTCCATAGCTGCAGCTACTGTTCCAGAACAAAAAATGTCTGTTCCTAAATTTGGACCATGATTTATTCCAGAAAGAACTAGGTCAGGTTTTTTATCTAATAATTCTGATAGTGCTAGTTTAACGCAATCAGCAGGGGTCCCTGAACAACCCCAAGCTTTAATACCTTTATCAAATAATTCATCTGCTCTTTCAACTCTCAAAGGTGACTGTAAAGTGAGGCCATGACCAGTCGCCGATCTTTCTTGGTCCGGACATACTACTGTTACTTTATGCCCTTTTTTTAATGCGGATTTGGCTAGAGCTCTTATTCCCTCAGCAAAAACCCCATCGTCATTACTTATTAAAATATTTAATGATTCCATTAATCAATACATTTTATTATGGACAATATTTAAGTAAGATAAAACTATATCTATTTTTACTATATCAGTGAGTCAAATTGAATCATTAAGCCAAATTGAGGGCAAATTAAATAATCTCTCTCTCCTAGCGAATGAAAATATAAAAAATGCGAAAAGTGATTCTGAATTGGACCAATTAAGAGTCTCTTTGTTAGGGAAAAAAGGAGAATTATCAATAATATTGAAGACTATGGGCAAATTATCTTCTGTTGATAGACCAATTATTGGACAGAAGGCAAACTTGATAAAGATTAACTTGCAAGATTTAATAACTGAAAGAAAAAATCAACTTATTAGTGAAGCTATTGATAAACAGATCGAAGATGAAAAAAATGATGTTACAATTCCTTCCACAGGAACCCTCCCCGGTAATAAGCACCCCTTAATTTCAACTCAAGATGAGATCATAGATATTTTTTGCGGATTAGGATACTCAGTAGAGAATGGCCCTGAGATAGAGAGTGATTTTTATAATTTTGAGTCACTTAACATACCTAAAAATCATCCAGCTCGAGATATGCAGGATACTTTTTATTTAGATGAAAATCGCCTACTAAGAACTCATACATCACCTGTTCAGATTAGATATCTTGAAAATAATCCACCTCCAGTAAGAATTATTGCTCCAGGAAGAGTTTACAGAAGAGATGCTGTAGACGCTACTCATTCTCCTGTTTTTAATCAAGTAGAGGTTTTATGTATCGATCAAGATATAAACTTTAGTCATTTAAGAGGAACTGTGCTAACTTTTTTAAAAACTTTTTTTGGAGATATTCCTGTAAGATTTAGAGCTAGTTATTTCCCTTTTACTGAACCTTCTGCAGAAGTTGATGTTCAATGGAAAGGTAAATGGTTAGAAGTAATGGGTTGTGGAATGGTAGATCCAAAGGTTCTAGAAAAATTAGGAATTGATTCTGAGAAATGGACTGGATTTGCAGCTGGATTAGGTGTAGAGAGATTCTGTATGGTTAGACATCAGATTGATGATATAAGAAGGTTCTATACTAATGATCTCAGATTCTTAAAACAGTTTTAATATAATTAATATTTTAAATTAGGTTTCTTTATCAAATTAGTTTAAAATGCTATTAGTTTTAAATTTATCGATTGGTACGTAAAGCTGGACTAATCGTCAATGATGGTAAAGAACTGGCTGTTCAAACTGCAATTTCTGTTCAAAAAAAATTGGAAAAATCCAATTATGAAGTTGTAAGAGTAAGTAGTTCTGGAGGTATGGTTGGTTTTGCCAATCCTGATCAGCACGTGCGTCCATTAGGATATTCGAATTGTGTGCCAGAAGGGTTTGATTCCTCTATGGAGTTTGCGATTGTTCTTGGTGGAGATGGAACAGTACTTTCTGCTGCGCGACAGACAGCTCCTGCAAAAATTCCAATCCTTACAATAAACACTGGGCATTTAGGTTTTCTTGCGGAAGCATATCTCTCAAATCTAGAGGAAGCAATTGATAAACTTATTATCGGTAAATGGGATATAGAAGAAAGAAAAAGTTTAATTATTAGCGTAATGAGAAATGAGCAAAGAAGATGGGAATCTCTTTGTTTGAACGAAATGGCCCTTCATAGAGAACCTCTGACGAGTATGTGTCATTTTGAAATTTCCATAGGAAGACATGCTCCAGTCGATATATCTGCAGATGGGGTCATTCTTTCTACTCCAACTGGCTCAACAGCTTATTCTTTAAGCGCAGGAGGCCCTGTTATTACACCCGATTGCCCAGTAGTGCAATTAACTCCAATCGCTCCACATTCATTAGCTTCTAGGGCTTTGGTTTTTAATGATTCGGAACCAGTGACTGTTTTCCCTGCTACTCCTGAAAGGTTAGTTATGGTGGTTGATGGAAATGCAGGTTGTTATGTTTGGCCTGAAGATAGGGTTCTAATTAGAAAAAGTAAACATTCGGTTAAGTTTATAAGGCTTGAGGATCATGAGTTTTTTCAGGTATTAAGAAATAAATTAGGTTGGGGGTTGCCTCATGTTGGTAAACCTAATAAGTAATTTAAAATTAAGATAGTTTTCTTCCTCTAAGCAAAAATACAGGATTATTTGGATCCATTCTTATTCCTTCTGAAATACTTAAGCTTTTATAAGTCTGGATAAGATTTAAATTCACTTCGAAATTATTTCCTTTTAAGGTATCTCTTAGATCTTTAATGATTTGGATATCGATTAAAGGAATAGCAATAATATCTCCACAGTTCATATCTTTAGACAATTTATTAATAATTCGAAGCTTAGTCTTTTTATCACAGCCACCAATAATTATTCTCTTAGCCTCTCTCAAAGAATTAATATTATTGGAATTAAATAAATTATTTATATCTTCTTCAAAAATATCTTTTGGGGAAACTCCTAATCTTCTTGCATTCTCTGAGATTAACTCTTTTGAGCCAATTCTTTTATCAATACAAAATAATTTTAAATTAGGCCTTAATTTTAATGCTTCTAAACCAATGGAGCCGCAACCTGCTCCAATATCCCAAATTGTGCCATTTTCTGGTAACTCTAAATCAGCCAAAATTTGAATTCTAACCTCCCTTTTTGTTAATAAATTTGGTCTGTCTTCAAAAGTTTTAAAATTATCATCTTTTAATCCAAATAAAGGATTTGTTTTTCCTTGAAGATCTTTTTCTCTTTTCAATAGAACAGCAATATTCAAGTTAGAAATATCCGATGGCAATTTTTCTTTTGGGTTAAATTTTCTAATCTTTTCATTTTCAAAACCTATTTCCTCACAAATCCAAAGGTCGTAAAAACTATTTAGATTTAACTCTAATAAATTATTTTGAATTATTTCTAAACCGTTGTTATTTGAATCTGTAATTATTGCTAAACTAGGTGGTTTTAATTTTAGGGCCTCAATCAATTTAGTTGAATCTCTTCCATGAATACTTACATATATAGCTTCTTGCCAAGATATTTTTAGTTTACTAAATGCAAGTTGAGCACATGTATTTGATGGATAAAAACTTAATTCTTCTTTTGAAAAGTTTTCTATAAGTATTCTTCCAATACCAAACCAAAGAGGATCACCCCTTGAAAATAATATTACGTCGGATTTTTGAGATTTAAGCCAATTAATTAGTTTATTGTCACTTCTGCTAGCGAAAAATAATTTTTCTTTTTTTGTATTACTTTGGCCCCATAATTTAATATCTTCAAAATATGGATCTGGAACTGCAATATTGTCTGTTTTTATAAATAATTTTTGTAATTTCAAAGGTAACTCTTTAAATTCAAAAGAATTAATTCCTATTACATGAATTTTTCTTTTTATCTGAGTCATAAATATTTAAAAGGAATAATATTATTTATTTGTATGTTTTATTAATTTATCCTAGTATTTATAAAATAATAACTATAAATTACTTGTCAGACAGGAGAAAGCGTTTACACGAAATATTGTTAACTCTAATTAACAAAGAAAGTAATTTTGAGTTAATAGAGGAGGACTCTGGTGATTTAACAACGAATTTTTCTGATAAAGATACTGCGAATTTATCCCGAGTTATAGAAAAAAATCGTAAAATCATAAAAAGATATCAAGCTCTTGTAAGAACAGCAGTTACTCTAGACACCCTTATGGATTCTGAAAATGATGAAAATTTCAAAATTAAATAAAAATATTTTTATTAAGGGATTATTACCTTTTGCCATATTAATTTCTCTGGTTTTTAACCCCCCCAAGGCTTTTGCAGAAATAGCAGAAACTGAAATCAATGGAGAGTTAATAAATGCTAGTAGTGAGTTCCTAAGAGATCTAGATTTTGAAACATGGCAACTTGTAGCGTATAAATCGCCATTTTTTGAAGACAAATTGATCTTAAGGGTAATTGGATATCCTGGTAATCTTAGGATTGATCATCCAACAAATTTACAAGTGGATTCTGGGAGAAAACAGTGGCTTTTAAATGATAAAACATTATTAAATGTGGAATTGGCTAACGATGGAAGACAAGCAGCTGCAGAATTTGACTTAAATGAACTATTAAATAATATTGATAAAAATAGACCACTCAGATTATCCTTGTCAGGTGTTTTTTCAGAGTTGCCAGTTCCTCCTTTTGTCGTTAAAGAATGGAGATCATTAGATTAATAATTTATTCGATAGATGATTGATAGCCATATTAGTGACATCAAATGGATGAAAAGAGCTATTTATTTGGCTTCTTTAGGTAAAGGAAGAACAAGTCCTAATCCAATGGTTGGAGCAGTAATTTTAGATAAAAATGGCAATCTTATTTCAGAAGGATTTCATTCAAAATCAGGAATGCCACATGCAGAGGCAATGGCTTTCAATAATGTAAAAAAAGATGCAAGAAATGGGACAATATATGTCAATTTAGAACCTTGCTGTCATCAAGGTAAAACACCTCCATGTGTTGATAAAATAATTTCTTTTGGAATAAAGAAAGTATTTATTTCTATTGAAGATCCCGACAAAAGAGTTTCAGGGAAGGGTATTAAATTACTTAAAGATGCTGGGATTAAAGTTCATCTAGGATTATGTGAGAAAGAATCTCGAGAACTAAATAAGTCTTTTA
>QBZO01000019.1 GCA_003282225.1 Prochlorococcus sp. AG-335-I21
AAATAAAAAGCTAATTAAAAGTCTAGACAATTCGCTTAATCTATTACTATAAATATTATAAATAATAATATTTAAATATTTAAAAACTTAAATAGTGAATAAATTTCTTTGAAATAGTTTTAATTAAGATTTCAATTTATTAAATAGAAACAACTATCGAAGTAACTTAGTAATAGTATTTATAAGTAAATTTTGTTTTAATTATATGGACCATTTATTATTGACGCTTCTTTTCTTTCCCGACTGGACAAACGGATTACCTTCTGATTTTTTAATACTCCATTTCTTTGTTGGAGCAGCGATTTTTCCATTTAATATGATACATGCTAGAGCAAGAAAATTTGATGCTAAAAATCCTAAGGAGGCAGCTATAGGATATAAAAATTCAAATAATGCAACTTACTATGGTTATGAAGAAATCAACTAGATGCAAATAAAAGTATTTAATTATTTACATTTTAATGAAAATTTTTCTAAATTCAGGGTTAGACCTCAAAATCTTTAGCCCTACAGAACCTATTGGGATTATTATTTTATTTATAGGATTAATTTTCAGTGGAATGATTTTTTATATTATTTACGCTGTGAGCACTAATAAAGAATCATTAGAAGATACGAAGATAAGGAATGAAAGAGAATCTATTCAACAAGAGAAAATTGGGAAGTTGTTTCCTAAGAAAAAATAATTCTTATTGTTTAATTTTTAAGTAACTTTAAGTTTATATAAATCACTAATAGATCAAGCGGATCATTAAACATTAGCATTAACTCTTTCCAATTAAACATCGCAAAAGCTAATACTATCAATACTTTTTTTAAATCGCGAGAATAAATCTAATGTAATTTACTAGCCAAGCTATTTTATTTATTGAACTTTAATGTTAAAAAAGGACAGATTGACTATTTTTTTTTTGGAAAATAAATATTTATTTCTTTTTTTGGCTAGTGGAATAGTAAATGATGAAGGTTTTTGGCTAATTGGAGTTAAAAATAGTGACTTCAAAATACTTGATGATAAAAATCTTTTGGAATGTCATAGAAAAGAACTAATAGGGTATGAATCAGCTAAGGATATACTTAATGCAATAAATTTGAATTTAGATAATTTAATGAATGATTTAAAAAATAATAATTTTTCATTAGATGAACCTCCTATAGGAATTTCATATAATATTCCATTAAACTTTTTAGAAAATATATTTGATTTTTGGTTAGAAAAATATAAGGATAAGGATGTATGGGAAGTCTGTCTAGGTCTTCTGAAAATCAGAAGAAGAGTATCATTATCGAATTTAATTAAAAGTGAAAGTATAAAAGGAGATTCAAAAAAATTTGCTATGGAAATCGAAAATCTACATAAATATCAGCCAAATTCAATAATTAATAAAGATTCAAATGAGCCAATGTGGAAATAATTTCATATTTTTAATATAAAAAGTTTACTTATTCAATATTTAAGTAAAAATGAAATATCTTTATGAATAAAAATATGAATAAGCCATACACATTTAATCAAGAGCAAATGAATGGAATAGTTGAAGAAATATATGCCAATATAATTAAAGAATGCGAAAAATTAAAAAATGAGACTAATTGCCCAAACGAACAAGTAGTAGCACTTCTAAGTGTAATTGCCTCAAACTTTGCTCCAATAATTGAAAATAAAAATAATTAGAATGACAAAGTATTTTACATGGGGCGAATTTGATAAGAGTGTTGATTATATTGCTAATCAATGCAAAAAACTTAAATTATCAGGAATATATGGTGTTCCAAGAGGCGGCCTTTGCCTCGCAGTGGCTTTAAGTCATAAATTAAATGTTCAGTTAATTGAAAAGCCCTTAAAAAGTTCACTGATAGTTGATGATGTTTATGAAACTGGGATGACATTAAGTAATTTTAAAAATATTGAAGGTGTTAATTTCTTTGTCTTAGTTAGTAAAAAGAAACCTATTTGGTGGAAGACCGTAAATTTATCTCTTAAAGAAGAATGGATAGTATTTCCATGGGAAAATAAAGAAAATGAGCTTAAAGATGAAAAAGAATATAAAAGTAAAAGGAGGCTAAAGTGAATAAAAAGAAATTATATTTAGCTAATCCATATGGGTTTTCAAAACAAACTAAAAATCTATTACCTGAATTCAATAGAATATTTAAAAATTTAAATGTAGAAGTTTATGAACCTTTTGAGAGAACAAAGCATTTAATTACAAACAAAAATAATTGGGCTTATGACCTAGCAAAAACAAATTTCAATGATTTAAAGTCATGTGATTGCATTTTTGCGATTGTTAACGGTAACCCTCCAGATGAGGGAGTAATGGTAGAACTAGGAATCTCTATTGCGCTTAATAAAGAAATATTTTTATTTAGAGACGATTTTAGAAACTGCTCAGATAGTGATCAATATCCTCTAAATTTGATGTTATTTGTAGGTCTATCTAAGGAAAGTTGGTCAAAGAATTATTTTGTATCCATAGAGGATATACTTAACCCAAAGAAGAATTTTCTTAATTGGGCAAAAAGAAAATAAGAATCTTTCAAGTTATTCTTAAAATATTGAGTTTTAAAAATCATTAAAAGTACCGTTAAAATGATATAATTACTTTTATTTTATAAATTTTGACTCAAGTTACTGTTGGAGAAAATGAGGGAATAGAATCTGCCCTTAGAAGATTTAAAAGGCAAGTCTCAAAATCAGGGATATTTGCTGATTTAAAAAGATTAAGACATCATGAAACTCCTATTGAAAAATATAAGAGAAAATTACAACAAAGAAGAAAAGCAAGAAGAAGATAATTTATACGACTACAAATATTTTTAATTATTTAAAAGGTGGAATTTATAATTGATTAATATGAAAATTGAGAAAATACTTTGATTAACTACTATAAAATTCAATAATTAATCTTTATGAAATAGCAATATTTATATATTGTTTATTTAATATTCTTTAGTTTCTTAACAAGATTGATTCCTACTCCAGGAACAGCAAGAAGATCTTCATCTTTTGCAGAAGTAATTGACTTTGGAGTTTTAAAACCAGCCTTATAAAAGGCTTCTGCACTCTTAGCTCCTACACCAGGAATAGCTTTAAAAGATTCTATTATTTTTTTCGAATCTTCTTTCTTTGTTTTAGATTTAGAGACCTTAGAAGACTTTACAGACTTCTTTTTGGTTTTTGATACAGTTTTTTTAGATAAAGGAATTTCTGTAGAGGTTTCGCTCTTAAAAAGGATTGATTTTAACTTACTTAAAAATTTAGTAATCATTTATTCAAAAATTAGATAATTTTATAAATTCTACATTTCAATAAAAAATAAATTAATTTTTTCAAACAATCAATAATAATTTTAAAAAGAAATGATAGAAATTAATTTTTATTTACACCTATATTAAGTCATATATTTATTTATGGTGCAAGTTAAAAATTAAAGGAGGAACTATAAAAATATTTTTAAAGTTCATATTAAATTTATTATTCTTTAGAGTTTAATAATCCAAATTAGATTTTTAATTGAAAATTAAGTGTTTTTTATAATTTAAGTTAATAATAAAATACCCTTAAATTAATTTTACATATCCGTAATCTACTAAAAATACAATCCAAAATTTAATGTCTAAGATAAAAACGATTTCAATCATATTATTAAGCTAAAACCATACCAAAATTTAATAATAAATTGACTTATTAATTTATTTTGACTTAACTATTATGAGATACATTTCTTCAATCTTATTCAACTGATTTTTGAATATGCAATTCATATTTATTTTTGGACCATCTGGAAGCGGAAAAACTACACTATCCGAAAGGATTTTAAAAAAAATTAAAAACGGAATTATATTAAATACAGATAATTACTACAGAACGGGAATATTTAGTCAAATATTATCAAGAACATTAACTTCGTATTTTGACAGAAAAATAAGCTTCGACTTTGGATTGTTTAAAAGAGATCTAGATTTTATTGTAAAAAACGGATTTTCTGATTTCTATTATAAATATAATTTCAAGAGTAAATCTATCAATAAAGTATATCAAAATACTAAAAATATAAGATTTCTTATTATAGAAGGAATATTTGGACAAGAAATATTAAAAACCCTTTCAAAAGAAAATTGCCTTTTAATTAAATTAAAAGCTAATAAACAAACTTGTATGAATAGAGTAATTAAAAGAGATTTTTTAGAAAGAGGTAAAAGTAAAGATCTTGCAAAAAGAGACTTTATAAAATCATGGGAATTATTTCATAAAAATAAAAAGAAATGTAATTCAATAAATTATTGCAAAACAATTGTCATTAGGAAGAAAAGTGATGTGGAACTTTTATTAAAAAAAATAATTAATATAGTGAACTAATCTTATAAGACAATTTCAAGGCACTCAATATTGCACCCTCAATCCTACCAAACCCCTCCAAATCAAACCAATCCCCACAAAAAGCTATATTATATTTATCACAAACTTGCAAATTCTCAGGTATCCCTAAACCAGATGGTTGAGATGCTCTCCATATCATTATAGAAATATCCTGATAATCTATTAGTTTATTTATATACGAATTTTTATCAAATATTTGATTGAATTTATCTAATAAGATATTTTTAAATTTCTTTTTATTATTGCATTGAAAATATTCAGTTATAAATTCTTTATTTCTCGTATGTAGGACAATACCTATTTTATTATTAATTTGTTGTTGAAATATAATTCTTTCAAATTTAAATTTTTCTTCCAGAAGATTATTTAAAAGAAAATACCTAAATCTATTCTTATAATTATCTTTATAACAATAATTGGATTTTGTATAAATCAAAAAAGTTAATCTTTGAACATATTCTTGCTTATTAAGTAGATTTAAAATTTTATCAATTTTTTTATCATTATTTATTGGAATAGCTGCCCTCAGTGGTATTTGATTTATCTTCAAAATATCTAAAGATCTTTTATGTAAAATTAAATTACTTGAACAAACAAGAAATTTAGTCATAAATTTATACCCATTTTTTGAGGTTAAAATCCATAAATTATTTTCATATTTTATTTTAACTATTAAAGTTTGAAAGAAAAAATCGACTTGATTTTTCAAATTATTATGATTAAGAATATTTTTTGATAAATCAGACATAGAAGAGCTTGAAGTATAATTTTTGCACTTATGAAAATCAGAGATTATTTTTTTTGGATCTCTAGGATCTTCATATAATTCAATTAAATCAGAAGGATCTGATTGGATAATTTTTGAATCTAATAATTCCTGAATGAAAGTTTTCAAGGACTG
Organism: Prochlorococcus sp. AG-335-I21; assembly: GCA_003282225.1. Taxonomy (GTDB): domain Bacteria; phylum Cyanobacteriota; class Cyanobacteriia; order PCC-6307; family Cyanobiaceae; genus Prochlorococcus_A. The sequence goes on from QBZO01000019.1 coordinate 5,286, forward strand.
ATTATTATTACTGTTGCAAATATTGAAATTAGGGGAACCATGATTGAGTTGCCAACCACTATTACTAATACTATTTCTTGTACTAGCACGTCCTCCAAGATTTCGACCATTTTCTATTATCGCAATCCTACCTTGATAGCCATTTTTCAGATGAAAAGATGAAAATACACATGAAGATATTCCCCCACCAATAATCGCAATATCATAAAAAGTATCATTAATCATAATTATTGCGTATTTATTATTTCATTAAAGAATGAATATCTTGTAATTTTTTTATTGAAGAACATTCAGTTTCAACAATTGGGCAAATATTGTTATCAAGATAGATTTTAATTAAATCTTTTGTAAATGCGTAAAAATTATCAAGAGAATTAAGATACTTCTCTGAAATAAAAACCCCTTTCCAGGGACGAAATTTAAATCGGGAAATAAATTCCTTTGATGGAATTAATAAGCTGCCGAAAATTTTCACATTTTGATCTTTGCTATTAGATGAATTATTAAGAAAAGAATCTTTTAAAAAATTAATTTCCTTTTCAAGTACTCTAATATCAGTTCCAAATTGAAGCCAGATTGATTTAGTTAATCTAGAAGAAAATTTCTTTTTTATTCTTTCTCTTTCTCCACAAATATTGTAATACTTTTTCAAGTAAGGGTTATAAGCAATTCCTATATTAATATTTAAATTTTTTTCATTTTTAAAATCTCTCAATACATCTAAAACATCAAAGTTTTTTTTCTTATTAGATCCTGAAACTAGTAAAATTTCTTTATTTTTATAAAACTTACATTTTTTAATAAAATTTAAAAACTCTAAATATGAATATTCTCTATTCTTTTTATATTGATGATAAAGACTATAATGATATATGACATCTAAATTTTTATAGTTCTCACCAATATATTTTATTGTCTCATTTAGGAAATCTTTTTTTATTACCCCTTTGCATGGGATATTGATTTTATTAATGTTGTTGGATATGCAAAAATTAAGCTTATTTTCTAATTGAAAAGCATTTTTAAAAGATAATTCGAATCTTAAATCATTAACCATGTATCAATTATAAAAAATTTATATGTAAAAAGAGTTAACAAAGCAAGCTTCAAATACAACTCTTATTTTTGAATTATTGTTTTTTTTATTAACTTTTATGTAATTTGGAGACACAGCTAATGCAGCCTAAAAGATATTTGTTCTTTGGTAGATTTGTCAATTATATCTTTAAAGCATTTCCAATTATTAGGTATAACTATCCTTGGCCAAGAGGTCCATCAACCTAAAACTAATCCTGATAATTAAAAAAAAGTTTTGATATGAAATACAGTAAAGACATTATAAAAAAATTATATTTTAGGGAAAATAAAGAATGGGAAAACTTACAAAAAAATAACTTTATAATTTTGTATTTTTATTAATACAATTATTCTTATTAAATCAAATATATGAAGAGGTCGACGGGTTAGAATAATCTAAACAAGATTAAAAAAAAATATGGCAAGTCAGGATTATCTAATTGCAATTGCATTAATAGAGCAAAATAACGTCAGGGCAATGCCTTTAGGTGGTAAAGAGATTAAAGAAAAAATAGAAGAGGAAGGTAATTTAATTAAACTTGGCGAAGAAGTAATTCTAAATCTTCTTTTAAGAGTTTTCCAAAGAAGTGATGAAGGAGCCTTAAAAAGAGTATCCGAAGATAAAGGCCTACTATTAGTTCATATGCATCCAAAAAGAATGCAGAAAGAACTTCCATTTATTAAATCTGAATGGATAAGAGACGGTGATACAAAACAATTTTTAAAATATTTGGGTAATCTATCAAAAGAAATATGGACAGCTTCTTTTATAAAATATAAGGGTCTGGAATTAGTATCAATTGCAAAAAACGAAGATATATAGCTTTTTATATACAATCATAATTTTTAAAATATTCTTTAATTAATTCATTATTTTCTTTAAATATTTTTATACACTTCTTTTTAGTTCCAAAATTAATTGATACATAATTAAAATCATTTTTAATATGCAAGGCACAATTACCTTCTATACAAATACAAGAATCAATTCTTTGGTTTTTAATTATTTTTTTAACGAAAGGTTCTCTTTCCTTTTCCTCATCATAATGAGGGCAAGCTATCCCCTTAATTATTCCCAAACAATTTATTATCTCTAATTTATTAGAGAAAGAGTCCGTAATACCTTGATCAAACCAGCATATCGCACCGGCACTGACCCCACTCATTATAATCCCTTTTTCATAAGCAATTTTCAGAATATTATGTAGATCCCATTCTTTCCATACCGCCAACATACTTTTTGTATTTCCTCCACCAACATAAATAATATCTTGGGATAGAATTTTTTTTTCCAAGTTTTCTGTTCTTGAAAAGAAATCAAGATGACTAGTTATACAATTTAATTTTGAAAAAGCTCTATAAAAATTTAATTTATATGAATCATTATCTCCTGATGCAGTAGGAATAAAGCAGATTTTAGGTCTTTTCTTATTGACTAATGACGTAATATATTTCTCTATCTTAAGTTCACCTAAGGACCTTCCAAAACCTCCACCTCCAATTGCCACAATATTTTTATTTGACATTGCAATTTGAACTCAACTCAATGAATTTAAAACAAATTACCCAAAAAGATCAACTTGATTTAAAAAAAATATATTTTGATTCAATAATTTCTATAGATGAGAAAATTTATACTTCAGAACAAAAAAGAGCTTGGGCAAGTCAAGCCTGGGATAATAAATATTTCAATTTATCCCTAAAGGAAGGTAAAGGTTGGCTTATAAATGAAAGAGAGAGGATAATTGCTTTTGCCTCAAGATATCCAAATAATAGAATTTCCCTTTTATATTGCAGAGGAGATTCACAAAGGAAAGGCTATGGGACAAAATTACTTCAAAAAATTGAAAAAGAAGCCATAAAAGAGGGTTTACCTTGCTTAACAACAGAGGCAAGCTTAATTAGTTATAAATTATTTCTAAAAAATAGCTGGAAAATAATTCGTAAAGAAAAAATAATTATCAAGAATATAACATTTGAAAGATATAAGATGATAAAAAATTTTTAATTGCTTAAATAAAAAAATGAGTAGCAGAAGCAAAAAATTATTATTATTTCAAAGATCCCTTTTTTGGTTTTTATATATATTTTCAGGTTACATACTCTATTCAAAAAAAGGATATTTATTTTCTATATTTATTACCTTCGCAAAGGTAATTTATCCATTATCAATTTTTTGGTTACAAATTAGAATAAAAAAGAGTGGAAAGTTTTTACCAATAGATTCAGCCATGAAAACATCCCAATTATGGTTTAATCTATTGCCTGTTCTAGCATCCTTTATTACCGTAGTTTTAAGTATATTAAATACAATTTTTTACCTCATAGATAAGTTTATATAGATATTAAGGCTTAAAAGACAAAACATTATGTAAAGAAAATTGCCATTTCAGTTAAATTGCTTAAATTTTAAATAGTAATAAATTATTTTTTCATGCAAAATATTACGTTTAAAGGAAATGTTAATTTTGATAATCAAAAGGAAGAATTGAACGAAAATGAATTGTTCTCTCTAAAAATTACTGACAGTTTATATAAAAAAGATATTGGAAAATTCCTAGAAATATTATCATCTCATTTCATCCCGTAAAAAAATTACTACATGATGTTCAAATTAAAACAGTGCAAGAAATAAGTTTGTTTTTGACAGATAATATATTTAAATAATAAAAAATCTAATGCAAATGTATCTTGCGGATTGTCAATTTCCAGATATTGATAATCAAGTTAAGGCCTACAAATTATTCGTAGAGGCATGGGAGAATGGCGAAATGGCCAAAGCGGACAAAACTGAAAATTTTGAAATGCTCTTTAGAGTACATGCTCCTGGTGAAGGAAGAGTAGTTTGTTTGTGTAAAGCTTATAGTGATAAGGAAGTTTTTGAACATTTCGCCCCTTGGAGAGCCAAATTTGGTATTCATATGGAATTTACACCTGTGACTAGTTGTCAAAATATTGTCGACTATCACAAGGACTTATTTAAATCAATGAACTAATAACCCATTAAATTTGTTTTTGAATGTGAAAAAACCTTTTTCAAATATTGTTAATAAAGATAAAAATAAATCTTTATCAAAAAAAAAAGATAGCGAAAAATCGAAACCATTAATTATATTCGGAGCAATTCTTTCGCTTTCTTCTATATTTTTACTTCTCTATACAATAAATAACAAATTTGGATGATTTGAGTAATTTACACAATTACTTATATGTTGTCTATGAATTATATTTATAAAAATAACTAATTTTTATGGCATTTGAACAAGGTGGAATGGCTTCAGGGCTGCTGATAATTGCAGTATCAATAGTTTTTGCTGCTGGATTTGGTTTTCTAGTATTACATTTTATGCCTGGGACACCTTTCTAATCACATTGTTTATTTATTAAATTCATAGAGATTATATATTCACTGTCTCAAGATCTTTTGCAGTATTATTTTCTTCTGCGTTATTTTTAACTCTATAAGCATAAATAAGTGAACCTAGAGCAATAGAAGTGGAAGCTAATATTCCTGAAATGAGTATTAATGCGAAGAGTCCACCTATCAAACCACCTTTTAATCTAAGTAAATTAGATTTTATGAGGAGAACTAGTAGAAAAAGTGTAGTAGCTTTGAGGGAAGTAATTTTTATGAAAGCTAGGGGAGAAAAAGGGTTTAATAACATTTAATTTTTTAAATATTAACTACTCTAAAAAAAATTTCAAAGAACTGCTAAAAAAAAAGACTCAAAAAGAGTCTTTTAGAATTTAAATTAAAAAACTATTAATTATTTATTCCTCAGTATCAAATTTGCTAAGATTTGGTCCCGCGACTAAACCAACAAGGCCAAAGAGGACTAAAGAACCAATCCCAACACCTGCTGCCCAAGGATTAAAACCGCCGATGGCGAATGAAGCTAATAAATACATAGATTTTTAAATACAATTATCTCGGGAATAGCATACAGAATTATTGAAGGGAATATACCTAAATTGAGACATTTCTTTGTAATTCGAAAGTAATTCAATGAAGGGATGGTTTTGTTGCTACATAAATATCTGACAAATGGAATACTTTACTTATAAGTCTTTGATGGATAACAGGTCGCTAATTTTTCACTTAAGATCAAATCATAGAAAATAAATCGTTATGAATACAAATTTAACATTTATATATGATGGAGAATGTCCTTTTTGTAATCATTTTGCAGAACTTTTAGAACTTAAAAGTAAAATAAATAAAATTTCTATTCTCGATGGCAGAAAAAATCCCAAAATAATTAAATCTCTTTTAGAGAAAGGTTATGACATAGATAGAGGAGCAATCCTTCTTAAGGATGATGAAATATTTCATGGGGCTCAAGCAATAAATAAAATATGTAATCAAATAAATAACCCGTCTGGCAAACTTTTAAAACTCTTATCAAATATCTTTAAATCAAACAAAAGAACGAATTTATTGTTTCCCTTCCTTGTAAGAGCAAGAAGATTTGCATTGATTTCAAAAGGAGTCCCAACTTCATTGATTTAAAAAATAATTACCTCCAAATCAATAAATGACATATTTTTAAGCTTATTTATGATTAGGAGATAATTTATTATTTTCTAGCTAGAACATATAAATAATATCAAAACAATAATGATAGAAAATTTTAATCCATTTATTTCATTGGGTGGTAAAGATCAAAAAATAAATCATATGGCAGAGGCAGCACTAGAAATGAATTTAACATGCAATGATTTAAAAAAAGATCTTGATTTAACTGATGGAGACGTTATTGATATGTTGCAATTAGTAATGGATGGTTTTAAAGATAGAAATTAGATAAATAATCTCACTAAAAAAATTTAGTTTTCCTTAAATTTTTAATGAAAAGCATTCAAATTGAATTTTCAAAATATGAGTCAGTTAATTCATTGTGGTCTGAATTGATAGAACACCATGGATTTGAAAAAGCTAAAAATATTGTTTCACAAGCTATAGATTTACAAAAAATGAATGGCAATAAAAATGTAACCATGCCAATTATATTTTCAGGGACTGGAGGATTAGCATTAATTCCAATTCAATCATTAAAAGAAAAAACTTTAAAGAGTAAATCAAAAGAAAATCAAGTACTCATATTTAATCTCAAAAAGAAGTCATTTCAAATATTAAATGAAGCTAAACATTAATAAATCTTTGAAAACCATTAAATAAAACTAATTAGATTGAAAAATATCTCATCACAGAATTAATTGATATACCAAACCAATAGAAAATTTTTACTCAATATTTACAAATTTAATTTATAGTTTAATTATATCTATAACGAATAATGACTTTTGAAGCCAAATATCTAGGTTCAAACGGTTGGTTAATCAAATTTGATAAAACCAACTTAATAATAGATCCCTGGCTTACAGGTGATTTGATATTCCCTCCAGGAGAGTGGTTTTTCAAAGGTTCACTAGGTAATGAAATTTTAATTGAGGAAGACATTAATATAATTCTCTTGACGCAAGGCTTACCCGATCATTGCCATGTTCCTTCATTAAAAAAGTTTAAAAAAGATATTGATATCATCTGCCCTAATAGTGCAAAAGGAATTCTTGAAAAATTAGGCTTTACTTCGATCAAAGTTCTTAAACCAACAGAAAAAATCATGCAAAAGGATCTAGAAATAGAAGCTACTGCTGGTGCTCCCGTACCACAAATAGAAAATGGATACATAGTAAAAGATGATAAAGGAAAGGGTTTCTACATAGAACCACATGGTTATCTTGATGAAAACGTTAATTCTCAAGAATTAGATGCAGTCATAACTCCAATAATTAACCTTGAACTTCCTCTTGTTGGATCTTTTGTAAAAGGGGCCGATGTGCTTCCCAAATTAATAAAAACTTTTAATCCAAAATATATACTTTCAAGTACTGCTGGAGGAGAAGCAAAATATACAGGCCTTTTAAACAAATTTATATCAGTACAGGAATATGCAGAAGAAGTAAAATGTAACTTGGTAAATTTAAAAACTATGGATTCTGTAAAAATTTAGATATTTTTAATAAATAAAATTTATAACTATATCGTTAGTGCTTATAAACTAATAAAATAGAAAAAGATAAGGGTTATCTAAAATTTATTCGTTATTTTTTTCAACAATTTGTCTATTTGCACTAAACACATCCTATTTTTGCGACAATATTAAGCTCGATTTAGTTATTAGAAATAATATTAATGGAGATTACTCAATAGTTAAAACCATCTCTGAAATTGAACCTGGAGCATTTATTAATATAGATTGGAATGGGAAAAAGCTAATGCTACCTTATTCTCTTAGAAAAGATTACTTATCATTTACGGACAGAAAATGGGATTGGAGATACGAAATAAATCAAGAGGGATTGGTAAAAGATAAAAATCCAATATTGTATGAGTTACTTCCAACTGGAGTAATCAAAGATCATATATGTCAATTAGGAGAAACCTAATTATTTTAATTTATCATGCACATAATACTTTTTAATAAATTATTTAGTTCAGAGGATTAATTAAATAAATATGCTTAACGTTTCAGACAATAAGAACAATAATCCATATATAAAACTGGAGGATTATAAATCCTTTGATTATGAAATACCTAATATTTTTTTGGATTTCATAATTGAAGACAAAAGAGTAATTGTTAAAACTGAACTAAAATTGATCAAAAAGAATATTAATATTAATTCCCTTATTCTTGATGGGATAGATATATTTATTGAAAAGATATATTTAGATGAATCTTCATTAGAAGAAAATAATTATTCAATACAAAAAAATAGATTATTAATTAAACACATACTCAAAGAAACTTTTACCTTAAAGATTGTGGGAACAATTAAACCAAAGGAGAATTTTTCACTTTTAGGAATGTATGAAAGTAATGGAATTATTACTACGCAATGCGAAGCAGAAGGCTTTAGAAGAATAAGTTACCATTCTGATAGACCTGATATTTTAAGTAAATACAAAGTAAGGATAGAGGCAAATAAGGAAGATTATCCTGTTTTACTTTCTAATGGAAATCTAGTCAAAGCAAATGATCTTGAACACAGAAGGCACGAAGTGATATGGGAAGATCCATATCCTAAACCCTCATATCTTTTCGCTTTAGTTGCAGGAAAACTGAACTGCATAAAAGATAACTTCAATACTAAATCTAATAAAAAAGTAGAAATAAATATTTACGTGGAAAAAGGTGATGAAAAATATGTACAACATTCAATCAATTCATTAAAGAAGTCAATGAAATGGGACGAAGAAAAATATAATCTTGAATACGATTTATCTTTATTTAATATTGTTGCAATTAGGCATTTCAATATGGGAGCGATGGAAAATAAAAGCCTAAATATTTTCAACTCTAAATTAATACTTGCAAATAAAGAGACTACCACTGATGAAGAGCTAGAGCGTATAGAAGGTGTAATCGCTCATGAGTACTTTCATAATTGGACGGGAAATAGAATAACTTGTAGAGATTGGTTTCAATTATCCCTAAAAGAGGGTTTAACAGTATTTAGAGATCAGGAATTTACAGCAGATCTTCATAATCGTTCAATAAAAAGACTTGAAGATGCAAAATTCTTAAGAAAAGCACAATTTAGAGAAGACTCTGGTCCAACATCACATCCAGTGAGGCCTGAAAAATATTTAGAGATAGACAATTTTTATACAACTACTATCTACGAAAAAGGAGCAGAAATAATAAGGATGCTTAAAACATTAGTAAAAGATGAAAACTTTAATAATGGTTTTAGTAATTTTATTTCTACTTATGATGGGAAAGCAGCAACTATTGATCAATTTGTTGATAAGATTTTAGAGAATAACAAAGAAATAAATATTGAAAAATTTAAAACTTGGTATAAACAAAATGGAACTCCACTAGTTAAGTTTAAAAGAAAATGGGATAAAAAAAAACAAATACTTAAAATACAAGTCTCGCAAATAAATTCAAATAAAAAAAATCTTTATAACGATTTACCTCTAATAATTCCTATTAATATTGCAATATTCTTGAATAATTATGAAAAAATTAATAAGACACTTATCTTAAAAGAAAAGGAAGAAGAATTCACTTTAGAAAATATAAACTCCAAATTTGATAGCCCAATAATTTCTTATTTTCGAAATTTCTCAGCTCCTATTAAATGGGAAACAGATACTACATTTGCAGAAAAATTATTAATACTAGAATTTGAAACTGATTATTTCACGATATATGACACGATAAAAGGTATATATAAAAAAATAATTTGCAAAAGAATATATGAAGAACCCGATATTAATATTGAAAATAAATTAATAACAACATTAAGATCAATAATAAGGAATAATAAAAGTATAAATTTATCTCTCTTATCTGAAATACTTAGTATCCCAACCTTCTCTGAAATAGAATCAGAGATCAAGAAAGTCGATCCATTAAAAATTTATAAAACTGTTGACGACTTAAATTATCTTTTTGGTACTAAATTAAAAGTAGAACTACTGAATAAGCTTAAAGAAATTGATAAAAACATTACTAAAATATGGCCTGAGGGTAAGGATGAAAGAAAACTAATAGAAACAATATGGAGGTTACTTTTACATAGTAAATATGAAGGAATTAAAAATAAAGTAATTAGTTATATAGATAGTAATTCAATGACTCTTTCAAAAGCTGCTTTGAATGTATTCACAAGGATTAATTGTCAGGAAAGAGAATTAATTTCAAATATTTTTTTTAATAAATGGAAAAACAATCCAGTAGTCTTAGATAATTGGTTCTTTTTTAAAGCATCTATTGAGATAAATAATAATCAAAAAAATATTGAAGCTCTATTTAAAAATGAATATTTTGATGTCAAATCACCTAATACTTTAAGATCTATATTAAATGCATACGTAACAAGAAATTCATTATTCCACTCCACAGATGGATCAGGTTATAAATACATAGCAGATAAAATTCTAGAATATGATAAATCAAATCCAATAGTAATTTCACGTTTTTTAAAAATATTTAGTACTTTTAGGCAATATGAAAATCCTTATAAAAGAAATATAGTTAAAGTTCTTGATTACATTAAAAAAAATAATCTTTCACCAAATACAAGAGAAGTTATAGATGCAATTTTAAATTAATAATTATTCTATTTATATAAACTTATAAGTAGTATTATTAAAATCCCAATAATAATAAAAAGCAAAGATATTTTTTTAGAGATTAGTATTTTAAAATTACTAAATCGATCTTTTTTATATTCTTTATTCCACTTTTTTTTTACGTAATTATTAGTTACAAATTTATTAGGTCTACCACAGAATAGGCAAGTAGGAGCTGTTATTGAGATTAAATTCTTACATTGTGGACATTTTTTTTGCATCATAATTTTTTTATTTTAGCAAATAATTATTGAATATTTCTTATTAAAAAACCATATATAAAAAATCTCCTAAGAAAAAAAATATTAAAGATTATTTATACATAATGTTTCGAGATTAATTAAATAAAGTTTCAAAAGAATACTCAATTAAAACTAATTAATAATGTGGAATATAATAAATTATTATTTTAATTTTTACATGTTTGCAATTGCATTAGGATTAGGTCCTTTAGAAACAATTACAATAGCAATATCAGCTACAGTTTTTATTGCTGCTTTTACATGGGTATCAATTAAAGGTGATTTAAGAGAACTTGCAAACGAACTAATTGATGATAATAATCAGAAAGAAGAAATTTAATTATTTCTATAAATAATTAATTATGTAGCCTTGGATAATCAATAATATGTCTTATTTCCTTAAGGGATGCTCCGTAAATTCTATTACCATTTAAATTAACTCCTTTCCATTTTTCTTTTTGGTTAAAAGTTTCGTTAATACTAGAGTTATGCCCAAAAGAATGCTTATCATTCCATGTCAAAGTTATATCCCAACCTTTATAGTTTTCTATCATAGAAAAAAATAATAATACATTCAAATATTACATACAAAGATAGAAAACAAAAACGAAGGAAATAAGTAGTTTTTTTATAATATTTATTTAATATTCTATAAATTAGGAGACAATTTTTATTTTAAGTGCTGACTTGTCCGCATTTTCTCGAGCAATATTTAGGTCATCATCTGTTGAAAGGACTACCCCCATTCTCCTTCCTTTCTTTGCTGTTGGTTTCCCAAATATTAGAACTTTAGTATTTTTTAATTCTAATGCCTCGTTTAGTCCAGAGTATGAAGGAGTATTAGATTCTTTATCTGATATTATTACTCTGGTTGCTGATGGCTTTAATAGTGAAATATTTGGTATAGGTAGATTTAAAAAGGCTCTTAAGTGTAATTCAAATTCGTTTATGTTTTGACTAACTAGGGTGACCATTCCCGTATCATGAGGCCTAGGTGATAATTCTGAAAATATAACCTCTTTGCCTTTTACAAAAAACTCAACCCCATATATACCCGAACCATTTAAATTATTTAATATTTTTGTTGTCATTTCTCGGGCTTCATTAATCAAGGATTGATTCATGTCCAATGGTTGCCAACTACATTGATAATCTCCTTTGTATTGTTCATGACCTATTGGCTCACAAAATACATTCTCCCCACTATCTTTTCTAATAGTTAAGAGAGTAAACTCATAATCAAAATTTAAAAATTCCTCAAGTATTACACCAACTATTTTTCCTCTTGAATTTTTCAAGGCATCATTCCATGCTAACAATAGATCTTCTTTCCTGTTAACTAAACTTTGACCTTTTCCTGATGAACTCATTAGAGGCTTTAGCAAAAGAGGGAAGCCAATTTCAGATGATTTTATTTTTAGCTCATCAACATTAAAAACATAACTAAATTTTGCAGTTTTTATCTTTAATTCTTTAGATGCAAGATTTCTTATTTTATCCCTATTCATAGTTATTTCAACAGTTCTAGCATTAGGAACAATATTTATTCCTTCTTCTTCCAATTCCTTTAAAGCTTCAATTGATAGAGCTTCAATTTCGGGAACTACAAAATCAGGTTTGAGTTCTTTTATCTTTTTTTTTAAAATTTCCTTATCACTCATATCTATTACAAAGGAATTATCAGCTAATTGCATCGCAGGGGCATTTTCGTATTTATCAATAGCTATTACTTCTAAGCCTAATCTTTTAGCTTCAACCACTAATTCTTTTCCAAGTTCGCCACTGCCAAGTAATAATATTTTCTTGGGAATAAATTTAAAACTGCCCATCACTAAATTAATTTATGTTAATCGTCATCGTCAGATAGCTTGTTAGAGAGTTTATCTTCTTTTTTATTAGCTTTTAAATTAGACATAAAAGAATTATTTCCGAACCAATCATTTTGCTTCATTCCTTTTGTAATTGAAGTTGAAATAGCACCAAGAAAGAAAAAACCTATCATTACCCAAAGGATTCGTTCTAGAGCAATTGAAGGCGAGAAGCCCTGTCCTGAATTAATAATTTCAGTAAGAGGGTCTAAGGGATCCAAGTCGATTATTTAATACAATTACTTAATTATACAAGTTGAGAAAAAACTTTTTACTAAAAATTACAAATAAAAATAATAGGCAAAAAAGGTCTTAAACAACGCAAAAACATTTTTTCAATGTTATCTTCAAAAGATAAATTTATAAAACATATGGTAGTAGAAGTCCAAAACACAACGGTTGTTTCAGCAAGTGGAGAAGCAAAAAAACTTGGCCAATATTCAGAAAATGTAATTTTGATAGTAAACGTCGCCAGTTATTGCGGTAATACTGCTCAATATAATGATCTCCAAAAGCTTCACGATAAATATTCAAAAAAAGGTTTAAGGATTCTTGCTTTCCCTTGTAATGACTTTGGAAATCAAGAGCCTGATTCTCTTACGGAGATAAAGAATTTTTGTTCTACAAAATATGGTGTTGAATTCGAAATTATGGAAAAAGTTCACGCAAAAGGTAATACTACTGAACCATATACAACACTAAATAATGTTGAACCAAAGGGTGATGTTGAATGGAATTTTGAAAAATTTTTAATTGGCAAAGACAGTAATGTGATTGCAAGGTTTAAACCTAATATCCAGCCATTCGATGAAAATTTAATTGCAGCAATAGAAGTAGCATTAGACTCTTAATATTAAATTTATATAAAATTTCTTTAACCTAATAACACTAATGGGCTCTAATTATTTCTGAGATTTTATAACTAAATGAATATATCTTAGAATTATTTATTCTTAATTTTAATTGTTTTAGCTTTTTTTGGATTTAGGTTTTTTCCTTTTTGTCTTTGATTCAACTATCTCTTCTTTAACTTCAATTACCTCTGGTTCCTCTGACTTTGATTCAACTATCTCTTCTTTAACTTCAATTACCTCTGGTTTCAAATCTAATTGCGATCCTGATTTTAAATTTTCTTTAGAAATTTCCTCTTTATTACTAAGAAGAAACTTTAATAAACGTTGGAATAACAACCAACCTTTTTCTACTCTTTTTGGGCCCAAAATTATAAGAACAATAACTGATATTACAAAAATTACTGGAGAATTTAAACCTAAAAAATTCATCAATTTCAAACATTCTGAATTTACTTTAGTACATCATAAAAATTAAGGCTAATTATTTTCAAAAGTAGGTAAATAAAGCTCTCTATTTGAAGCAATAATACCTTCTTCTTTAAAGAAAATTTCTAATTCTTTTAAATCGCTTATATTAATTTTATCTCCGCAGTTATCTAAAATATTATTAGAAGTAAACTCCCAAAGGTCATCTAAATATTGATCATCATCGGGAAAAGCTACAAATTTTAGATATGTATTATTTAAAGCATATTCACTCGCAAACTCTGAGTCTAATCCCTCATTTTTAGCATCACAAAAAACTTTAGCAAACCTTTTCCCTACTGAAGTTTGAGCACTGGACAAATCAAGATTTCCTTGAATTGCATAAACATTATTAGGAGCAATAAAAAGAAATAATGGAAGAAAAATTGATAATAAAAGGATCAAAAAAACAGCACCTAAAAAATTTTACCCTTATACAAGTTAGCAAAAATAGTAACTAATTAAGACAATAAAAAGAAATCTAATTAAATTTTTAAGAATAAAAATAGAATCAAATAAATGTTAATTATTCAATCTATAGTGAATATATCAGAAGTGAATTTTCACATAATGTCTTCAATTATAAAATTAAGAGGCAAAGGTGTATCGAGAATAATAAATAGTAAAGTAATGTTGTCTCCTCTCGCAGGAGTTACTGATAAAATATTTAGAAAATTAGTAAGAAAATGGGCTCCAGAATCTTTACTATTTACAGAAATGATTAATGCGACAAGTCTTAAACATGGATATGGCACTCAGAAAATAAAACAACTTGAATTAGAAAAAGGTCCTATAGGTGTGCAGATATTTGATAATAGGCCCTTTGCTGTTTCAGAGGCTGCAAAATTGGCAGAGGATTCAGGTGCATTTATAATTGATATAAATATGGGCTGTCCAGTAAAAAAAATCTCAAGAAAAGGAGGTGGAAGTGCCTTAATTAATGATCGCTTATTAGCTATTGAATTAGTAAAAAGAGTTTCAAATGCTGTAAAAGTCCCTGTTACAGTCAAAACAAGGCTTGGTTGGGAAAATAAAGAAGAGAATATAGAGGAATTTCTATTAAGTCTTCAAGATGCAGGAGCTGAAATGATAACATTACATGGAAGAACTCGAAAAGAAGGCTTTTCAGGTAAAGCAGACTGGGAAATGATTGGAAAAATTAAAGAGCTTTTAGAAATACCAGTAATTGCAAATGGAGATATCAAGAATCCTAAGGACGCATTTAATTGCTTCAAAAAAACAAATGCTGATGGTTTAATGATTGGGAGAGGCATACTTGGTTCTCCATGGAAAATAGGAGAAATAGATTATGCAATTAAAGAAATTAAAGGTTTTAAAGAACCAAATATTGAAGAAAAATTGTTATTGATTATTGAACATTTGGATGAACTTATAAAAGAAAAGGGAAGTCATGGTTTATTAATAGCCAGAAAACATATTTCATGGTCTTGTAAAAATTTTCCGGGAGCTACAAGTCTTCGAAATAAATTAGTAAGAGCAATAGACGCCAATGAGGTTAAAGAATTAATAAATAATACGATTAAGACTTTAAATTATGAAAAAAAAATATTAACCTGAAAATAATTAAATTTTAAAATGAAAATAATTAGTTCAAAGACTAGTCAAAGAGTTTGTAAACATATGAATAAAGATCACATTGGATCTGTTCATAAATATCTAAAATATTATGGAAAGATTTCAGATTTTAAGGAGGCTTATTTGGAAGAAATTTCCAGTCAATTCATGAAAATTAAATATGATGATAAATTTGCAATTATAAATTTTAAAAATGAAATATCAGAAGATGAAATTCATGGCACATTAGTTTCTATGATAAAAGAAATTGAATAAATTCATTATGCCATCTTCGTAAAAAAAGAACATCTAAGAATTTCTCTCATAGTAATCCGTTATTTTTTTACATTCTTCAAACGATAGCAAACTCAATCTTGAACTTGCATTACATTTTAAGATTGCACAAACAGCTAACAGATCTGAGCTATCTACATTAAGTGCTTCAGAAAGCTCTATAACTCTAAGACCTTTCAATATTTTTACTTAAAATGGATTAAAAAAAAATTGTACTTTGAATTAATGTGCAGCATTTTTTCCTAAACCAGCTATGAATGGGAAAGCTTGTTCATCACCAAAGATATCCTCATTAGAAATTATGGGGATATCACCTTTATCCTTAATATCATTTTTAACATCACTAGATTTTGATTCCATAGATAAATCATTACTTAATTCGCCACCAATTTCATCGGCTAAGCAATTACTAAAACTAAAAAAAAAGGAACTAATAA
>QBZO01000020.1 GCA_003282225.1 Prochlorococcus sp. AG-335-I21
CACGGTACCGTTGCCGGTTCGCTAGTTTTCAAGATTAGATGGTCTTTAGTTATATCAATGGATTTGATGCCCTTTGGCGAAAAGAAAAAGCCATTTGTTCGCCAATTTTATTTTATGATTTAGTAGCGAAATCTTTTAATAACTTTGAAATTCTCATCGGAAAAAATCAAATTCCAGTATTTGGTATCTCCAACAGGAAATTCTTTACTTCCATAGTTTTTACGGTTTAATTTAAGTCCTAAAATTTTTCTAGTATCTTTTCCATCTTTTCTACACTTTGCAGTTCCAACTCCACCAACTGTCGGTTCTTTTCTCGTGACGAAATTATAGGTGATTAAATAAATGTCCTCTTGTTTACTGGCCCATTCTTCGCATGCTTGGAGTGCTTCAAATTCGGATTTATAGCCGCACGAAACAAGTAAGAACAATATTGGAACAATTTTAAAAATATTTTGGAGTTTATATTTATAAGTCATAATTATTTATAGATCGGTGTAATTTTTGGTGGAGGGCCTTCATAGGGATAAACTTCAATCTTTACGCCATATCCACTGCAATACGAAGCTACTGTTCCCCAAACTGCATTTTTTAATCTTAATTTTTTAACGACTTTATCAAAGGAAATTTGTTGACTTTTATATTTAGCACAATTATTTTTAATATTTGAATCCCTGCTCCAGAAAGCATATGTGGGAGATATGAAAACAATACTAAAAATTATTGGAATTAAATTGAATTTCATTATTCTACTCAACTAAATCAAGACATCCTTCAAATTGAGGATAGGACATAGCATCAATTACTTGTTCTATATAACCGGGAGCTTTTGCTCCAAGAATTTCTAGAGCCGAAGAAACTTCTTTTTGACCAGTTTTTAAATCAACAATTCCATCCCTGTAAAAAAGACATGTTTGAGAAATAGTACCCCATGAATATCCATACCAATAAGTCTGTTTTCTAATGACTTCAAAATCATCATTTTTTTCAGCAAAAACTTTTAGTGGTAATAATGACAAAATCAAAAATAGAGAAATATATATTTGCTGTTTCAAATTAAAAAAGATGTAATCCCTTTTATTTTAAATCGTTTGTCAATCGATTTTTTATGGAATGAAGGTTCGCCAAATGTTCGCCACTTTTATTCAGATAATTACACGAAACTTGGTGAAATCATGTGAAATTTGCCAAAAATTAATAAGCAAAAAAAAACTCCTTAAGGAGAAATTTTTATAGAAGTCAATTGTAGTAAACGGAGAGGGTGGGATTCGAACCCACGGTACCGTTGCCGGTACGCTAGTTTTCAAGACTAGAGCCTTAAACCACTCGACCACCTCTCCAACGGATTATTCAGTTGTTTCCGAACTTGTTATTTATATCACAAGAAGTTAGTCATAGTCAAGCAAGTCACCTATTTGCAATGGTTCTCAGGGGTTATAAAATGAAACCAAATTATGATTGACAGAATATAGGTGTACTTGCATCTATTTGTATATATTGGCTAGAATAAGGCCACCAAGATAAGGCCACCGCAAACTCTAGTCTTAAGAACTACCGAACAATGGCAAATTCACAACAAATATTAGAGATAAAGCTAGATGCTAGAAATAGACTTTTGAAAAGTGAGAGGAGAGGAGTAACTATACAAATTAGAAAAGATGGTTTTACTCTTAGAGCTTATTTACCAAGTAAAACTAATCCAGAATCTGATCAGACTATCCAGCAAAGAGTTCCAATAAATTTAAAAGCAGATATTAAAAATCTTGATGAGGCTGAAAGATTAGCTAAAAGATTAAGTGATGAAAAAATAGCTGGTTCTTTTAAATGGGATAACTGGTTAAAAAATGAAGAGGAAGAAACTGTTGAACTTTTAAAAGAAAGTAGAAAAGTTGGAGATATTATCAAAAGATTTGAAAAGGACTTTTGGAGTGCTGAAGATAAAGACAGAAACAATAATCAAAATATGGCTGGGTGGAAACAGATAGAAGGTTATCTTTTGCAGATGGAAAAACATAAAATTCTAAATTATGAAAATATTGTTGAACTTGCTAATAGATCACCTAATGGATCAAAGAAAAAAGCCGATACTGCAAAACATTTTTTAAGGCTAGCTAAATTTGCTGAAATACCTAACCTGAAGAAACTCCAGGAATGGGCAACTGCTACTCAAAA
Organism: Prochlorococcus sp. AG-335-I21; assembly: GCA_003282225.1. Taxonomy (GTDB): domain Bacteria; phylum Cyanobacteriota; class Cyanobacteriia; order PCC-6307; family Cyanobiaceae; genus Prochlorococcus_A. The sequence goes on from QBZO01000020.1 coordinate 2,170, forward strand.
AGCATATAGAGATGATGCCAAGAAAAGATCCAGAAAAAGATTAAAAGACGAGGAATATTTATATCATGCTCGATTATTGAGAGAAGATCCAACATGGGGTTGGGCTTTAGCTGCTCAATTAGTTTTTGGTACAAGAACTTCAGAAATATGGAGTATCAAACCATTTGAAGAGTCTGGAAAGATTATGGCCGAAGTTTTAACAGTTCCTAAAAGTGAACAGCCATCAGAGTGGAGAATTACACCAGCATTAACTCAAGAATGGGCAAGGTCTTTAGACATTCTCAATGTATATAAGGAACTTAGTATTGATAAAGCTGAGGATTATGATTCTGCAATTTTAAAAACATTAAATAGAAGATATACCAAATGGCTTGCTAAAAAAACTAATTCAGCATTTCAAGCGTATGACTTGAGGCACAGCTATGGATTTAGAACCGCAAATATGAATATTAATACCGCTTCAGCATCAAAATTTATGGGTCATTCAGAGGCTATTCATACAGCAACTTATCAAAAGGGATATGACAAACAAGATGTTTTACAGACATTAAATTTATTAGACCAACAACAGCAGCAACAACAATAATTATGAATGATCATAAAAAAATATTTTCTGACATTTTAGAAGAATTAAATATATCTGATCTTACAAAATCTTCTCTATTAGAAAAGATCGATCAAGTAAATATTGAAACGTATGGAGAATATTCATACTCTGATAGGGGCTGTGTTGTTAAATGTATTGTTGAAGAAAAATGGAAAGAAGATGTAGAGAGTGAAATAAAAAAATTAAAAAGAAAAAAGATAATTTCAGCTTTCAAAAAAAAGTTGATTAGTGGAACAGTTAAATTTGAAATTATTGGAAAAGAAACTTATGAATTGACTTTAATTAAAGTAAAAAAATTTAAAAAAAATAATAAAGACTTTTTAGATGAATATCAATTGAAGGATAGAGAAGAAAGGTTATTAGATCAAATAGATATGGAGAAATTAGCGACAAATCCTGATTGGCAAGAAAAAATTGAAAAGAATAAAAAAATAAAAGAAGGCTACATATATATACTTTCGAATTTAGCACTTCCAAGAATATATAAAATTGGATTTGTTAAAGATGACTATGTAGCTAGGGCTAAGTCATTAAAAAGTGAAACTGGATTAGATAGAAATTTTGTTATCGAAAATGTATGGTTTACAAAAAATCCATATGAGGTTGAGCAGAAAATATTTAGTTCATTACAAATGCAGAAAAATGAAGAGGGCGAATACTATGGGAAATCTTATCGATCTATAAAAGAATTAAACGGAAAAGCATTTATTGAATTTGTTGATGGGGCAAGTTTAAAGTTTTTTTGTGAAAGGATTGAAGAATTTATCCAAGAATAAGTAAAAATCTATATTTAATAGTTATTTTCAAGCAGCATCATATTCTTCATCTTCAAGCTCTCTCATAAATCTTTTATCTAATAAGTAATTGTCTATAAGCTCTGCGGCCATAACTATCTCAGCATCAGGTTCTTGTAGATTTTTGTCTAATAAGTAATTGTCTATAAGCTCAAGATTGTACTCGTTTTCTTTAATTGGTTTATCGCTTTCTAATAGCTTTCTTATTTGTGTAAATACAAGCTCTTGATCGTATCCACTTTCTCTAATTTCTTTCAACATTTCGTCTGGAATTTTCATAATCCTCAACTCCTATGTGACAGTTTTTTAGAGCCTATATACGCATACTTACGAAAAAATAAGGAAAAAGCAAAAAAGTCGAAAAAATCGAGGTGTATAAATCTAGTAATATTGCTTCAAATTACACATTGATTTACCTATAGATATTAGTAGATAAAAGTTAACTGAAAATATAGTCAAAACTAATCAATTACATTCTAAGAAATAAAACTATCCATACTTAATATATGGCTTTAGTCAGTAGAGCTGAAAGGAAAAGACGCAGATGTGTCGCTCTCGAGAGATTAAACTCAGGAATGGGAGTGTCTGAAGTGAATAGAACTCTTGTTAGGGACTACGGAATTACTCGCAGAAGTGCGAATCTGGATATTAATTGGGCTAGTGCTCAAATAGTAAAGAACTTAGATAAGTATGAACGTAAAGACCTGATGGCATGGCTTATTACACAGACTGAACGGGTATATTTAAAAGCTCTTGAATCTAACCAATTAAGTGCAGCAATTGGAAGTTTAAATTTAATGCACCGAATAACAATAGAAGCTGCCGAAAAAAAGGCTAACAAACCTTATCATGGCAACTGTAAGTTTTAGTATGTCTCATCGGTCTTGGACATAGCTTTTCAAATTAATGGACGAAATATTGGTTATTTTCTAAAACCTGGTCTCAGTCTAAGACGCTAAAAGCATTGGGAATAGGTTGGCCAGTCTCATTAATTAGTGGGTGTACTGTCATGCAAGCAGACCTAACTCTATTTTTATTTCTTACGAAATAAACAAATCCAATAGCAGATAATTAAACATTAATTATTAATATATATAAATGAATAAATTTAATAATCTCGATTCACAAAAAAATTAATTAGTTTTAATTTACTTCATTAGTTTTTTTTTGTCTCACGCAGTAAAAATCTATGATACTTGTATTGGATGCACTCAATGTGTGAGAGCATGTCCACTTGATGTTTTAGAAATGGTTCCTTGGGATGGTTGTAAAGCAGGGCAAATAGCTTCTTCTCCTAGAACTGAAGATTGTGTTGGTTGTAAAAGATGTGAAACTGCATGCCCAACTGATTTTTTAAGTATTAGAGTTTATCTTGGAGATGAAACTTCTAGAAGTATGGGGTTAGCGTATTAATCTTTTAAATATTTTTTTGATTAATAATTTTTCTCATTTAACTCGTAAATTATTTGTGATTGACTAAAAATATTTTTTATTGCTCTAAAAATTATCCTTAGTATTTGATGCTAAGAAAAATAAGGTTAACTACTGAACTAGAGAATGCGAAGAACATCCAACTAATCCATATTGTTTAATCTATTGTGACTAACTAGTTATGCTCCTCTCTCGTGGAAGCAATAAGTGTTGAAAGTAATGTAAAAAGTTCTTATGAAATTAGTTGGATTAGAAGCAAAAATAAAAAGTTAAAGCAGGTTTACTTTAAATTATATTTTTATAGTTTTTTATGTTCTTATATTCGCTCATTTCTAAATCACTTTTTATCTTTTATCTATGTTTTGGTAAAAAACGATATTACATTGGTATAAAAAAGAAAGAAATTAAAATTATATAGGTGTAGATTTCTTTTTATTTGATAGTTATGCATTTATTTTTTGCGTTTACAGAAAATAATATTGATACTAAATTTTTTTTTAGTTCATTAATTGGTGTAGGAGTAACAGCTTTTTTTTTCTATTTAATATTTTGGTTAACTAATCAAAAGGCTATGTATAACCGCTCAAACTAGGTTTACAAAGTAACAACAACATTAATATATTTAATGGGTAGATTTAGGACTTTAAATGGATAAAAGAGGAGCTAAAGGTTACTGGCTTTCTACGGCAAAAATAGTAAATCAGCAATTATTTGATGAATATGTAAGCAAAGTTATTCCATGGCTAAAAGAAGTTAATGGAGAAGTCTTTGCTAAAGATACAGAGCCACAAGGAAAAGAAAAAACGGAAGATGCCAACCTAGCCGTTATTTGCGAATTTCCATCAATGAGGGCAGCCGTTGAGGCTTATGAATCTGAAGAATATAAAGAGCTTTCAAAACTAAGGAAAGAAGCTACTGAAAATTCAACGTTTACAATTATGGAAGGTTTAGATGAAGCTGCAAAGCTTAGAAGAGCAATGGGTAAGTAAGTTTTTAAAGATTGACAGTCGATCTAAAATTGGAGGGATAAAAACCTCTTTTTGTATGGCTAAAAAAGAATTAAAAAAAGTTTTTAACTTAAACTCTTATGAATGGTGGAGAAATCATCGAAGGGTCGTAACCTTTGGTTTGTTCTTATCCATTTTTGCTTTTTATTTAGGGAACCCTTTTCATAAGGAAGCAAAAGTAAAGGATACCTGCGCAAAATTAAATTCAAGCTTCCAAATTACTGGCGATGAAGCGATGAAGAAGCTTAATCTCAAGGAAATAAAAAATTATAATAATCGCGAGTTAGCTAACTATTACTGCGAGAGATATTTAGGCATAAAATAAGAAAAATGAAATGCTTTCTACTCCTATTTCTAGCTTCTCTAGCTTTATGTACTTCTAACCTATGCAGTTAATCAGGCAAGTGATGTTTCAATAAGATTTCTCAAGACTTCTTTAGCGTTTAAAAGTGTGTCATTAAATAAAGACTGACCAATTGATATTGCTAAAGGAACACCTAATAAAAGACCACTAAAAACAATGATTATCAATAAACATGCAATCCTAATAAGCCATATGGTGAAAGGGTCAATAATTTTTGTATTGTTTTTCAGTTCTTCAACTGGTTGTTTAGCTTGATTTGTTGCAAACATTTTTAATTATTAAATTGTAGGACATTAAAATAAATCTAATTTCTAATCAAGCCAAATTTATACCATTTAATAGCCAATTATTTTATGGTGAAATAAATGAAAATCTTACTACTTACACCGCTATGTTAAATACTGATAGGGCTAATGCATTAGCTAAGTGGATACAAAACTGGAAAAAAACTTATAATGAAAATCCAAAGTTAAATTAATGTATTACTTGGTTTGAGTGGAAATATGAAGATAAAGAGCTCTCACCAAGCGACAAGAGTTCAATCGCAACCATATTGAGATATAACTCGGAAGAATAATTATGTATGGAATAGCAATTACTTATGCGGTTATTAGTTTGTTATTACTAGGTGGCTTTGCATATTTAACATTTAAAATGACCTCTAAAAAATGATTGGAAGTTTACCTAAATTAATTGCTCTTCTTATGGTTTTGCTACTTGTAGGTAGTACTTTTGTTGGTGGGATTATTTACTTTTTAAGATGAGTTATGACATTGTTTTAAGCTAATAATGATTGTATTCTTGGGACACTTAATCTAATTCAAAATCAAATCTTTTCGATGATGAAATCCTCAAATGATGAAGAAAAAGCTATCGATTAAATAGTAAAAATAATTCAAGATTTTCAATACAATGATGAACTTAGTGAGAAAAAAAGAGAGATTTTAGATTAAGATAAAATATATGATTGACAGTTGATATAAATTAAAGATAAAAGTTCCTTTTTATCTAAAACTTTATAAGCTTTTTCAGAAAATGTAAAAGAGCATAAAATATATTATTGAATATCTTTAAATGCATTTAATAACCAACTAAAAAAGTTAAGAGGATTTAAAAGATCTCTTATTTTAGATTTTAATTTGTATTCTGTAGGAATAATTAGTGCTAATAAAGTCCAAGAAACTACTTTAATGAAATTAAAAATTTCAAACAGTAAATCAATTTCCTCTTCGATTTCTGCATTTTCTAAAATTTCTCCGTTTTCATTGAGTATGTCTATCTCTTCTTCAAAAAACCACTCCTCTTTTCCATTAGAGAGTTTTAAAATAACGCCAATACCTTTACCATCGGTGATTTTGAAATCAATTATTTGACATATTGATGAAATCTCAATTGCTTTTATACTTTCTTTCCCCAATCTTTTTTTGGCTAAATCAATTTTAATTTGAACGTTTGACCCTATTTGCGCTCTTTCATAAATTTTCATTTTTTAAGTAATTATACTTATTTGTAATATGAAATAGAGAATCAAATATCAATAAAAAAAGTAAGGGCTTTGAAATAATTTGAATCATTTGTACTTTTCGGATCAAAAAAATATTTATAAATTTAGTTATGAGAATACCTTGATAAAGATGGAATGTTGGCAAATTATTTTTCTAAATCTTGCAATAATTGGATTTATTTCTCAACTTTTCAAATATATATTATTTTTCAATCGAAACTTGGGCTCGAAAAAAGATAGCGCTAAAGATTTATTAGAAAAAATCTATAGCAAACCTTCTTCTTATGAGAATTATATTAGAAATCTAAACTTTTAAATCTTTTGAGAGATCCTGAACAATTAATTATATTTTTAGATGGATTTACCTTTCTAATTTTAATTGGTCTATTTATTCTTTTATTTAAAAGTAACAAATGGTTTAAGAGAAATAAAAAAACAAGTTAACCCTATTTTCAGTCTCGAATATAATCTGAGAATTAATTGTAAAGATAAAGAATGAATACCTCTTCAAAAATATTATTTTAGTGATCAAGGTCACCATTTTGAGTAATTGATTTATACCAAGATCAAAATTTTTGGAAAGATTTGTTAGGGTTTTTATCAAATAATAAAAAAGCTATGGAAGCCATTAATAAAATCCTACCTTTCGGGTTAAAAGTTCAGAAGTTAGTTCCATTTTTTATAGTTACTAAATTAGTTAGCTTCGCTGGGTTGGCAATCTTTATGATGAACCGCTAATGGAATCAGAAACTTTTAGAGTAATTTTATTAGCTATATTTATTCCTTTCGCTGGATATAAAGTATATAAATTTTTTAAGAAACTTTATAAATTATCAGAACCATCTTTTAAAGAAAAATTAGAAAAAATATTTAAAATTTGATTTAAATTATTATCGAAAAACTATTAAAAATAATTGTTTTAAAATCATCAAATTAAATAGTATTTATGTAGAATGATTCACGAAATTATACAGAATATACGTTAATTAATACTTTTTTTACAGATAAGTATTTTTACTCTTTAAAGTATCAATACCTATTGTCATGCTGGTATTTCATTATAAAAATTAGCTCTTATGAAAGAAAGAATTAATAAACAAACAAATAAAAATTTATTTAATGAGATAGATATTAATCTTATTTTTGGGATGCAATGTTCAGGGAATAATAAATTTCAGCAAAATTATTTGGAAAAATTAAAATTCCAAACTGAATCTGCATTTATAAATAAAAAATATAATAATTTTAAAAGTTAAATTTATTTAGTTATATAAAAATGTGTATTTGTATTAACTGTAAATGGGTCGATAGGTGTAAGACATATCATGATGTAGAAAAAAATCATGAGGTTGAACATCTAACTTCTTATCCTGATGTCACTGCTAAGAATCCAATAATTCATGTAAATCTAGTTAAAGAAAAAACTGGAAATTTTTCAATAGAATGGGATGTTAGATCTTGTTCTAGTTTTTATAAAGAGATTGGTAGATGGTCTAAAATCAATGATGGGGTTGAGGTACCCGCATAACGGAATTGATAACTTATACAAAAAGTCTAACTATTTAATAAAAGAATCTTTTAAGACTTTCAACTATTAAATTCAAAATAAATAGTTCAATTATGAAATCAAGCTACAAAAAGAACACAAAAGCCACTCAAGTATAAATACCTAGATAATATAAGAATAGAATTTTGTTTTATGCTTATGAAATATTTTCTTGATACAGCATTAAAACCCTACCAAGATATTTTTGAAATCCTAGAAAATCTTATGAGGATGGAAAAAATAATGGACTCAAAAAATGAGCATTGGGATTTTTATAATGATAATATTCCAAATTGGTTTTATAAAATGATCATAATGATGGGGTTATCTGTATTCTTCGGTTTTTTATTGATATTGGCTGGTTCTATTTAATATTTATAGCTTTAATAATTTACTTGCAAATTGTATATTTTGAATTATTGAATTTAAATTCATAAAAAATTTTAAAATTATGATTAACTAACAATTTTTATTTCAATTAAAGTCTTAAGGCCTACATATCAAGGGCTTATAAAGATTTCCAGAGGTAAGATAATCTCCTAATTTAAGGGACAAGGCAATTACAGTTAAACCGTGGCCAATACTTGGGCAACTTGGAAAAATACTTGCATCAGAAATATAAAGATTATCAATATCATGACACTTTCCATTCTTATCAACAACTGATGTTTTCGGATCATTGCCCATCTTGCAGGTGCCGCAAGAATAACCAACTATACTTAGTGGAGCTAATCCTCTAGGGTGTGCTGGGGTTCTAGTTATTGATAAGGAAAGGGGATTATTCTCAATAACTTTTAAAGTATCAAGCCACCTGTAAACGAGTCGATCATGTGCCTCTAAATTGTTATGTATGTAATTAATTTTTACCCTATTATTTTGAATGGTTACTGCGTTTTCCGGATCAGGTAAAACTTCAGTCATAGCCCACCATGATATTGACCTTTTTGCTAAATTTTTTAATCCAAAGTCGGGTATTAATTTTGTAATTAAGGATAGGACTGGCGGAGATTCAGCAAAAAAAGCATCTCTAAGTACCCCTCCTCCAGTTTGTATATGACCTAATGGGAAATCAACATTTTTATCCCCAAAGTAAAAATCATTTAATCCTAAGGATTTTGGAAAATATCCACTTGTAAGATTATTAGCTCTTTGAAGAATACACGTCATTTGTATATTCATTAAATTTTTACCCACCATATTAGATTTATTACTTAAACCATTTGGATGTGAAGAAGATTTTGAATTTAATAAAATTATTGGAGTATTAATTGCTCCGGCTGCAAGAATAACTATATCTGAGGAGAAAAGCCATTTATCCCCATCTATCTCTGCCTCAACACCCTTAACTGATTTTCCAGAAGAATTTACATCTAGTTTTAAAACTTTAGCGTTAGTTTTAATTTTCAGGAAATCTTGATCTGAATTATAAATACCATAAAGTTGAGAATCTCCTTTTTGAAACATTGCACATTTATCAAAATCAATATCTTGAGAATTTTCAGGCCAGCTAATTGGTAAATAATAAGGGTTGAATCCCTCTTCTATTAAAATATTTTGAATTTCTTTGAATAAAGGATCAATAGATTTTGGAGGACTATCATAACCTAAAGATCTTTCAGGTTCTGTTTTATCTATACCTTGAGTACCTTTTACATTATAAATTTCTTCTGCTTTTCCATAAAATGGTTCAAGTTCCTCATATGTTATGGGCCACGCTGGTGAATTGCCATCTTGTAAAGAAAGATCATCAAAATCTTCACTTCTCATTCTTTCTAAAACCGCGCCCCAGATCTTAGTGTTTCCCCCTAAAGCATAAACAGTTTGAGGAGCAAAAGGATCTCCATCTGGACCAAGCCAGTTTTCCCCTTTAGGGTGGTACCTTGTTTTTCTAAATAAATCAGTCCCTATAATATTTTGTTCTTCTAAAGGAAGTTGACCTCCCCTTTCTAGGACTAGGACCCATTTTCCCTCTTTTGATAATTGACTAGCTAAGGTAGCACCACCAGCACCGCTTCCAATTATTATGAAATCATAATGATGATCATCTATTATCATATATTGAAAATTTTATAATTTTCATATAAAAATAATGATACACAATTTATTGCCACAAATAAATAAGACCAAATAATATGATCCAAATAACATCAACAAAATGCCAAAAAAGACTTACTGATTCAACTCCCATTTCACCGCCTTTATAGTTATCTGGAATAAATGATCTGAATAACATAAGTCCCATTAGCAATATCCCTGTTATTACATGTAGGCCATGAAAACCAGTAAGTAAATAAAACATTCCTCCAAAAGCCCCACTTTGTAAGCTGAAAGTAAGTTCAGACCACTCAACATATTGGCCATATACAAAGTAACTGCCCATTATCATTGTTATGAACCAAATGATTCTGAAACCCCATAGATTTTTCTTATGAAGATATTTTTCTGCAAAGTAAATCACAAAGCTTGATGAGACTAAAATCACCGTGTTTATAAGCGGCATTTTTATATCGATTCCATTTATACCTGCAGGGTACCAAACAGGCGCACTAATTTTAAGGACGCTGTAACCTACAAAAAAAGCAAAGAATATAATACTTTCCGAGCATAAAAATATAATAAATCCAGTCATATTATGACCATCATGTTTTACGTGACCTGGTTTATGATTTAAAGATAAATTTTGATTTTCTGTAAGCATATTTAAATTTTTTTGAGTGACTTCTCTATATAAAATTGCTCATCTTCAACAAATGGTTTATCTAGGCCATAGCAATATGGTTCATTTAAAACCGTTGGGATATCTTCTTCAAAATTTTCGTGAGGAGGTGGAGAGGGAAGTAGCCATTCTAATCCTATAGCTTTCCAAGGATTTGGAGGAGCTGATTTTCCTCTTACCCACGAACTAACCATATTTAAGATAAAAGGAATAGAGGCAACGCCAAGAATAAAAGCTCCAATACTTGCTAAGACATTCCATATAGCAAACTCAGGATCATATGATGCAACTCTTCTTGGCATTCCTAATAAACCAGCCCAATGAAGTGGTAACCAATTTAAAGTCGCTCCTATAAAAGTAAGCGCAAAATGTACTTTCCCTAAACCTTCATAAAACATCTTTCCTGTAAATTTTGGGAACCAGTGATAAATAGCTGCAAATATTCCAAAAGCAATGGTATTAAAAATAATATAGTGAAAATGAGCAACAACAAAATATGTATTTCCAACATGTATGTCTACTGGGACTGTTGCAAGCATTACTCCCGTAATACCTCCAAAGATAAAATTAAATAATCCCCCCAAACAAAAAAGCATCGGTGTACTTAACCTAATATTCCCACCCCATAATGTAGCAATCCAAGCAAATACTTTTACACCTGTAGGTACAGCAATGAGCATAGTAGTAAACATAAATAAATTCCTCATCCACATCGGTGTACCTGTATAGAACATGTGATGAACCCAAACAACTAGAGAAAGAATTGTTATACCAAAGGAAGCGACAGCAACAAATTTATATCCAAAAAGAGGTTTTCTTGAATAAACAGGAAAAAGTTCAGAAAATATTCCAAAGACAGGTAGAACCATCACATAGACGGCAGGATGAGAATAGAACCAGAAAAAATGCTGAAACAAAACAGGGTCTCCTCCTCCCTCAACCCTGAAAAAACTTGTTCCAAATGTTAAATCAAAAAATAACATTATCGCTCCACCAGTTAAGGCAGGCAATCCAAGCAATTGCAATAATTGAGCTGCTAATACAGTCCAAATAAAAATTGGCATTTTGAAAAACCCCATCCCTGGCGCTCTCATTCTTATTATCGTTGTTACAAAATTGACCGCACCAATGATTGAAGAAATTCCAGACAATGATATTGCTATTATCCATAACATTTCTCCATTTAAAACTTTTCCCAGAGGATTCTGAATACTGATAGGCGGATATGACCACCAACCTGAAGAGGCTGGACCTCCAGGAACAAAAAAACTTAAAAGTAGTATTATTGAAAAAACTGGCACTAGCCAAAATGCTAAGGCATTAAGTTTTGGGAAAGCCATATCTGGTGCACCTATCATTGGTGGTACAAGTAAATTTGTTAAACCACTTAAAATAGGGAAAAGGAACAAAAAAAGCATTATCGTTCCGTGCATAGTGTAGAGACCGTTGTAAACGGTTGGATCAAAAAGATCTGAAGGTGGTGTTATTAACTCTCCTCTAATTAACATCCCTAATAGACCACCTATTAATAAGAAAAAAAGAGCTGTGACTATATATTGAATGCCAATTACTTTGGCATCAGTATTAAAACTAAAAAACCTTTTCCAATCATTTGGGCCTTTGGGATAAGGATTTTTAGTCTTAACTAATCTTGGATCATAATTAACGATTGTCATATCAGATTTTAACTATCATGAGTTCTTACTTCAGAACCAACCTCATTAACTTTTGGATCAGGTGCAGGTTTAACTGTAGCCCAACCTCTATTACCATTTTTTAGCCTTTTTTCATACAAACGGCCAGCAGGATTTAATCCATTTTGAGGTTCTTTTTTTACAGTCTCCTTAATCCATTTATTAAATACGTTTTCAGATTCTACAATTACATTTGTTTGATTTTGTGAGAAATATGCACCACTAAACATTGCGTCTCTTAATCTAAATACTCCCTCTTTTGTAGGTGTAAGAGAATATGTAATTACACTTCCAGGAATAATGTCTTGCTTTAATCTAAATGCTGGGACATAAAAGCTATGAATAACATCTTCTGTTATTAATCTGAAATTTGATCTTTTATTAATTGGCAAATGTAATTCAGAACTACGTATTCCATTTGGATAAACAAACTCCCAATTCCATTGCCTTGAAATCACGTCAATGGGTCCATAATCAAAAACTTTTTTTTCCTCAACAAAAGGAACCTCTGCTCCGAAATCATATTTTATTTTTGACCCTAAGTTTTCAAGTTTATAATTAACTCTTGTTGAGTATGTTGATATCGCCAAAACTAAAATAAGAGGAACTATTGTCCATATGATTTCAAGTTTTAAATTTCCCTCTAAAGGTTCGCCATTACTTTCATCATACTTGGGGGCTCTATTGAATACTAAAATCCAAGCCATTGTTCCTGTACAGCCTAGAAAGATAAAAGTACCAATAGAGGTTTCAAATGCAAATAGATTATCTACATAATGAGCAGCCTCTGAGGCTTGTATTGGTAACCAACTATAAGACCAATGACCCATTAATAGACTAATTACTATGTTTAGAACTACTGCAAAAATTATTATAAAAGTGTTTGAAAACTTCTTTTTCTTTAACCTCTTTATTTTAGTAGTCATTGAAAAATTTGATTAAGATCTTCTCCTTTAACAAGAAGTTGGTCAGCTGTAATATGAACTCCAAAGTCACTTGCAAGCCATGCTCCTAAACTGCCATGAAGTCCCATTAAAATTAAAATTAAGGCCCCTAAAGATATGTAAGACCAAGAGACTTGTCTTCCGAAATCCTTCCTGAAAACAAATCTTTGATAACCCCTCCATATAGTCATTGAAATCATTACAAATAGAATAGCTACTCCGCCTATGGCATGCCAAAGCATTGTAGAAATAGCACTTTGACCTAAAATACTTTTCACTTCAGGGATCGGAACTGCAAGCAACATTTCAAAGAAACCAGTTGCAACCGTAAAGAAAGTTATAAAGGAAGCGGCAAGAATGTTATACCAACCAACATCATGAAATCCAACTCTGGTAACTGGAAAAGAAAGAAATCTTAAAATTCTTTTTTCAAAAGGATAAAAGGCTCCTGCTATATCAAAGAATATTCCAATAGCAAATAAACCTATAGTTAAATGAACAAGATTTGGATGCAATGGAATTTTATAAGGCAAATCATTTGGACCCAACTTGTCTGATATTTCACTAATTGGTGATTTTATTAAAAGACAGAAAAGGTAGTTAATACTTTTTAAACCACCTATTTGCAAAGAAAGATAATGATCAAAAATTATCATAATAATCCATCTCTAACAGCCTGAACAACTGGTACAGTATGCAATCCATAAATCCAAACCAACATATCTCCCAAATAAACCTGAGTACAAACTAAGGCTGCTAAAATCACATCTATAAAAACAAACCCTTTTGATAGAACTTGAGGATTACTTTGTCTTGATACATATCGCCATCCTGTTATAACCGAAAGTACTCCTGCTAAGGACCATCCTATTGTACTGTGATAATTCAAAACATCTCTTGATACTCCATATGGATTACTTAATCCCGCTTCAATTTGACCAAATACAATAGCAATAAAGATAGCAATTGTTGCAACAGTTAAATTTAAAAAACTTACTTCAAATAAATTAGGCTTTTTAAAAATTATTCCAACAAAATCAAAGACTACAGCACCTAAAGCCATAGCGATTACGAAATGAACAACAATAGGATGAATGACATCAATCCATGGGAGATTTTTTTCATTCAATGCAGGGAGCAAGCTTGAAAATATTGAGAAAGTGTTAATCAAGATATAAGCCACAAAATTAAAGGTTGAATGGACCATATTTGAAAAGATATTTTCTATTAAATTAAAAAGCTCCTTTTTCAAATCTATATATAATTTTTTAGATAAGCAACAATTTTAGAGACCTTTTAATGTATTAATAATGTATTAAATTTTATTCGAAGAATATATCATTATTGTGTAAAAGTTATTTTTACCTTCTAATGTAAATTATTTATCTATCCAATTATTTTTAATTAATAAAAATAAAAAATAATTATCTATAAGTTCCAAGAATATTTTTTCAGCTATCAGAATTTATCTTTTAATTAAATTTTAAATCTACATAAAAAGATAAAAAATAATCAGAGAAAAATAAAGTCTGAAAATTGGTTAAAGAAAAAATTTTTTAATAAATTATTCTATTTTCTAGGTCATTAAACTTTCTTAAGAAATAAATATCACAGTATCTTGAAAACTTAATTACACATTTTTTCGTAATCATTTATTAGTTTATTTAAAAGAATAAATACCATTGGAAATTTTTATCGTAGGAATTGGTTTATTAATTGGCCTAATCTTTAGTTGGGTTATGGGTTTGCCCGGTGGTGATATTTTCATTTGGATTTTCTGTCTTTTTCTTGGATTAAAAGTTGGCGAAATAATTTTTTCAGATGAGAATAAAGATGATGATGATGATGATCTTGATGGAGGGATTTTAATTCCAGATTTTCAAGGAATATAATTTGAATTACAGGCTTTAAATTAACCCTGTTTTAACTGGACAAGAACTCCTATATGTTCATAAAGAAATAGTAGTAAAGTAGATACCTAAAAAAAATTTTTAAAATCTAAATAAAATATATATTTTTAAAATCTACTTAATTATGTTTGCTAGACCATAAATAGAGCTAAATTTAATTATGAAAGCAAAAACATTCTATGCAAAAAATTTCAATTTTGATAATGCATCAAAAGATCAGATAATTTTTCTTGCTGTTTCAGGTTTAATTATTTTCTTAGCTAAAGCTACTTATGAACTCTATCTTCATAATCCTGCTTTTCATATGTTTATACAAAGCAAAGGAATATTTTTATAAATAAAAAATTTAAAAAAATTTATTCAAATCAAGTTTTTTAATATTTATTAGCTAAAAATTTTCTATTTTAATATCATTTTATGTAGATGATTTTTTAGTACCTACGTTAGATTTTGCCCAAACTTTTTTGATTATAGATTTATAATCTATGAAGTTTGAGACAATGGAAAGTAAGGCTTTTAATTAATTGCATTTAAGAAGCTTCGACTAATTATTAACATTATAAAATTTTGTTCATTAAGCATTATCAAATAATTATTTATAAGTAATTTTTAAAAGTAAATGATGTATTTTTAGCTATTTATTATGTAAAAGTTGTTCTTGACTCTTTTAAGAAATATTTTTATTGTCCTCATATGCATTCCTTATATTAAACAAATGTATCTCTTTGCAGTCTTGGGCTTTTTTGCTGCCTTTATTGCTTTTATGAAATTCGGATCAAATGATTTTGGTATTTCATCAAGTAAATCTCAATTAAAAGATCAAATAACTTCTAAGTAAAAATTTATCATTTTATTATGGAAACTCTTTCTATTTTAAGCTTTTTTTTATTGGTAATTACTTTCTTTGCTAGAGGTAAAAATGATTTTGGTCTAAAACCTAAACCAAAAAAGGATTAATTATTTTTGAACTATCTTTTAGCAAGTCATTCAAATATAAATTAAGTTTTTTTAATTTTTTAAATATCTTTTATGAAATCATCAGAAGGATCCAATTCACTAAGAAAAAAACTACAAAATAGTATTTTTAAATTTATTCTTATCTCAATAGGTATATCTGTAGTTATATTTTCTTATCAAAAAGACGGATTATTTTTTGGAATTTAATAACTTATTGTTTCCAATTTATCATTATTAAATATGGAGCAATGTTATTTTAATTTGCTTAAATTTTAGAGGGTCTTAAATTCTTAGATATTTGATTCCTCCCCCTCGCTTTAAGGCGGATTATTACCACTAATAACTAACCCGTAATAAACGAGAACTCCAAGTAAAAGAAGAATAAACGCTATTTTGTTTGAGCTGTCTGAAATAGTAAAAAGTAATTTTCAACATTTTATATTAGGTCTAAAAAATTATCTTATCTTTTGTATATTTATTTTGTCTAAACTGCTACAGACAATAATACTTTTTAAATACCTAACTTATAACTTATTTACTTTAAAATCCTTTTATAAATCATTAAAGTCTGGTTTAATTATTTATTTTTAATATGATTGCAGCTAATAATGATCCTACACTCATTTTTGTTTTAGGAAGCATTGGAGTATTATTATTTGGCGCCATTGGATACGGTATTTATACGACAGTAGGTCCTAAATCTGGTGAATTAAGAGATACTATTAAAGAACATGCAAGGATGCATGAGCTGGGGATTGCTCATGGACATAATAAAAAAGAATTAAATCATACGCATTTAAATGAAATCCCAAAAAAGGAAGATAATCCTTCTACTGCTAATAAAATAATAAATGAAAATCAGTCTCAAAGTATCAACTGAAAAACATTATTAAAAACTAAGTCATTCAAAAAAGTAGAATGCTCATCCTTGTAAGCAGGATTAAATTATGGAGCTTATGAAATTTATCATTTTTTTTTCTTAATCAATTTTTTTAGTTTCCCTCCTCACCAAAATTATAAGATGGAGTGGTATCTTGAATTTTAATATTTACCCCCTCAATTTTGCTCTTAGAAACTTCTTTTAATTCTTTACCAGTAAATTGAAATCCATAGTGTGAAGCTATTAAGGCGATTTCATTAGCAGTAGCTGCACTTGAAACTTCATCGAGAAAAGTTTTATTTGTTTTGAGTTCAATTAAGAACTTTTTTATTTGATCAAAAGTCATTTAAAAAAGATTAAAAAATTAATGAGAGGTAAAGAACTTTATTTATTTGAAACGCTATAAAATTTATTTTTGGATAAGAATTTTTTTTGTATATTAAAGAAGTAAGAAGAGACATTGTTTTTCAATAAAAAAATAGATTTTCATGGTTTAAGCGGTTTTAAAGACTATTACAATAATCTATTACATTAGCTTTTTCATTACCAATAAACTTTTTTTGAATTTTAAACCCCTTTTTTAATCCTTCCATAGAATCTTTTTGTGAAATATATTCTGCACATAATAGTTTTGCTTTGTGGACTTTAAATTGGGGAATTTGTCCTAATGCTATTACTACTAGGGAGAGTGTAGAAGTAATTACGCAATAGCCAATTATATTTGGACCTTTGTGTGGAGACAAATTTAGAAGTTTTATTTAATAGTGATTTTAATTTAATAAAAATATTTTTCCTACAAATGTGGATATAGGGCCTGTAAAAAATGTACCTATCCTTCACGTCCAAAAGTAGGAATATTACTTCTTCCAATATTTAAAGTAGGGTCTGCCAACATTATCAATTATTGGTACTCTTTCAATTTTTCCTTCAGTAAAAAGTTTTATACAAATTCTTCTTGAGTGTTCAGGATTGCATTTAAATTTTTCTGCTAATTCTTTATAGGTAAACTTTTTCTCTTCCTTAGTTAATATCTCTAAAAAATTATCACTTAATTCATTTTTCTTTGTTGGTAGAAGATCCCCACAATCTGTATCAATTAATTTAAAAGAATAATCTTCTTTATTACCTTGTAATTTCCATTTAGTACCTTTCTCACAATTTCTTTTACCTAAACATTTCAAATAAAAAATCTCTCCCATTACCTTCATTAAAAAAGAATTCTATTGATGAATTCTTAGAAGGATTGCTGCCTAATACTCGATTGTTAATAGAGCCTAAGATTGATGGCATTGCTATTGCTTTGCAATACAGAGATGGCAACTTAGAAAAGTCCATTTCTAGAAAAGGTATAGATGTCACAAACAAAATTGCTGAAATTCAAGACATACCCCTCAAACTTCCTGTTTCAGGAATTATGCAAATTAGAGGCGAACTTTTCACTCCAAATAGATCTCCCAACTTTTCCCAAAGAATTGCATCAGGCTTCGTCCGAGCTGCAGCGGGGTCTCCAGAAGGTATCAGCTTTTGCGGTTTCCAAATTATTAATGGAAAGCTTAATCAATACGAAACCATTCAATATCTTAAAAAACTTCGCTTCAACACCCCAGACATTAAAAGCTGTAATTACAAAAGCCAAGTCCAAGTCTTTAGGAAACAATGG
>QBZO01000021.1 GCA_003282225.1 Prochlorococcus sp. AG-335-I21
AATTTATCTATTAAATGGGATGAAATCTTTTTGAGAATAATTTAATGATTTAGACAGGTTACATTTTGTTCAATTAATCTATTTATTTTCAATAACTTTACTTTTTAAATGTAAAATTCAAAGGATTATAACGATGTTTATGTTCTCAAGAAACAAAAAATCTCCTAGTAAAAAAGCTGCAGTAGTTGAAGAAAAACCTTTGTATGCGCAGTTACTTCCATTCGCGAATGTCATGACTGAGAAGGTTCAAGTGGTTAATGCTTTGGCTTTTACTTTAATAATGGGTGTATCAATTTTTGGGATAGCACTTTGGAGGCTTTCTGCTCTAACTTAATTATCTAATTTTTCAGAGAATTAATTTTTGACTCTTTGTCGTTAATCATTGTAATTAGCCACTTAGAAGCTAAAGCTCGAGATATAGATCTATTTTTAAGAAATCTACATATATAAATATGTAGATTTTTTTCGTTTGTAGAGTTAAATTTTTCTTCAAATTCTAATATTGATTCTTCTGTATTTCTTTTCCTAAGCTCGTCAACTAAAGCATCAGTAGATGAATCATTAAAAAAATTACCAATATTTAAGCTTAATGTCATAGTCAATTTACATACCTACTTAAGATGTAGCCATGTATTGAATTTTTAAAAACAAAATTTAATTAATTTATAAATAACTTAATATTTAATTTTCTGGTTTAGATAATGGAAGTAAACACTTATCTGAATCACAACCAGCTGGTCCTGCTTCGGAGAGCTCTCCAACATCATATTTATTAAGTGCATCAAAGAAATCATTATTTACTTTCCTTTCAGTTACCTGTTCCTGCAAAGATAAATATTCCTCTTTGCTTATTGGTTCAAAAGGTAATCTTGGGAATGTAGCATTTGCACTGAATCGAGCTAATAATGCTGCAGAAATATAACCTTCGTTATTTTCTATTGCACTATGTATTGCTTTTGCTAAATCTTCAATTTCACTTTCTCTAAATTCAACAGTTGCAGAAGTATTATGTTCTGTATAAAACTTTTGAACTTGCATATAAAAATCGAATTGTGCAAGGGCAGAGAAGTTATTAATATCTATTTGATCTGCTCCTTCTATGTTTGCCCAACTTACTTCTGTTGGAATTTCAACGAGCCATTCAGTACATCTTGGGTCAAATGGATTATCAAGTAAGCATCCTTTTTCATCTTTATCGGATTGAGATGGAACAACAGAGTAACCATAATCCATACAAGCTAAAGCAATAGGATCATTCTTTCTGAAGGTTATTCTTCTTAAAAATCTTTGTGCTTTAGGTGGATGCCATCCAGGAGCAGCTCCTGTTAAAAGACTTTTGGTGCCCGCAGGTTGAACTGTTGTGCATCTATTAGGTCTTCTGAGATTATGTTTATCGCAGTATTCCCAAACAGTTTCTTTTACAGTTTTTCTCCATGAATCTAAGAATTTAGCTTCTTGCTTTTTAAATTCTTTTCCTTCTTCGTTGTCAGGTCTCCCAGCTTCCCACCATTTCAACCAAGGGGTCCCAAACGCATGTACAAAGAAATCAAATAATCCTGTAAAACTAACTCCCACAATAGGATCATACTCCCTACTTTTTCTATATCTCTCAACTTCGAATTCATGATTTAGCAAACATGCCACTGAAAGAGCTGCAGCTTTAAAGGCTTTTTTTTGTTCTTCAATATTTTCCGGATCTATCTGATTTAGGTGAACTTCGGCTAAGTTACAATGAAAATCGTTGCCTAATATTTCTCCGCACGGATTAAGTCCATATCTACTCATTCTATGATCTAGTTCTTCTTCAGAAAAAGGTCCGTAATTGAGATTAATCCAATTTCTAGCTTCCTCTTTACCTTGTTCTGAATATATTTCTATGAATTCATTTTTGAGATCTTCTCCGTTCAAAATATCTGCATTTGATCTTGCTATTGCTTCTGGCGCAAATTGAATTGCTCCTTCACCTGAATGAAATTGCTTGGTTACAGCATCCAGAATTGTTTGATAGGAGGGCTTTGTATGATAAACCCTTGTATGATTTGCCATTCTAAGAGCGTCCTTTTCAGGATCGATTCTCCAATTACCGTCTTCGTCTTGACTCCATAGATTCTCTTTAGCTGATGCTGCTTCTTTGTCATCAGATGCAAACTGCCTCATGCCAGCGCTTCTTCTTATATTACCTGCGACTATTGTTACAGCTGCTTCGTCAATAAGTAAGCAACACTCAACTGTATTTAGCTTTCTACCAATCGCTTTTCCTAATAGAGAAGCAACTCGAGAGTATAGATCCTTTAATTTAATAGGATTCGCCATACCTCCAAAACCTTTTAATGATTCTCCTGCTGGCCTAATATCTTCTAAGTTAATATGAACATTAACTTCTTTTTCAAAATTTTCATTGCTTGATGCTTCAAGAAGATATTTATAACTATCTACCCAGCCTCTTCTGCTATCCCCCACTTTTATAAAAATATCGTTGCCTTTAATTTCTAAAGAAGATTTTTCCTGCCTTTGATCTTTAGGAGTTATTCCTACTTCGCTTACTGATTTAATATTTATTTTATTTTTTACTGTTGGAAGCTTATTTATAAAATGGGGCTCTATTATTGCTCCTGTGCCGCAACCCATCATTGCTAAATCCATCATTAAGGCAAAAGCTTCCCAATCAATTAAATTTGTCGAAGTACAATTATATGCTCCTGAAAAATTCTGGTTTTTATTAATCCATGGAGTCCCTCCGATCCATAACCATCTTCCAGATGGTTGAGCCTTTTGGTTACTCTGCATTTCTCTCATTAACATCAATTCTTGATCAGAGAGTTTTCCTAATTCTTTTAATCCAGATAAATTTCTTTCTCCAACTTCACCCCAATTCTCTCTTTTCCCGGAAACTGTCTTTCTGCTATATGACCTAAAGAAGACAGGATAAGCAGCAGGAGCTGTTTTTGGGAAGTCATCTTTTCTAAGATTATTAGAATTGCTCTCGGAGGAAGCTTTATTTGGTGCAATTGTCACGATAAAAAAAAAAGTATGTAAATTTACCCGTAAAGGAAGAATAACTCTACCTGTGGCGTCTGCAACTATTCTTACCACTATTTAACGGTTTGTGTAAAAATATGTTTATTATGAAATCTTTGTTCACGGAAGTTTATGGAAAGAACTGTTGAACCTGAATTAATGGAAAGTGAAGACCAAGTTGATTCTTATGCTAAAGCTGACTTTTCAGAGGGAGAGAATAATCTTATTAGTCAAATAAATCATTACTTAATTAAAAATAATATTCATTTAAATGAAAAAGAATTGATTGTTGATTTAGGATGCGGACCCGGCAATATTTCTGAAAAGTTATCAAATAAATGGCCTAATGCCAATGTTATTGGTATTGATGGCTCCAAAGAGATGATTCGAATAGCTGAGTTAAATAAAAAGAATTCCTTAAATCGGAGTCGATTAAAAAATTTGCGTTACATTTGTGCAGATATAAAAAGCCTTAAATCAAGTGATATTTCTTTCGAAAAAAATATAAGTTTATTAGTCAGCAACAGTTTAATTCACCATATTACTTATCTGGATGATTTTTTTGATTGCATAAAGAGATTATCAAGTGATTTGACTATAAATTTTCATAAAGATCTTAAAAGACCGATTGATAAACAATCAGCCTTATATTTAAAAGAAAAATGTGGGGAAAAATATAATGAAATTCTGACTAATGATTATTACGCATCATTAAAGGCTTCTTACACATCAAAAGAATTAAAAGATTTTATTTTTGAGAATAAATTATCCTCTTTAGAAGTGTTCGAAGAAGGTGATCAATATTTAGTCATTTATGGTAAGGTTTAGAGTTAGTGGGATTGTTAAAATAGAATTTAATGGGTTCAAGTACTGAAAACTTAAATAATAAAAATATCTTAGAGGCGGTAAATAAAAGAAGGAACTTTGCGATTATTTCACATCCTGATGCTGGTAAAACAACTCTTACTGAAAAACTTCTTTTGTATGGAGGCGCTATACAGCAAGCAGGGGCAGTAAAAGCAAGAGGTAATCAAAGGAAAGCTACTTCTGATTGGATGGAACTTGAAAAACAAAGAGGTATCTCAATTACTTCAACTGTTTTGCAGTTTGAATATGAAAGATCAGTAATAAATCTGTTGGATACTCCTGGTCACAAAGATTTTTCTGAAGATACATATAGAACTTTAGCTGCCGCAGATAATGCAGTAATGCTTGAAGATGCCGCTAAAGGATTAGAACCTCAAACAAGAAAATTATTTGAGGTATGCAGAATGAGAAAAATACCTATTTTTACTTTTATTAACAAGATGGACAGACCGGGCAGAGAACCTTTTTCGTTGCTTGATGAAATTGAATCAGAGCTTGGTTTAAATACTTTGCCCGTTAATTGGCCAATTGGTATAGGTGAGGAATTTAGAGGAGTTATTGATAGATTTACAAGAGAGGTTATTTTATTTGATAAAGCTGTTAGAGGGAAACAATCAAATGAGAAAAGAATGAGTTTAGATGATAAAGAACTTTCAAAATATGTAGAGAAAGAATTACTTGAGATCTCTCTTGAAGAGCTTGAGGTCCTTGATGAGGCAGGTTCGAAATTAGAAAAAGAAGAAATTTTTAATGGTTCACTTACTCCTGTTTTCTTTGGCTCGGCGATGACAAATTTTGGGGTAAGACCTTTTTTAGATAGTTTTTTAAAAATGGCTCAAAAACCAACTTCAAGAAATAGTAATAAGGGAGATATTGAGCCTGCAAGCGATGAATTTAGCGGTTTCGTATTTAAGTTACAGGCAAATATGGATCCAAAGCATAGAGATAGAGTTGCTTTTATAAGAGTTTGTAGTGGAAAATTTGAAAAGGATATGTCAGTCAAGCACTCAAGAACAGGAAGAACTATTAGATTATCTCGACCTCAAAAAATATTTGGTCAAGACAGAGAAGTAGTTGATGATGCCTATCCTGGAGATGTAATTGGACTTAATAACCCTGGAATGTTTTCTATCGGAGATACTTTATATACAGGAACTCATCTTGAATATGAGGGTATACCCTCCTTTAGTCCTGAAATATTTAGTTGGCTAAGAAATCCAAACCCTTCAGCATTTAAAAACTTTAGGAAGGGAGTAAACGAACTTCGTGAAGAAGGTGCTGTTCAAATACTTTATGACTTTGATGAGAGCAAAAGAGATCCTATCCTTGCTGCTGTTGGACAATTACAGTTGGAAGTAGTTATTCATAGATTAAAAAATGAATATGGTGTAGATGCCAATCTTGAATCTATGCCATTCCAATTGGCACGATGGGTTTCAGATGGATGGTCAGCCATTGACGAATTAGGAAGGATCTTTAATTGCAAAGTAGTAAAGGATTGCTGGAATAGGCCAGTGATTCTTTTTAAGAATCAGTGGAATCTTAATCAATTTATTGAAGATAATGAGAATTTAGATTTAAAAAAAGTAGCACCTGTTGTTAGTGGGGTGGAACCAATTGTTTTATAAAGTCCTATTGGATAATAAAATTGGTTAATCTATAGTTATTGTAAAAATCAATTGGATTCAAATAAAAGCAAAAATAATCCCGATAAAACACCCTATGAAATATTAGGTGTTGACGAAGGTGCCGATTTTGAAGATATACAAAAAGCAAGAGATCTTAAAGTTAAGGAGGCTGGTGAAGATCTACTACTTAAGGCAAAAGTAGAATCATCTTTTGATCAATTGTTAATGGGTAGTTTGAAAGCAAGGCAGTCAGGGAATGTTAGTTTCGAAGCTCAAAATGCTTCTAAGAAAGAGAAACAAATTAATAAACTAATTAATAATGATTTCCCGCTTTTATCAAAAATAAAAAATTTGAATAATAATGGTAACAAGTCAAACGAATATAGCCTTCCCAAAATAACCCCTCCATCTTTTGATAATCTTTCAATCAAATTATCTGTTGGATTATTATTTTTGATAATACTTTTTATTAGTCCTGATTCTTACAACAGACTTCTGCTTTCTATTTCAACTTTAATCCTTACTTATATTCAAATTAAATCAGGTAAAAAGTTTATTAGTTCTCTTGGATGGAGTGTGACATTTCTCTCAATAGGATTAATATTTGGAGGTTTATTTGAAACTAACTCATTTATTCAGGAAATATCTAATAACTTTTTATCAATTCAAAAAATTCAAAGTTTACCAGCAATGATAATTTTGTGGATAGGAGTGATTTTCCTTTAAATTAATTTTTAATCATCTCTTTAATCTCTTCAGAATTTATTAGATATTTATTCTTGCAAAATTCGCAAACTAATTCGGCTTTTCCTTCTTTAATTAAAATATCCTCTAACTCTTTTTTATCAAGCATTTTCATTGCATTTAAACTTCTCTGTCTAGAGCACCTACATTCAAATCTTACTTCTTGAGTTCGAGCTTTCTCTGAAATTGATTTATCGTCAATATCTGGAAATATATTTTTTATTAGTGAAAGAAGATTATCTTTTGATTTAAATAAGTCTTCACTAAAAGAATTAATTTCTTTACATCTTTCTTCAAGCAGCGAGACTAATAAAGGATCAGTTTCTTTCTTTGGTAAAACTTGAGCTAACAATCCTCCGCTAGAAATAATATTTTTATTTTGAATCTTTTCCCCAATAAATACAGCAGAAGGAGTCTGCTCAGAATGATATAAATAAGATGCTAAATCTTCAGCAATATTTCCATTAACTAACTCAACAGTGCTGGTAAAAGGTTCTCCAAAACCATTATCCCGGATAACATTTAAATAGCCTGTCCCTAATGCTTTTGTGAAATCAAAAGAATATTGATTTGACTTGGTTTTGACTAGATCTAATTCCAAATTAGGATTTCCTACATAACCTCTAACTTTCCCATCTCTGCCCGCATCCACAAGTAATCCCTTTAAAGGGCCATCAGATCTTACTCTTAAAGTGACTCTCCCATGCATTACTTTCATCGAACTTGCTAAAAGAAGAGAGGCGCTGAAAGCTCTCCCCAGTATAGAGGTAGTTAGATAAGACAATCCATGCCTTTCTTTTGCTTCCATTGATGCATCTGTTGTTAATACCGCAACTAACCTTATTCCACCATTAGCCGCAGTTGCGCGTACAATTTTATCCCCCATAAGTTCCTTTCGTTAATTTCTTAATCTTTCCTTGTTCAAGAACTAATATTTTAGACGGTATCCCCTCAAATAATGAGGGTTCATGAGTAACGATAATTATTGTATTTTTATTTTTGAGATTGAGAACTAAATTCTTAACATCATTTTTCATTGACCAATCAAGCCCAGCGGTTGGTTCGTCAAGTAAAAGAATAGTTGGATTTCTCATTAGTTGAACTGCTACAGCTAATCTTCTCTGTTGACCACCACTTAATTTCTCAGGAGGTTGAGTAAGATTTATATCTGATAGTCCTACTTTTTTTAAAACTTGCTCTATATTTTTTTCTCTCAATGATTTATAACCAATTTTTAATTCTTTCCCAATAGTTGTTCCTAAAAAGTATCTTTCTGGGAATTGGAATACTACTCCACTTATCCATCTTCTTTGCCTAGCAGTGATATTTTTATTTTTCCAAGTAATCTTTCCTTTCTGAGGAGTAATTAGTCCACTTATTATTTCCAATAGAGTAGTTTTCCCTGAACCACTTTTGCCACAAATTAATATAATTTCATTTTCATGAAGATTGAAACTAATATCATCTAATATTTTTTTATTTCCTGTTTGAGGTTGATAAGTAATATCTTTTAAATCAAGCATTATTAATTAAGTTGTAGGTATAAAATTTAAACTTTGAATTATCAACTTATAATAACTATAAGTCTAAAAAAAAATAACAGTAAAAATGAATATCGCATTTAGAGAAGTTGATCCTTTTAATTGTTGGATTTGGATAAAATTCTTTGAAATACCTACTGAAGCAGAAAAAAACTACTTAGATGGAGTTTTTGATAGTTGGTATGTTTTAGGTAGGTTAGGTGGTTTTAATTCTGAAAATTTACAAACTCATGAAGAGGGTTCTGATTTAAGTTGGATGTCATACGACAATGAGCAAAAAGAATCTGCCCTTCCTGCCTTGATGCATAATTTAGGTGTTATGGAATATCAAAAATTATGGTCTAGAAGTTGGGTTGATTTTGGAACTTCAGATTCACTTTCTATTGATATTTTAATAAATGCGTTAAATGAGATATCTAATAATTATGTAAAAATTGATGAATTAATAATTGGGGGAGAAAATAGTGATTGGTCGATTGAGGAACATGAAGATTTGGTTTTTAAAAATTGATTTTTATTTATGGATGATTTAACAAGATTATTTATACAGAATGAAAGAATAATTAATAACAAGAACAATGATTTAAAACTTACAAATAATGAAGCGCGCTACATAAATAAAGTAATGCGAATAAAAATTGATAAAGAAATATTTATCACTAATGGCCAAGGTTCATTATGGAAAGCTATAAACTTAGAGGACAATTCTATAAAGATAAACAATATTAATAATCCTTATTTATTTCAAGAAAAAGAAAAAATTTTATTAGGAATAGCTGTTGTTATTCCTAAAAATGGTTTTGAAGATATTCTAAAAATGTGTACTGAAATAGGAATTGATTTTATACAACCTCTGTATTCAGATAGACAAGTTAAGAAGTATACCAACTTCTCAAATAAACTTATAAGATGGAATTCAATTGTTAATGAAGCTGTTGAACAATGTGAGAGATTATGGAGACCATCTATTTCGAGTGATATTAATTTATTCGACTGGATAAATTCTATAGAAAATAAAGATATTATTTCAGTATCTGTTACAAGAGATGATAGCTCTGATAATTTAAACCATTGGTTAAAAAAAAAACAAAGTGTTTTGGATAAAAAAGGAGGAGTTTTATGGAATGTAATTGGACCGGAAGGAGGCTGGTCCCAAGGTGAAATTGAATTTTTTATTAAAAATAAAATTGCTTTTGTAAAACTTTCAGAAAGCATTTTAAGAACTTCAACAGCTACTGTTAATGCAACTTCAATTCTTAGTCAATGGCGTAATGATCTTAAATTAATTCTTTAAAAAAATGAATTTACTTTCAATTAATTTTTTATTTGGTTTTTTAATTAATTTTATTCTAATTTCTTTGTTTTATAGAGTCCCATTGATGACAAAAGGGGGATGGATAAGTGCTGGGGTATTAGGGTCTATTTTATGGGGATGTTTGTCATGGCAAGGTTGGAGCTCTGTTGTAATATATTTATTCCTTGGATCTCTTGTGACAAAAATTGGTTATAAATTTAAGAACGAAAAAGGGATAGCTGAAAAAAGAGGTGGCAGAAGAGGTCCTGAAAATGTTTGGGGTTCGGCTGCAACAGGATTGTTTTTTGCAATAATGGTTAAATTGAATTTTACTAATTTAGTCTTTTACAAAATTGGTTTTGCTGCAAGTTTTTCCGCAAAGTTGGCAGATACTTTTGGTAGTGAAATAGGAAAAAGATTTGGTAGAAATACATATCTAATTACTTCGTTTAGAAAAGTTGAAAGAGGAACGGAAGGAGGAATTAGCTTAGAAGGCACAGCGGCAAGTGCCTTAGGTGCAATATTTATGTCATTAATAATGTTTATTTTAAATATTATTTCAACAAAATATCAATTTTTGATAGTTGCAATTTCTGGTTTTTTAGCAACAATTTCTGAAAGTTTTATTGGGGCTAAATTCCAAGACAAATATAAATTAAGTAATGAATTAGTAAATTCTATTCAAACAAGTATTTCTTCAATAATTGCTATTTTAGTTCTAATTTTTTATCTCAAAATTTCTAATTAAATTACCTTTTATCAAAATTATGATTCCTTCCATTTATTAAGAATATCCCAACTTTTAAGACGTTGATAAATCCAAAGATGTCCATGCGCATTTAAGTGTATACCATCCTCTGCGATCCAATTCTTACTTCTATTATCTGAGTACATTTCTCTAAAAGTTGGCAGAAAAGGGACATTTTGATTTATACATACTTCTTCCATTCTTCTCTCATAAGAATGACAGAAATCATTTGAATACCATAAACATCCAGCAAATGGCATTTTGTTTTCATCAACTGGGGTTAGCCCAATTACAAAAACTTGGGTTTGGGACTTCATTTCAAAAATTAATCTTTCTAATCCATACTCGAATCCATTTATCTCTAATTGATGCCGCCCATTTTTCTGTCCAATTGTTGGAGTATCATTAAGACCCACATTTAAGAGGATAGCTTTGGGTTTATTTCTTCTTGTTTCTCCTCTTGATGACCATTCTTTTTCCCAACGTAAAGAAACCTTTTCAATTCCATCTCCTCTTACCCCTAGTGGATAAATAATTGGAAAATCATGAAATTTAGACCAATCTTTTCTTAGTCTTTCGCACCATCCTCCTCCTACAGTATCCCCCCATCCAAATACTGAACTATCTCCAATTACAACCAATTGTTTTGGTAAAACAGGCACTAATTTACTTTAAATTATTTCACTTGATTTGAGAAGAATTTTATTAGTAATCAAGTTAGATTACTTTTGATTTTACCATTTATTAATTCTCCAATTATTGCAATTGAGCTATAAACAAACAAAATCACCATGACTTCTTCCCATGCAAATGAACTCAATGATTCTTGAAGTTGCCAACCTAAACCAACACTACCAATTACTCCTAGAATGGCTGTTTCTCTAATTATAATATCTGATCTATAAGCACAATATGCTAAGTAACTATTTGCTTGTTTAATAAATAATCCGAAAAGCCAACTAGACCTCTTTGCAACTCCTAATGATTTCATCGCAATATATTGTTTATTATCTTGGTTATGTAAATTCGCCAAAAGCAATTTGCTTGTTATAGCTGCGTTATGTAATCCTAATGTTATTGCTGCTAAAGATATTGAAGGATCATTAAACATTAAGAGTATTAGAATTAATACAGGCGGTGGTATTAAACGAAATAAAAATGAGATTATTCTTGTAATTGTAATTCCTATTTTATTATTTAAAATCAATATAAAAATGGGGGGGAAACTTATAGCTATTCCAGTAGATAAAAGACATAAAACTATTGTTTCTAATACTAGCTTTAAAAATTCGTATGAAATAAAATTAAAGTTTAATATCAAAAGATTGTTGATTGAATTAAAAGGCATTGCATTTTTATTAAATATAAAATAAACAAAGAAAGATAAAGAAAATAAACTAATACAAAATAAAGCTATTACAAAAGAGGTCAAAAATTTCCTAGAAGTTTTAGAGAGGTTGATTTTTTTTAATAGTTCTTTTGAGATAATAATTAAAAAAGCTAAACCCCAAAGATAAGTCCATAGCTCTCGGAAATTCAAAGTTTGAAAGGATAAAAATATACTTCTACCTATTCCTCCAACTCCAAACAATCCCAAAACTGCTGTACTTCTTATGGCACATTCTAAACGGTATAACCCAAAATTTTTAAAGGTTTCTATCACTGGAGACCAAAGTAATGTTATTAAGGTGGAAGATTTAATACCATTAATTTCTTTAATTGATTCAATAGTTTTGAGATTAATATTTTCTATTTGCTCACTAAAAACTTTTGCATTTATCGCAACATAAGGAATGCAAATAGCTATTATTCCAATTGAAAAATTAATACCATATATTTGCATTAATATAAGTCCCCAAATTATTTCATGAATTGATCTTATAAAAGTTAAAAATAAATTTAAAAACCTCTTTAAAAATATAGGTAAATTTAATATTTTATAAAAAATTTCTGAAGATAATATTCCAAAAATAACCCCAAATGTTATACTTATTAGCCAACTAGAAAATGCAATAAAAATAGTTTCATTTAATCTTTTTACTAATGTGAAAATGATTTCATTATTAATTTTTGGATTAATAGCAGAAATAATAAATTCTTTAAATAATTCAATTCCTCCAATATGAAAATTAATAAATAATTCATAGGCTAAAGGTATGCAAACTAGTATTGGTAGAAAAGTTATTGAAGAAGGATTTAATTTTAATTTATTCAATTATCTAATAAATCTTGTTTAAATGAAATTTTTTTAATTTAGTTTTTTCTAAGTCAAATAATATTTCACCATTTTTCATACCAATAATTCTATTAAAACCATCTAATAAATCTAATCTATGCAAAGAAATTAAAGTAGTGCGAGGAACTTTTATTTTATTTTTATTTTTAGTAATTAACAATAGATTTTTAATATTAGAAGCTAGTTTTGGATCTAAATTATTAAAAGGCTCATCAGCAAGTAGGATATCTGACTCTTGAATTAATGATCTTGCAATAGCAACTCTTTGTTTTTGGCCTCCAGATATTTTGCTAATATTTTTGGAAAAAATAGATTTCTTAAGATTACAAACTTGCATATATTGGTGAGCTTTTTTAAAAGAACTTATATTTAGTAAATTTTTAAAAGCATATAGGAAACTTCGTTTTCCAAGAAGTCCACAATTAACATTTTGTTCTGCTGATAAATCTTCTATTAATCTTAAATCTTGCCAGATAGTTGAGATCTTACTCTTTTGATATAAGTTTAATTTATCAAATTCTGTATTAAATAATTTGACACTCCCTTTGTTAGGCCTGAGTGTTCCGTTAAGAATAGATATGAGAGTAGTTTTACCCGCGCCGCTTTTGCCTAATAAGGCAATTTTTTCACCTGATTTAATTCTTAAACTTACCTTGTTTAGGGTGAAATTATTTTTATTTTTATAGCTTATCTCCTTTAATTCGAGAAGAGGATTATTCATCTGATTTTTTTTAATTTTCTCGCGATTGCTTCAATATTTTTATAGTCACTAGATTCTGCTTCTATAAATTTTTTTGCGTTGAACATATTTAATATCTTTTTATGTTCTGTATTTTTAATATCTAAATCAAGAATTGTAGATTTAAGTTCTTTAGTAAAACCTTTTCGAAATCTATTGTCAAGATTTCCTTGAGCAACCCAATGATAGTCAACATAATCAGGAGTTATCCAAAAAAGATTTACATTATTTGTTCTTTTAGGATTATTTTTAAGATTATTTTCCCACACTTGTTTATTTAAAGCTCCTGCATCAAAGGCTCCACTATTAACTAAAGCGATAGTTGCATCATGACTGCCGCTAAAGCCCGCTCTTTTTCCTTTGAAGTCTTTTATTTTTATTCCAGCATTATTGAGGAAATATTCTGGCATTAACCTTCCAGATGTTGAATTTTCAGAACCAAAAGTAAATTTTAGATTCTTGAGCTTTTTAAGTCCATTTTTATTTGAAATTGAATCAAGTTTTAATTTCTTATTCACAATAAAAACGCTTTTAAATTCTTTATCAATATCTCGTTGAGCAATCACAATTGCATTAGGGGTTTGTAATCTTGCCTGAACTCCTGATAAACCACCAAACCAAACTAAATCTAAATCATTTGTTCTAAATCCAGTAACAGCAGCAACATAATTGATAACGGGAATATAATTTACCTTTACATCTAGAGTCTTGGATAATTCATTTGCAAACAAATTAAATCTTTTGTCTAACACCTCTTGATTTTGATCGGGAATTGCCCCGATCTTTAAAGTTTTTGGATTTGCCTTTAATGGTGAATAGAGAGTAAAAAAAAAGAGTGAAGATGTTATGGCGATTTTTTTGAAATTAAAAAAATTTTTATTCATTTGAGGTAATAATTCGAAATGGCTTTTTCTAATCTTGATAAACCATCAAGAATTTTTTCTTTTGAAGAAGCACAAGATATTCTAAAACATTGATCATCTCCAAAAGGTTTTCCAGGCACGACCACTAAACCATAATCATTAAGAATTTTTTTGCAAAACTCTACTGAGGTAATGGAATTATTAGGTAATCTAGGAAATGCATAAAAAGCTCCTTCAGGTGGTTGTAAAAATAATCCTTCTATATTTTTTAGACCTTTATAAAGGGCTTCTCTTCTTAGATCATAATGGCTATTGATTTTCAAGAAAAATTCTTGGTTTATTTTTAAAGCCTCTAAAGCACCTCTTTGAACGAAAGAACAAACATTACTTGTACTTTGACTTTGTAATGCTGATGATGCTTTAATAACATCTTTTTGTCCTACTAAGTAACCAACTCTCCACCCGGTCATTGCCCAACCTTTAGCAAAACCATTAATTATAAAAATTCTTTCTTTTAGCTCAGGTGCTAGTGAAGCTAAACTTAAATGCTTAAATTCTTTTTTAAGAATTAATTCGTAAATTTCATCTGATAGAATATTAATATTTTTATTTTCTCTAACTACTTCTGCAATTTGTAACAACTCTTCTTTTGGCATTACTCTACCAGTTGGATTGTTGGGAGAATTAATAATTATAAATTTCGTTTTTGGAGATATCTTAGATTTTAAATCTTGTATATTTATTTTGAATCCATCTTCAGCCAAAGAATTTAGGAAGACAGGCTTTCCACCTGCCAATCTAACCATCTGAGGATAGCTTAACCAATAAGGAGCAGGTATAATCACTTCGTCCCCATCATTCAATAAAACCTGGAAAAGATTATAAATTGCCTGTTTTGCTCCATTTGTTACCATTATATTTTCATATTCAACATTTAAATAGTTTTGGGTTTGAAGTTTTTCAGCAATGGCTTTTCTAAGTTCTAAATCTCCTGAGGCAGGACCATATTTTGTATATCCATCAAATATAGCCTCACTTGTTGCTTTTAATATTTCATTGGGAGCATCAAAGTCTGGTTCTCCAGCACTTAAATTACATATGTCTTTCCCCTCTTTTGCGAGTTGTTTAGCTTTAGCACTTATCTGCAGTGTAAGTGAAGGCTCAATAGAGAGTGCTCTTTTTGATAAATTTACTTCACTCATTTGATCTAAAATTCTTTAAATATAACTTTTAAAAATTTATTTTATTAATAAATATAAGAATAAGTAAAAGTATCACAGATTGGTTTAATTTGGTTCATTTTCTTAATTTAATTTATTTTCGGATTGTCTTTTATGAAAAATTAAAATGTGGAGTGAAAAATTATATAGTTATTATTATTTTTTTAATCATTTTTAGTTTTAATATTATTTATAAGCTTTAAACTTAAATTCGCTTTGAAAAGATTAGTCATTAGTAGAGGTAATGTATTTGCAAATTTATTAATTATTGGGGAAGCGCCTGGTGCTCAAGAAGACTTAGAGGGAGAGCCTTATGTTGGTAGATCTGGGAAATTGTTGGATGAACTATTAATAGAAGCAGGAATTGACCTACAAAAGGATGTATATTTTTGCAATGTAATTAAATGCCGTCCTCCAAACAATAGAAAACCAACTAATAAAGAAATAAATATTCATAAACCATGGTTAATGCAGCAAATTAAACTAGTAGATCCAAAATTTATTATTTTAACCGGTTCGACTGCTATGAGAACTATTTTGGAAATAAAGAATCCAATTTCTAAAATAAGAGGAAAATGGTTTAAGAAAGGTGGGAGAGAAATTATTACTATTTTTCACCCATCTTATTTGTTGAGATTCTCTTCAAAAGAGGTTGAAAAACCATATGATCTAACTTTAAAAGACCTTAAGAATGTTAGTAGTAAACTATATGCTTTATAATTTAAGTAAGATTTTTTGAATTTCTAGAATTTAATGTCACTTACTCAATCAAAAGAGGTGAATAGTCTCTCAAGGAGATATTCAACTTATATTGAGAGAAGGATAACTAGAACAGTAATGGTTGGGAACATCGCAATTGGTAGTGATTATCCAGTAAGAGTTCAATCGATGATAAATGAAGATACCATGGATGTGGATAATTCTTATTTAGCAATTAAAAGACTTCATGAAGTTGGATGCGAAATAGTAAGATTAACTGTTCCTTCTTTAGCTCATGCAAAGGCTGTTGGCGATATTAAAGAAAAATTAATAAAAAATAATGTAGATACCCCCTTAGTTGCAGATGTTCATCACAATGGAATGAAAATTGCAATGGAGGTTGCAAAACATGTTGATAAAGTAAGAATTAATCCAGGATTATTTGTTTTTGAGAAATCAGATCCTACAAGGACTGAATATACTGACGCTGAGTTTGAGACTATTAAAAAAACAATTCTTAAAAGATTTACTCCACTTGTAGAAGTTTTAAAGTCGGAGAATAAAGCTTTAAGAATTGGAGTTAATCATGGATCTTTATCCGAGAGGATGCTTTTTACTTATGGAGATACACCTTTAGGGATGACAGAATCTGCAATGGAATTCGTCAAAATTTGCGATGAGCTTGATTTTCATAACATCATTATTTCTATGAAAGCCTCAAGAGCACCGGTGATGTTAGCTGCATACAGAATGATTGCAGATAGATTAGATGCAGAAGGATATAACTACCCTTTGCATTTAGGTGTTACTGAAGCAGGAGATGGTGATTATGGAAGGATTAAGAGTACTGCAGGTATAGGAACACTTCTTGCCGAAGGTCTTGGAGACACTATCAGAGTTTCTCTAACTGAAGCTCCTGAAAAGGAGATTCCAGTATGTTATTCAATTTTGCAATCTTTAGGATTGCGAAAAACAATGGTTGAATATATAAGCTGCCCTAGCTGTGGTAGAACGCTTTTTAATTTAGAGGAGGTTGTAGATAAAGTGAGGAATGCCACTTCCCATTTGACTGGTTTAGACATAGCAATAATGGGTTGTATAGTAAATGGTCCAGGAGAAATGGCAGATGCGGATTACGGTTATGTCGGCAAAGGCAAAGGTACAATTGCTCTTTACAGAAGAAAAGAAGAGATAAAAAGAGTACCTGAGGATGAAGGGGTTGATGCTTTAATTCGGCTCATTAAAGATGATGGGAAATGGATTGATCCTTAAACTTATTTTTAATTTATAATCTAATTAATAGAAATTTAATGCTTAGTACCGACCCTTGAAGATAAAAGAATTATTTAAAAATAAACTTGTCTTTTTAATAGTGACTACTTTTTCTGGGATATTGGTGAGTAATCATTCAAAGGCGACAATTTTAGAAAATAACTACAAAGAGGTTATTGATCACGTTTGGCAAATTGTATATAGAGACTTTCTTGATTCAAGTGGAAAATTTGAAAGATCAAATTGGATTAATTTAAGAAAGGAATTTTTAGCAAAAAAATATTCAGATAATAATGAAGCTTATGATGCTATTAGAGATATGCTTTCAAATTTAGATGACCCATATACAAGATTTCTAGACCCTAAAGAATTTAATCAAATGAGAATAGATACTTCAGGAGAATTAACTGGAGTCGGAATACAAATTGTAAAAGATAAAGAATCTGATTCTATAATAATTATTTCTCCTATAGAGGGAACTCCTGCTTATGAGGCTGGAATTAAAGCTAGAGATAAGATTTTATCAATTGATAATGTATCTACTAAAGGGTTGAATATTGAGGATGCAGTTAAATTAATAAGGGGCAGAAGAGGTACAAAAGTTAAACTTGAAATCCTAAGAAATGGGAATTCTTTTTATAAGTCTTTATTAAGAGAAAGGATAGAAATAAAATCAGTGACAAGCAAAATCAATGAAACTAAAGATGGATTATTAATAGGTTACGTGAGAATAAAACAGTTTAATGCTAATGCATCAAGAGAGATGAAAGATATATTAAAAGATCTAGAAATAAAAAAAGTTTCTGGATATGTTCTTGATTTAAGAAGTAATCCCGGAGGATTATTAGAATCTAGTATTGATATTTCTCGTCAATTTATTGATAAAGGCATAATCGTAAGCACCTTATCTAAAGATGGTTTGAAAGAAACAAAAAGAGGAAATGGTAAGGCTTTAACAAAAAAACCTTTAA
Source organism: Prochlorococcus sp. AG-335-I21 (assembly GCA_003282225.1). GTDB lineage: Bacteria > Cyanobacteriota > Cyanobacteriia > PCC-6307 > Cyanobiaceae > Prochlorococcus_A. Next base: position 17,841 of record QBZO01000021.1, read on the forward strand.
TTATACTTGTCAATGAAGGTTCGGCGAGCGCAAGTGAAATAGTCTCCGGAGCGATTAGAGATAATAACAGAGGTAAATTAGTAGGGCAGAAAACTTTCGGCAAAGGCCTTGTTCAGTCTATGCGAACTTTGGTGGATGGTTCAGGGTTAACAGTTACGGTCGCCAAATACTTAACTCCTAATGGAACAGATATAAATAAGTTTGGAATTACTCCAGATATAGAAGTCAAAATGAATTCTAATCCAATTCTTCAAAGAGAAATTGGTACTAAAAGAGATAGACAATATAGAGCTGGTGAGAAAGAACTTCTTAAAATTATTAATAAAACTAAATTAGTAAGTCAGTTTGAACCTAATTCTGCAAATTTATTAGTTGTTTTTAAAAATAATGATAAAAATTTTGTTTATTCATTTAATTAGATGCTCATATCCAGCATTCTTTTTATGGGTTTGTAAGCTTTTTTAATTATTTCAGGGTCTAATTCAATTGAAGGGGAATTGTTTTTTAAACAATTTAAAATTTTTTCTAATGTATTCAATTTCATATATGGACACTCATTACATTTACACCCATCAATATCTGGTACTTCAATAAAATTTTTATTAGGTTCTTTCTTTTTCATTTGATGTATTATCCCAGGTTCAGTTAAAACCATATAGGTATCAGAGTAATCATTACTAACGAAATCCAATAACTTACTGGTTGAACCAATAAATTCTGAGAGTACTAATAAATTTTGGCTGCACTCAGGATGGGCTATTACCTTTGCGTCGGGATGTTTATATTTTAATTTTAATAAAGCCTCTTCACTAAATGTTTCATGAACTATACAGCTGCCTGGCCAAAGTTTAAGTTTTCTACCTGAGTTTTTTTGAACCCATCGCCCTAGATTTTTATCTGGTGCAAATATAATTCTTTTATCTTTAGGAATTTTTTCTATTAATGAAACAGCATTGCTACTAGTGCATATTAAATCACTTTGAGCTTTTACTTCTGCCGTACAGTTTATATAACTTACAACATAATGATCTGGATTTTCTTCTCTAAATTTTTGGAACTCTTCTGCAGGACAATCATCAGCCAAAGAACAACCTGCATCAATATCAGGTAATAAAACTGTTTTATTTGGGCTAAGTATTTTCGCAGTTTCTGCCATGAAATGGACACCACAAAAAACTATTATGTCTGCATCATTATTTGCAGCTTTCCTAGAGAGATCTAAAGAATCTCCAATAAAGTCAGCGATATCTTGAATTTCTGGCGCTTGATAATAATGTGCAAGAATTATTGCATTAGCTTTTAAGCAAAGCTCCTTAATTTCAGAAATCAAATCTTTTTCTTTTTGAATAGATTTCTGTTTTGCAGTAGAAGTTATACTGGTCAGGATTTACAATGTCTCTTAATAGATTATATGCCTTTAAATAGAAAAAATTCTGACAAATTTAAAAATTGCTATTGTTGGTGACTGTCACGGTCAGTGGTCTGAGGTGGATATTAGGATTTTATCGCTTATAAAACCAGATATTGTTCTATTTATTGGAGATATTTCTGATGGTAGTATTAAAATAATAAAGAAAATTAATCTTATAAAAATCCCTACTTTTGTGATTTTGGGAAATCATGATCGAGGTAAAGACTCCACAGGAGAGACCCTTTTAAAACAGATTCGTGTTTTGCAAGAAAAATATTGTGCTTGGGATTTGAAAATATTTAATAATCAATTAAATATTTTAAGTGCTAGGCCCTGTAGTTCA
>QBZO01000022.1 GCA_003282225.1 Prochlorococcus sp. AG-335-I21
TATTGATAGGGAAAAAAATATCTTAAAAATTTCAGATAATGGTATTGGAATGAATGATGAAGAAATAAAAAAAATATATAAACCAAGTTGCCTTTTCAAGTGCTGAAGAGTTCCTAACAAAATATAAAAAAGATAATGACGAATTTATAGGACATTTTGGGCTGGGTTTTTATTCTAGTTTCATGGTTGCAGATAAAGTCAATATTTTAACTAAATCAGCCATAGGTGATAGTAAAACTTTTAATTGGTCATGCGATGGTTCACCTAATTTCACATTAGAAGAATCTGAAAGAGATTCAGTTGGAACAGATGTAATCCTTCATTTAATGGATGAAGAGAAAGAATTCATAGAACCAGAGAGAATTAAATCGCTAATTAAAAAATATTGTGATTTTATGCCTATAGATGTTCTTTTAGAGGGTGAAACAATAAATAAGAAAAATCCTCCATGGAGAAAACAACCTAGTGAATTAAAGGATGAAGATTATATTGAACTTTATAAATATCTATATCCGTTTCAAGGAGATCCTCTTTTATGGATCCATTTAAATACTGATTATCCATATGACATTCAAGGTATTTTATATTTCCCTAAACTATCTGGAAGAGCCGATTGGGAAAAAGGTGAAATTAAACTATTTTGCAATCAAGTATTTGTAAGTGACTCAATAAAGGAAATTGTACCTAAATATCTATTACCCCTAAGAGGTGTAATTGACTCTACAGATATACCATTAAATGTAAGTAGAAGTGCATTGCAAACTGATAGAAAAGTTAGATCTATTTCATCATTCATTTCAAAAAAGATTGCTAATAAGTTAAAAGATTTAATAAAAAATTCTCCTGAATTTTATACAGAAATTTGGGATTCAATTTCTGCCTTTATTAAGATTGGTGCCATCGAGGACGAAAAGTTTGCTGATCTTGTAGAAAATAGTATTATTTTTGAGACAATTATAAATACAGATAAGGACGTAAAAAAATATCTCGATGATAAATCTCTTATAAAATCTAAAGAAAAGTATTACACAACTTTATCAAATTATAAGGAGAGAAATAACATAGTCGATTCCAAAAAAATTATTTATTGATCTGATGTAATTGGGCAATCTAGTGCTTTAAATATTTGTTTATCTGACAACAAAGAAGTAATTAAATCTGATCCTTTAATAGATGCACAATTTCTTCCATGGATAGAAAATAAAAATGAAAATTATCAATTTCAAAGAGTTGATTCTGAAATAAATGAGCTTGAAGATAAAGATTCAAAAGAAATAGTTGATAAAGATGGCAAATCAAACAAAGACAATTTAAAGGATATTATTTCTAAAGCACTAAATAACGACAAAGTAACAGTAAAAGTTCAATCTCTTAAAAGTAAAGATGCTCCTCCAGCAATGATATTGTTACCTGAACAAATGAGAAGAATAAACGATATGGGGGCATATATGGAACAAAAAATGCCGGGATTACCTGAATATCACGTCTTATTAATTAATAAAGAACATCCACTTATCTCAGGATTAAATAAAATTACTGGTAATAAAATTATTCTTGATAAAAAAGACCCAGTTGAAAATCCATTAGCATCAAAAATTGCTAATCATGTTTATGACATGGCGAAATTAAGTGTAGGAGGATTAGATCAAGAACAAATTATAAATTTGCAAAATAATAATGCCGATTTAATTTCAGATTTACTTAAAACATCAACATAAGTAGTGTGTTAAAATTAACGAATATACACTCCAAATAATATGTCTAGGGTTTGTGAGCTGACAGGTGCAAAAGCTAATAATGGGATGGCTGTTAGTCATTCGCATATACGTACTAAGAAACTGCAACAAGTAAATCTACAAAAAAGGAGACTTTGGTGGCAAGAAGGTAAAAAGTGGATAAACATAAAAATTAGTACTAAGGCATTAAAATCAATACAAAAGGTTGGTTTAGATAAAGTTGCCAAAACAAATGGAGTGGATCTTAATAAGTTCTGATTTTGATGAAGAGTTTATTTGGGCTTTTTGTAATATTAATATCGTTATTTTTTAATCTTAAATCTGCAATTGCTTTTGATTATGCTCCTGAGATAGGAGATTTAGCTCCTAGTTTCCATTTAGAGGGAATAAACAAAAGTATTAAATCAAAAAAAATATGGGATTCGAATGAATTAAAAGGTAAATGGATAGTTTTATATTTTTATCCTAAGGATTTCACCGCTGGTTGCACTCTAGAAGCTAAAGGATTTTCTCAATTAAAAAAAGACTTTTCTAAATATAATGCTGAAATAATAGGAATAAGTGCTGACAATAAAGATTCACACGAAACTTTTTGTAGTGAAAAATCAATAAATTACACATTATTATCCGACCCTAATGGAATAATTAGTTCAAAATATGGTTCTTGGATTCCTCCTTTTTCCGATAGGAATACTTTTTTGATTTCACCAGAAGGAGAAATAGCATACCGATGGATAAGTGTTTTACCCATAAACCATGCTAAAGAAGTTCTTAATGTTTTAAAGAAAAATATTTAAATATTTTGCACGAACTTTCATTTGGTACATGGTTAATTCATATCAGCTCAGTAATAGAGTGGATTTATTCAATATTTATAATTTACAAAATAAGTAACTATGAGAAACAAAACCTTTATTACTGGTTCAGTCTTTCGATGATTCCTAATTTAATTGGAGCTATGTGTGCAATTACTTGGCATATTTTCGATAACCAACCAGAATTATATGGGTTAGTTACTCTTCAAGGGATATTCACTTTCATAGGGAACTCAACATTAGCCATAGCTACTATTGCAATTTATAAGGGAACAGAATCATATGAATGATTTTTTTTTAAGATTTCTAAATTTTTTATCAAGATTTGATAATACAGCTTTATTTGCGGCTTCCATAATCCCATATTCGATTTTTTTATATTATTTATACAAACTAAAGTCATTAAATAATTACATCAAAATTGGATTTTCTTTAACTGTTTTATTTGTTTTCATAACTATAATCATCTCAATATTTTCTCTGAATTATCTAGATAGAACTCTTGTTGAGGTGGATGTCCTTCATGGGTCCGCAGAATTCTTTTTAACCTTGAGTGATTTCGTAATTTTACTAGGATTTATAAAGATGTTAAATCGGTTAGAAGTAAATAACTCTTAAGACCTTTTACAAATATGTGTTTTATTGCTCAATATGTAGGAGAATATAAGAAATAACATTTTCCTATGATTAATACATTATTTGCAGCTGCAACTGTTCCAGCAACTTTTGAATGGTCTCCAAAGTGTGCTGTAGTGATGATTTCATGTAATATTTTAGCCTATGCAATAGCTAGAGCGACAATAAGAAAACCCACAGAAGGTTTTATGATGCCAAATGCTCGGTTTTTTGGAGGATTAAGTCATGGAGCTTTTGTAGGAGCTAATTGTTTAGGTCACTTAATAGGGGTGGGTTCTATATTGGGTCTTGCTTCAAGAGGCGTTTTATAAAATAATATATAAACTAATATCTTAACTAGATAACTTAAATTTTTTAATAATATTTTCAGACATTTGCTTGGGTATAAGGCCTAATTTCTCTTTGCTTTGATCAGGAGATGCATGATCAACTAATACATCAGGTATTCCTATTCTAAAGACAGGAATATATATCTCATTATCATTTAATAATTCAACAATTGCTGAACCAAAACCTCCAATTAAAGTACCTTCTTCCATCGTTACAACTTTTTTAAGTCTATTTGCTAATGGTAGTATTAAATCTTTATCAAGAGGTCTTACAAACCTAGCATTTACTACACAAGATTTTATATTTTTTTCTTTTAATAATTTTGAGGTTTCAATAGCTGAAGAAACCATAGACCCATATGCAATTATAAGAATATCATTTCCATCTTCTAGAATTTCGCCTTCACCAATTTTTAAAGGTTCCCATCCTTCATCCATAACTGCAACACCACGTCCTGAACCTCTTGGAATACGTAAAGCAGTAGGTCCATTATGATTAATTGATGTAATTAACATTCTCTGAAGTTCAGCTTCATCTTTGGGTGCCATTAAAATAAAATTTGGTATTGATCTCATATAACTTATGTCATACTGACCTTGATGAGTTGGACCATCAGCACCCACAATTCCTGCTCTATCTAAAACAAAAGAAACTGGTAATTTTTGAATACCAACATCATGAATTAATTGATCAAAAGCACGCTGAAGGAAGGTACTATAAATAGCCACTACAGGTTTTAGTCCATCACATGACATACCAGCTGCAAGAGTTACAGCATGTTGTTCTGCTATCCCAACATCAATGTATTGTTCAGGGATATTCTTTTGCAACAAATCAAGACCAGTTCCAGTAGCCATAGCTGCTGTTATGCCTATAACCTTACTATCTTGTTCACAAATTTTTAAAAGAGTTTGGCCAAATATTTTACTGTAACTTACTGGTTTAGGTTTACTTGATGGAATTGATTTTCCAGTTGTTAAATTAAAGGACGATTGCGCATGATAACCAACTTGATCAGCTTCTGCATATGGATATCCCTTACCTTTTGTTGTAACAACATGCACAAGCACTGGTTTTTTTAGTCTATGAGCAGCATTAAAAGTATTAATAAGATTAGAAATATCATGTCCATCAATTGGTCCCATATATGTAAAGCCAAGTTCTTCAAATACTGCACCAACTTTTGGAACAGCTAAACGTCTAACACTTCCTTTTATAGTTTTTAGTTCTTCGGGTAAATCTTTTCCTATAAGAGGAATATTCTTAACACTTTCTTGAACACTGTTTGATAAAAATTGTAGAGGGGGACTTAATCTGACCTTATTTAAATAGGTTGAAAGTGCTCCAACTGGTGGAGATATAGACATATCATTGTCGTTTAGGATTACTAAAAAAGGTGTTTCAGGAAGGGTTCCAGCATGATTTATCGCTTCTAAAGCCATTCCGCCAGTTAATGCTCCATCTCCTATAACAGCGACACATTTATGATTTTCACCTTTTGCATCTCTTGCTATTGCCATTCCTAAAGCGGCTGAAATAGAAGTACTAGCATGACCTGCTCCAAAATGATCAAATTTACTTTCGGAGCGTTTTAGATAACCAGCAATACCATTTTGTTGGCGCAAAGAATTGAACTCATTGAAACGTCCAGTAATTAACTTATGAGGATAGGCCTGATGACCAACGTCCCATACAACTTTATCAAAATCAAGATCCAATGTTTGATATAAAGCAAGTGTTAATTCAACTACGCCTAGTCCGGGACCTAGATGACCTCCACTTGTTGAAACCACCTCCAAATGTCTTTCTCTAATCTGACAGGCAATTTCCTCTAATTGTGATACCGTTAAACCATGTAATTGATTTGGATGGCTTAACTCACTTAAAAGCATTATTTAAAAATATTTACTTATCTAATCTAAAACGTTAAGGTGCAAATTGAGTAATTTTTTTTGAAATAGATTATGTAATGTTTTATTAGATTAATATTTAATGCTAAAAATATAAATATGGAAGATTATTTAAAAAAAATACTTCAGGCTAAAGTCTATGAAGTAGCTAAAAAAACACCTTTAGAAAAAGCAAATAATTTAAGTAAAGCACTTAAAAATAATATTTATTTGAAAAGAGAAGATCTTCAAGATGTATTTTCTTTTAAAATAAGAGGTGCCTTTAATAAAATGAGACAATTACCTCAATCACAACTTGCTAATGGAGTCATAACATCAAGTGCTGGTAATCATGCACAAGGAGTAGCACTAAGTGCATTAAAATTAAATTGTAGTGCAACTATATTAATGCCAATAACTACACCTTTAGTAAAAGTAAATGCTGTTAGAAATCTAAAAGCAAAAGTTATCTTATTCGGTGATAATTATGATGAGACCTATAAGGAAGCATTACGCCTTAGTGAAGAAAATAATTTATGCTTTATTCATCCATTCGATGATCCTGACGTAATAGCTGGCCAAGGGACAATCGCCATTGAACTAGAACAACAAGTCAAAGAACCACCAGAAGCTATATATGTTGCAGTTGGAGGAGGAGGTTTAATAGCTGGTATTTCTTTATATATAAAAAAAATTTGGCCACAAGTAAAAATAATTGGAGTAGAGCCTGAAGATGCAGATGCGATGACTAAATCTCTTAATAATTCAAAATTAATAGAATTAGCATCAGTTGGTCAGTTTGCTGATGGCGTAGCAGTAAAAAAGTTGGCGAAAAAACCTTTGAAATCGCGGAAAAATATATCGACAAAATGATAACTGTAAATACTGATGAAATATGTGCCGCTATTAAGGATGTTTTCGAAGATACCAGATCAATCCTAGAACCAGCTGGAGCTCTATCTATTGCAGGAATGAAAAAGGATATATTCGAATCAAAATACGCAAACAAAGATATGATTGCCATTGCATGTGGGGCAAATATGAATTTCGAAAGGCTACGATTTGTAGCAGAAAGATCTGCACTTGGAGAGTACAAAGAAGCAATGTTTGCTGTTGAAATACCAGAGAAAGCGGGAAGCTTAATTAATTTCTGTAGGTTGTTAAATAATAGAAATTTAACGGAATTTAGCTATAGGATGTCTAATTCAGTTAATGCTCAAATATTTGTAGGAATCGAGGTTAATGGAATAATTGATAAAGAAGAACTTTTACAAGAATTTAGGAAATCAAATTATCCCTTTATAGATATAAGTAATGATGAATTATCTAAAAATCATCTAAGACATATGGTAGGTGGTCGTTTGCCTCAAAAATTTACTGAATTAGAAAAGTCAAAATATGTCGAATTGCTATATCGATTTGAATTTCCAGAAAGGCCAGGAGCATTAATAAATTTTCTAAAAAATATGAAATCAAATTGGACGATAAGCATCTTTCACTATAGAAATCATGGTTCTGATGTAGGGAAAATTGTTATAGGAGTATTAATAGATATTGCTGAAATTAATTACTGGAATAAATTTGTTGAATTCTTAGGATACAAATACTGGGATGAAACTAATAATCAAACATATAAATTATTCCTTGGTGCATCTGAATAAAAATAAGGTAACTTGGGAGAGAGTTAGGTAATAAAAATTAATCAAGCTGATCTAATTACTAAAAAATTAACCGATATAAGTTTGGTTACAAGAGTTGAGGCTGTTCTATATCTTAAAGGTAGACCAATATCAAAAAAGAATCTTTCAGAAATTACTAATGCTGATATTAATTCTATTGACAAGGTATTAAGAGAATTAAAGGAAAAATACTCAAACACAAAATCTGCAATTGCACTAAATGAAATTAATAGTTGTTATTGTTTAGAGTTAAAATCAACTTTAAATGAATTTGTAGAAGATTTATTACCATCTGAATTAAGAACATCAGAATTAAGGACACTTGCAACAATTGCAATTAAGAAAAAAATACTGCAATCAGATCTTATAGTTTTAAGAGGGTCAGGAGCCTACGATCATATAAAAGAATTAACAAATAAAAATTTTATTATTAAACGTAAACAAAAAGATGGTAGATCTTATTGGCTATCATTATCCGAAAAATTTTTTCAAACTTTTGCTGTAAGCAATGAATATTTATCGCAAATAGGCGGCAATAAAAAGTAAATGTTAGAATTAACAAAACTACTAAATAATAATGTTATCTGAGATTTTTGCGGTTTTAGGACAAACTTTATCAATTTATTCATTTATTTTGATTATTAGGATTTTACTTACATGGTTTCCTGGAATAGATTGGAGCAATGGAATATTATCAGCATTAACGTCAATAACAGATCCATATTTGAATATATTTAGAGGAATAATCCCTCCTATTGGTGGATTTGATATTTCATCATTGTTAGCTTTTCTACTACTTAATGTAATCCAAAACCTTATTACGAATCTTCAATATGCCAGTTTAGGTTATGGTTAAAAATTAACGATCATCTCCGGAACCAGAAATCTTACCCTTAGCTGCTCTTAATTTCAATTTATCTAAATTTTGTAAAGCAACTTCCTCTAATTTGAAATCAAATTCATTACAAAGATTAGATAAATACCATAAAACATCACCTAATTCTTTTTTTATCCCTTCTTTAGATTCATCATCAAATATACCTTTTTTATCTCTAATTACTTTTTTAACTTTTTCTGCAACTTCACCAGCTTCGCCAACTAATCCTAGTGTTGGATATATATTGTTTGAGCCTAAATTTGGATATTGGGCTGTTAACCGAGCCTGCTTCTGATAAGTTTTAAAATCCATAGATCAAATAACTAACTTTATGTATGTTAAATTTACTTATATCTAGCAATATTATTTATATATGTCGAAGATTGATTTAAAAAGAAGAACAAAGATTGTTGCAACAATTGGTCCGGCCACTCAATCTAAAGAAATAATTACTGATCTTATAAAAGCTGGTGTAACTACATTTCGATTAAATTTTTCTCATGGCGATCATAAAGATCATCAAGAAAGAATTAAAACCATAAGAAAAGTTTCTGAAGAGCTAGATCTAGATATTGGAATACTTCAGGATCTTCAGGGTCCTAAAATAAGATTAGGAAGATTTAAAGATGGTCCTGTAAAAGTAAAAAAAGGAGATAAATTCTCATTAACTTCTAATGAAGTTGAATGTACAAAAAACATAGCTAATGTTACCTATAACAAACTTGCTGAGGAAGTAACTTCAGGAAAAAGAATATTGTTAGATGATGGGAAAATTGAAATGATTGTTGAAAAGGTTGACATAGGAAATAATTTATTAGAGTGTAAAGTAACTGTTGGAGGAGTCCTTTCTAACAACAAAGGTGTAAATTTTCCAGATGTACAATTATCAGTTAAAGCTTTAACTGAAAAAGATATAGAAGATCTTGAATTTGGATTAACTGCTGGTGTTGATTGGATAGCTCTGAGTTTTGTAAGAAATCCATCTGATATTAATGAAATAAAAAATTTAATAAATAAGAATGGACATTCAATTCCTGTCGTAGCCAAGATTGAAAAATTTGAAGCAATAGATCAAATAGATTCAATATTACCTTTGTGTGACGGGGTTATGGTTGCACGAGGAGACCTAGGAGTTGAAATGCCAGCAGAAGAAGTACCTCTTATACAAAAAGAGTTAATTAGAAAAGCAAATACACTTGGGATCCCCATTATTACCGCCACACAAATGCTTGACTCAATGGCATCAAATCCAAGGCCAACTCGAGCTGAAGTAAGTGATGTGGCTAACGCAATTCTTGATGGTACAGATGCCGTGATGCTTTCAAATGAAACAGCTGTGGGTGATTATCCAGTAGAAGCTGTTGAAACCATGGCGACAATTGCTAGAAGAATTGAACGTGATTATCCACTAAAAGCAATTGAGAGTCACCTTCCTAGTACTATTCCAAATGCAATAAGCGCCGCAGTCAGCAACATTGCTAGACAACTTGATGCTGGGGCAATAATCCCTTTAACTAAATCCGGTTCAACAGCACGTAATGTAAGTAAATTCAGACCTCCTACTCCAATTCTTGCCACCACGACAGAGAGAAGTGTCGCGAGAAGATTGCAATTAGTGTGGGGAGTGACTCCTTTATTAGTCAAAAATGATGATAGAACTGCAAAAACATTCAGTATTGCAATGCAAATAGCACAAGAACTAGGGATTCTGAAACAAGGAGATCTGGTAGTTCAGACTGCAGGGACGCTAACGGGTATAAGTGGTTCGACTGATCTAATAAAGGTTGGATTAGTAAGAAAAGTGGTAACTCGAGGAATATCAATAGGGGAGTTAGGTGTTACTGGTAAAGCAAGAAATATAAAGACTAATCTTGATTTATCATTGATAGCTCCAGGTGAAATTTTATTTGTACCAAAAAATATTTTAGTGGATTTACCTTACACTAAAAAAATTACTGGAATAGTTACGGATGAAAATATAGATGAATGCTATAAAATCTTCAAAAAAAATAATACTAAGGTATCAACAATTTGTAATTTATCTGCTATTGACAATCTTGCATTGAACGGCGATTTAATAACATTACAACTCAATGAAGGAGTTGTTTATATGGGGCAGATAGAAGACGATGAGGATGCAGTAGATAAATATAAGTATGTCTAGGAATATATCTCTTAAAGAAGCCTTTAATATGGCTGGTAAGACTTTAGTTTCAAACAAATTAAGAAGTTCCCTTACTATGCTTGGAATAATAATAGGTAATGCATCAGTAATAACACTTGTAGGATTAGGGAGAGGAGCTCAAACTCTTGCAAAAAATCAATTAAGTAATTTAGGTGCAAATGTTTTATTTATTGTTCCAGGCAATAACGATACTCGAAGAAGAGGTATATCATTTCCAAAAAATCTTGTTTTAGAAGATTCAATTGCAATTAACAATCAAGTCCCGAGTGTAAAAAAAGTTGCCCCACAAATCTCTGCAAATGAAATTGTACAATTCAATTCAAAAAGCTTAAATATTTCAATTGCTGGGGTTACTCCTGAATTTCTTGACGTAAGAAGTTTTGAGGTAGATGAAGGAAGATTCATCTCCCAAAGTGACGTAAATTCAGCTAGAAGTTTTGTTGTAATTGGACCTGATCTAAAGGAAGACTTTTTTAAGGGCAACACTGTAATTGGAGAAAAAATAAGAATTAAAGATCATACTTATGAAATAATTGGAATTTTGAAACCTAAAGGTGCTGTTTTTGGTAGCAATCAAGATAAAAATGCATATATACCTCTTACTACAATGGTTAATAGAATAAGTGGAAAAGATCCTACCTATGGAGTTAGTTTAAGTTTTATAAGTGTAGAGGCTACTAGTAAAAACAAAACTAGTGCTGCAAAGTTCCAAATTACAAATTTATTGCGTCAAAGACATAACATCGTTAGAGACGATGATTTTGCAGTTAGATCTCAAGAAGATGCATTAAATATCGTAACAAACATTACAAGTGGTCTTACATTTTTATTGGCAGGTATAGGTGCTGTCTCTCTTATTGTTGGAGGTATAGGAATAATGAATATAATGCTTGTTTCAGTAAGTGAAAGAACAGAGGAGATTGGTTTAAGGAAAGCAATAGGAGCAAAACAATCAGATATTCTTATACAATTTTTATTTGAGGCTTTAATTTTATCTACAATTGGAGGTTTGGTTGGAACAACAACCGGTTTGACAGGGGTATTTCTTCTAGGAGTAATAACTCCGTTGCCAGCTTCGGTTGGAATAACAACAACGTTGTCAACAATGATTATTTCAGGTTCAATAGGATTAATCTTTGGAGTGTTACCAGCCAAAAGAGCTTCACAATTAGATCCAATTGTTGCTCTAAGAAGTTTGTAAATCTTTACTAGTAAATGCTAAATGTTAGTAAACTTATTGAGGTATTTATAAGTCTCCAAATAATTATAATTTCTACCTTTATTCCTGTTTTTTTCTCTATACCTTTTACTAATAAACTTATTGGGACATTTGAGATGCCTATCACATGGCAATTGCCTTCAATCGTAATAATTACCTTAATATTTAACGGTAAAATAGTAATAGAGGCATTTAGTATCTATTTATTAATTGGTTTGTTTTTTATTCCAGTATTTGACCAGGGAGGTTCATTAGGATATTTATTAACTCCAAATTTTGGTTACTTATTAGGAATGTATCCATTAATTAAAATAATAGATAATTTAAATAAAAGAAAGCAAATGATTAAATATTATGACCTTTTAAAATACGGAATATTAGGAATATGTAGTATGCATCTTATAGGTATAGTTTATAACTGCATTTTAGTTTTATATTTTAGGCAGTCGGAAATACTCTTATATAATATTTCAAAATATTCATTAGGAAAATTTGGATATCATTTATTAATGATCACACCTATTACTGTACTGTTTAAAATCTTCAATAAGAACAGATATCAATGATGATGTTAAATATAAAAAATAATAGATTTTATTATATTTTATTCTCTATTTTAATTATTTTATCTGATCAATTTACAAAACATATTATCGATATAAACCATACATCATATATAAATAAAGATCTTTTATTTTTTAGTATTGATTATTTGAAAAATTATGGAGCAGCATTTAATATTTTAAATGGTAGTAGAATCTTTTTATCCACAGTAAGTACAATAATAACGTTGTTTTTAATATATTTTATTTTATATAAAAAAAATTTGAGTAATTTAGATTTATTTAGTTATAGCTTTATTTTGGCAGGTACGATAGGAAACGGAATTGATAGAATTACAAAGGGTTACGTTATAGATTTCATAAATTTAAACTTTATAGATTTTCCTGTATTTAATATTGCTGATATTTCTATAAATATTGGTTTTATTTTTATTATATATGGACTTATTAAAAATAAACGCTAATAATGTACCAATTTTTTTTTAAGAACTATAGATATATATTGATTTTATTATTTCTTTATCTTTTATTGACGCTATTTAGAAATATTTTAAATTTTTATTCTATTTTAATCATTGTTATTATTATTCTATTTTTATATTCTAAAAACAAAAGATTATTCAAAAAGATTGCTTATAAAATAATTTTTAAGCAACAAAATAGTTTTTCTTTTAGAAATAAATATGGAGCTGCAAAAAATAGTCTTGAAGCAATAGATGAAATCAATAAAAAAATATCCAATAAAATATATGGAGATTTATTGAAATATGAAAAAATAAAGCTCGAGAAACAGTTCAAGTACGGAGACTATAACGTTACATTATTTGGTGCAGGATCATCTGGAAAAACTTCCATAGCAAGAGCACTATTGAAAAATTTAATTGGAAAGATTTCCCCAACAATTGGTACTACAAAAGATATAACAAGTTATAAAATCAGAATTCCAATCTTAAAAAGAAATATTAATATAATTGATACGCCTGGGTTATTTGAAGCTTCTAAAGAAGGTCAAGAAAGAGAGGATTCAACAATAATGGAGGCATCAAAATCAGATCTTATTCTTTTTGTAATTGATCAAGATATCAATAAATATGAACTTTATCTAATTAGAGAATTACTAAAATTGAGTAAAAAAATAATTATTGTTTTAAATAAATGCGACTTAAGATCAGAAAAACAAAATAATATTATTAGAGAAAACATTATCTCAATTACATCTACAAAACAAATTAAACTATCAGTTATAAAAACGATTGCTTCATCAAAAGTCTTCTCAAAAAATTTAGCAGACTCATTAAAAACAACTCCTGATGTAAGTAATCTATTTAAAGAGATAATAAAAACACTTGATGCTAATGGAGAAGAATTACTAGCTGATAATGTTCTTTTTAGATGTAATAAATTAGGACTAATCAGCAAAAATGTAATATCGGAGCAAAGAAATTTAAGTGCTAATAAAGTAATAAATAAATATACTTTGATTACCGGAGGAGTAATACTGGTGAATCCTCTGCCGATTGTAGATTTTATAACAACAACATCTGTAAATGTTCAAATGATCCTAGAAATTTCAAAAATTTATGATTTCAAAATAACAAAAAAAGAAGCCGTCGAATTATCTAAATCATTATTAACAACTATAGCAAAACTTGGCATTTTGAAAGGTGGACTTAGTGTTATTACAAACGCATTAGCCTCAAATTTTACAACTATATTTATTTCAAAATCATTACAGTCTATAACCTCATGTTGGTTAATAAAAATAGTAGGTTTATCAATAAAAAAATATTTTAATAATGGGAAAAATTGGGGAGATAGTGGGATTCAAGAAGTAATTGAGGATATTTACAAATTAAATAAAAGAGAAGATATCTTAAATAGTTTTATTAAAGAAGCAATAAATAATATAAGAATTAACGAGAATGCAAAATCTCAAAAAAAATTGCCGCCATATTTGCAGAATGACTAGTTATTTGATCATTTAAGAAAGATCTAAAGTCAAAAACAGTAATTAGTAGTAGATATAAAATACAAATTAATATTGAAATAAAACCCGTTATGATTGCTAATAATTTTGATCTACTAATTTTCATAAGAATTAATTTAGTAATTTCAAAAGATCATTAATATGAGATTCACATGTATTGTAGTTCCCAAAAACTGCTCTTAAATAATATCTATTTTTATATAGAGGCCTAGAAATCATAAAGTTCTTTTTAATAAGATTTATTCTTTTACTTAAAGTCCATAAATCTGATTCGTTTTTATTCATACTCTTTGGTAGAAATGAAATTATATGCAATGGACCAGAATATAAATCATATTTGTCTGAATCTAAATTATTTTCGAAGAAAATTCTTCTTTCAATAGATGAATTTAAGACATCCTCTATTCCTTTCATCCCAAGAAATCGCAACCCTAACCATAGTTTGATAATTTCGGCGGATCTAGAACCTTGTATTCCTAGTTCGCCTCTATTAAATAAGTTGTTTTCATTAGAAACATAAGGTAACCCTGTAGAAAATGTATTTTTAAGAATTTCAATATTTGAGACTATTAGCAGGGATGAAGTTTTTGTAATTCCAAGTATTTTCTGTGGATTAATAGTTATTGAATTAGCGAGATTAACATTAATAATTCCATTAATCTTTAAATTAGTAATTGAAAAAATCCCCCCTATGGACCCATCAATATGTAGCCAAATATTTCTTTCATTACAAATTTTACCAATATTATCAATTGGGTCTATTGCTCCACGTACTGTTGTGCCAAGAGTAGCAACAATAGCGAATATTCTTTTACCTTTATTAGAACATTCATCAATTGACTTATTAAGCTCAATCAAATCCATACAACCATCTTTATCTGTTTTGACTTTAATTAAATTATTTTTTTCAAGACCCATAATTCGAGTACATTTTTCAAATGATGAATGAGCATCTTCGCTAATTAAATAAACTGCCTTTGGATCAGTTTCAAGTCCAGCATAATTTCTTGCTGCGACTAACGCATTTAAATTACTTAAGGTCCCGCCACTTGCTGCAACGCCACCTGCTAAATCGGCAAAACCTAGTTTTATTGAAAACCACTTACAAATCGATTCCTCAAGATGAGAAAGACTTGGTGATAATTCATTTGCAAGGAGATTATTATTTATGCCAGCAGCAATTAAATCTCCCAAAATAGAGATAATTAATGGTGGAGGGTCTAAATGTGCAAGGGAGCCTGGATGTACTGGATTAAAAGAACTATAAATAAGACTTTCAATCTCAGAGAATAAAACATTCACAGACTCCCCATATTCTCCTGGAACTGAACATTCAAAGTTTCTATCGATGGGTATAGGACCTAATTTATCTGCATCTGAAAACCATTTGCATATTATTTCAGAAGTTCTGTTGAGAAGGATAAGCAAACTTTCGTTACTTCCAGAAGATATCGGAAATAGATTTTTTTGATTATTAATTGAATCTGAAGTCATTCTTTAAAATAATTATTAATTAGGTTATTTATAATGTTTATAAAAATAAAAAGAAATTGATAAAATGAACCAAATAACAATAAACCAGCATAAAAAAATTGAACACTTAGATTATCTTAAATGGATGAAATTCATTTTACGAAGATCAGAAGAAGTAGGTAAGGTTGAATTACCAATTACAGCAGTAATAATAGATGAGAAAGGAAGATGTATTGGTAGAGGAAGCAATAAAAGAGAAATTAACAATGACCCATTAGGACATGCAGAATTAATAGCACTTAAACAAGCTTCATGGATTAAAAATGATTGGCGATTTAATGAATGCAGCATAATTGTAAATTTAGAGCCTTGTACAATGTGTGCTGCCGCATTAGTTCAAGCAAGAATGGGTGAAGTTATATATGGTGCAGAAGATTATAAAAGAGGCGGATTCGGTGGAACGATTGATTTATCTAAGCATAAAAGCGCACATCATAAAATGAAAGTGGTAGGAGGGATTTTAAATCAGGAATGTAAAAATAAAATTAAGTTATGGTTCAAAAAGATGAGGAATCAAAAATAGAAAATTTCTTTAGTTCTGTATCAAATAAATTTAATAAAAGATCTACATTCTCTTCACTAGAGTTAAACCCCATTAATCCAATACGCCAAACCTTCCCAGACAATGAACCTAGTCCATTCCCAATTTCAACACCAAAATTTTTCAAAAGATGATTTCTAAATGCGTCTCCATCTACTGCAGGAGGAATTTTCACTGTTGTCAAAGTAGGTAATCTAAATTCATTAGAAACATGTAACTCCATACCTAGACTCTCTAATCCCTTCCATAATTTAATTGCATTAGAATTGTGTCTTCTCCAAATATTTTCTAAGCCATCATTAGCGATTAAGCGCAAACCCTCTCTTATTGCAAAATTCATATTCACTGGAGCCGTATGATGGTAAACACGATCAGAGCCCCAATATCTATTCAATAAAGATAAATCTAAGTACCAATTTGGAACTTTAGAAGTTCTTGCACTAAGCTTATCTTCGGCACGTTTGTTCATTGTGAAAGGACTAAGTCCAGGGGGGCAGCTTAGACCTTTTTGACTACAACTATAAGCAAGATCAATTTTCCAATCATCAATAAAAAGTTCTAAAGCACCTAATGATGTAACAGCATCAACTAAAAACAAACAATTATTCTTTCTGCATAAATCACCTATACCTTCAAGAGGTTGTAATACCCCAGTTGATGTCTCAGCGTGAACAATAGCAAAAATTGATGGTTTATTAGTTTCTATTTCATATTTTATTTCTTCAAAAGAAAAAGCTTCTCCCCATTGTTTTTCTATTACTGATACGTCTGCTTTATACCTCGAGGCCATATCAACCAAACGATCCCCAAAGTATCCTTTTTTTGCGATTAGAATTTTTTCTCCAGGCTCTATAAAATTAGCAATAGATGCTTCCATGGCTGCGCTACCTGTACCACTCATGGGAAGAGTTATTCGATTATTACACTGCCATGTATATCTAAGTAATTTTTGTACGTCTGACATTAACTCTATATATGCATCATCTAAATGTCCTATTGGGTTAAGTGCTAAAGCCTTAAGGACTTCGGGATGAGCATTTGAAGGGCCAGGCCCTAATAAAAGTCTTGAAGGAACAAAAGTTTTATCAAGATGAGGTAGATTCTCTTCATTTAAGGTTGAAATGAGTTTTGTTTCGGTCAAAAACTTTTAAAGCATTACTTTTAAATTAAACTAATTTCTATACTAAAGCGAAGAATCTTTAAAGAAATTCATCCAATTTAAATATTTTAGTTAACAATTAGTAAACATATAACTTGAAATACTCAAAGAACTTAGCAAGTGTTGAAAAAGGTTACTTTTGATACATAATTAGATTCGTCAAGTTATTAATTTTATTGGAGGTATTAATAAAGAAATGGCCAAGTCTCCCCAAGACGTTTTAAGTCAGATCAAGGATGAAGGAATCGAACTTATCGATCTAAAGTTCACTGACATTCATGGTAAATGGCAACATCTAACCTTGACATCTGACATGATAGAAGAAGAATCATTCACTGAAGGTCTTGCCTTTGATGGATCTTCTATAAGAGGTTGGAAAGCAATTAATGCATCTGACATGTCTATGGTTCCAGATTCAAGTACCGCATGGATCGATCCTTTTTATAAACATAAAACCTTAAGCATGATTTGCTCTATTCAAGAGCCGCGAAGTGGAGAACCCTATGATAGGTGTCCAAGATCATTAGCTCAAAAGGCATTAAAATATTTAGATTCCACAGGTATAGCAGATACTGCATTCTTTGGACCAGAGCCAGAATTCTTTTTATTCGATGATGTTAGATATGAATCTAAAGAAGGTGGTTGTTTTTATAGTGTAGATACTAATGAAGCCCCCTGGAATACTGGCCGAATAGAGGAAGGTGGAAACTTAGGTTATAAAATTCAATACAAAGAGGGATATTTCCCAGTTGCTCCTAATGACACAGCTCAAGACATAAGATCTGAAATGTTGTTGCTAATGGGCGAATTAGGAATACCAACTGAGAAGCATCACCATGAAGTGGCTGGAGCTGGTCAACATGAACTTGGAATGAAATTTGATTCCTTAATTAACTCTGCTGATAGCGTTATGACATACAAATATGTTGTAAGAAACATAGCAAAAAAATACGGGAAAACAGCGACATTTATGCCCAAACCTGTATTTAACGATAATGGAACGGGCATGCATGTTCATCAAAGTTTATGGAAAAGTGGTCAACCTCTATTTTATGGCGAAGGATCATATGCAAATCTATCTCAGACCGCTAGGTGGTATATCGGAGGTATATTAAAACATGCTCCATCATTCCTTGCATTTACAAATCCAACAACTAATAGCTATAAAAGATTAGTCCCAGGATTTGAAGCTCCGGTTAACTTAGTTTACTCAGAGGGTAATAGATCAGCAGCTGTAAGAATTCCTTTAACTGGACCTAGTCC
>QBZO01000023.1 GCA_003282225.1 Prochlorococcus sp. AG-335-I21
AAAAAATTATCTAAATTTTAAAAATTTTTTTAAAATCAACTTTTTTTCTATTTCCTATCCACTTTTGCTGGTTTTGTCCTTTTCTAATTATTGGAATTTATGTAAGTTAAGAGAATCATATGTTAATACCAATAATGTAGTTTCTAATAATGATCAATCAAATATAAGAATCGATAATTTAATTTCAACACTTCAAAACCGATCGTTTTCAGCAGATGATGATTTGAACTCTGAGGATATTAGAATAAATACCAGAATAGATGAATTAATTTCTGAGAATAAACAATCAAATATAAGAATCGATAATTTAATTTCAACACTTCAAAACCGATCGTTTTCAGCAGATGATGATTTGAACTCTGAGGATATTAGAATAAATACCAGAATAGATGAATTAATTTCTGAGAATAAACAATCAAATATAAGAATCGATAATTTAATTTCAACACTTCAAAACCGATCGTTTTCAGCAGATGATGATTTGAACTCTGAGGATATTAGAATAAATACCAGAATAGATGAATTAATTTCTGAGAATAAACAATCAAATATAAGAATTGGTAAAGAATCTTTATTCTCTTTAAATGAAGATTGTATTGATGGAAAATGGAATGTCGCAATAGGTCCAAATACGCAACATAGTTTATGTAATGCAACACAAAATATTGCAGTTGGCAGATCTGCACAATATGTATTAAAAGAAGGTAACAGTAATATTGCTATTGGAATTGATAGTCAAAGAAATCTTAACCAAGGAAAAAATAATATTGGATTAGGTAATAACGTTATGTATGAATCAAAAAAAGGTTATAGAAATATTGCTATTGGAAGTAATGCTTTGCATGCTAATTTAGAAGGAACTGGGAATATAGCTATTGGTTATTTAAGTGGATATGGTGGTCGTAATAGTAATTTTAATGCTGAACGTACAAATAAAAATACTTGGATTGGTAACTATACTGGCAAATCTGTATCAAAAAACATTAATGAATCAATTGCTATTGGTCACGGGGCAAAGAATGACAAATCAAATCAAGTTGTAATAGGAAATAAGAACATAAAAGAAACAACTTTAAATGGTAAGGTTTTCGTTGATGGAATAATTCTAAAAAAAGGTAATATTGATTTAGTTTCGAAAATTAATATGCTTCAAAAAAAAGTAGAGGCCCTCGAATCAAATTTTAAATAATTAATTAAGTAATTTAAGAAAGATGACTATTTATCAACAGATTATGTTGATAGTGTTCACCTTTCTAAGAATGGTCATAAGAAGTGGGCAAAATATATAAAATCATGCCTCAATTATTAATAATGAGGTTTATGTAGAGCATATTCCTTGAGGATCAAATATACACAAAAAAATTAAAAACATCTCATAACAAATTCATGTCATTACGCCTATTTAAAGATTACTATCTTCTTTTTTTGAAATGAGTAAGGTACAAATTAGAGTAATTAGCTAGAACTAAAAGCAATAATAAAAAAGTATTTAAATAGCTCAAATTAATTTTTAACATTTAATTACTCTTCAATCTATCGTCAAATAATTAAAGAGGGAACTCCTAGCTTTAACTTTTATGAGTAACCCGCCAACAATCACGCCAACAGCAATTATTCTTTCAGAATAAATTTAATAAGTAGTTTTAAATTTTAATAAAGGTGAAATTAATTTATAGTTATAAACTCAGGGAAATTTTAATAAATTTATCTTCCTTGAAATGGGATAATTTGAAATCGTAAGGAGATGGTGAATTTCAATTTCAATAGGGAGATACTGCACTATGTAGGACTTATATTTGAGTGATTCAGAGCATATCCACCAACACATCCACCAACACAAGAAAGTGGCATATACTGGACGATCAAAAACTAAATCCATATAGTTTTCATCAATAAATTATTACTAAGCATTCCTAATTATTAAAAACAGAAACAGATAATAAAAACATGAACCAAAAAATGAATTTATAAATATAATCCTTTTTTTACTTTTAGAAGAAGCAATGAAATAACTACCTAAGAAAAAAGGTAAAATCGGGAACGTTCTCAAGATTAATATATAAGATGATTTAAAATTAACTTTTTCAAAAAATTTATAAAGATAAGTGTTTTTAGGATTTTTTAAAAAAAATATACTTCTAGAAAACTTGAAATTAAGTTTCCTTAAAATCAAGACTTGAACTAATCCCAAAAATGTTAAAACTGGAGAAAAAAATAAAATATAATATAAACCAAAAAACTTTATTAATATAAAGTCAAAAATAATAGTTAAAGGCAGACCCAAAGAAATAGAGATTATATTCAAAAATATCAAATATTTATAGTGAACATTATTTAAGAAAGATTCAATATCATAATTATATCTAAATATTAATGCCACAAAATAAACCACTAAATATATAAAAAGGATTTTAAAAATTATTGATTTAAAATTCAGTTCTTTTCTATACATATAAGATCAAATATTCCAAATTGATTATCAAAAAACATCCTTTCTAGTTTCCTAATTATCATTATGAAGATTTTACCAACTTTCGTATTATGAGTATGTCCTCCACTCAACAAATAAGACAAGGGCATCATACTTTTCTTATTGAGAATAGAAAATTTAGG
The DNA here is from genome assembly GCA_003282225.1 of Prochlorococcus sp. AG-335-I21. Lineage (GTDB taxonomy): Bacteria > Cyanobacteriota > Cyanobacteriia > PCC-6307 > Cyanobiaceae > Prochlorococcus_A. The sequence continues at coordinate 2,614 of QBZO01000023.1, forward strand.
AAATAATTTTTTAAATTTTTTATAGTCTCTTTTAAAAATTATCCATGAAAGTGCTTGATTTGAATCTAATAAAGGATCATTTGATTCAAACTCCCATGTTATTTGTTCGGTATCAAACTTTTCATGTCCAACTAGTTTATAAACCAACCTACTCCAGTTATTATTACTAGGTTCAACCATAATTATCCTACCGCCTTTCAAAAGAGATTTTTCTGCTGACCTTAAAAATAATTCAGGATTATTTATGTGATGGAAAACATTAACTAAAATTAAATTTGATATTTTATTTTCAAATTTTAATCCTACTTCTATTGCATCTAATTTTAAATCAGTGTTTGAGTTTATAAAAACATCTGATTTTTTAACGCTTTTAATTATTTTATCCATAAAACTTGCACCGCAACCCAATTCAAGGTTCATTCCATCTGACTCAGAAAGTTGATGAGATATGAGTTCATACCACTCTTTATAAAGAATGCCTAATGCAATATTTAGTTTCTCAAATCCAAGTCTATTTTGAGTAAGTGCTTCCCCTTCGTTATTCATTTCGGTTTTTTTTAGAATGTTATCACAAGAAAAAAACATCTTTTCATAACCCTTTTTAATAAATATTTAAACCTATCCACCAACATATCCACCAACACATTAATGTCTACCGTGGAATAGTGGGAAATATTAGTGAAGAAAAACCTCAATAATAGTTTTAAAAACTCTTTATTCGAACCTATTTGGTTCTACTAGAAACTACAAAATAACGGAGAGGGTGGGATTCGAACCCACGAATAGTTGCCTATTAAACGATTTCGAGTCGTTCGCTTTCGACCACTCAGCCACCTCTCCCGCTTTTAAGAGTATATTGACAAACTTGTATTAGTTTTGTTTTTCTAAAAAGATATTTTTTAATTCCAACCTGCTTCTTTCATCATTTTTATTGCGAGAGAATTATTTTCACCTAACTCATCTACAGTGACTGTATCAGGAGTAAACTCCCCAAAGTTTTTGACTATTTCATTTTGATTAACTTCTTTTAAAGGATGTTCAAAAGTAGGTGCTGCTAAACCCTTACTTCCTTCCGGAGAGGCTAAAAATTCAAGCAGTTTTATAGCTTCAGACTTATTAGTTGCATATCTAGCAATTCCTCCAGCACTAATGTTTACGTGTGCAGGATTGGGTGTAATAACAGAGGTTTTTTTTGCATATAAAGAATCTCTTCTTCCATTAACGCCAGCAAGCATTCTTGCAACATAGTAGTGATTTACAATCCCGACACCACATTTTTTCTTAGAAACTGCTCTTACTATTGCAATATCTCCTGGGAAGAAAGGTTTAGAAACATTAGAAATCATTCCACTTAACCAAGCTTTCGTTTCAGACTCACCTTTATTAACTATTTGATTAGCTACCAGAGATTGGTTGTAAGGACTTTTTCTATTTCTTAAACATACTTTCCCTTTTAAAGAGGGATCAGCTAAATCCGTATAATCCCTTATCTTATTAACATCAACAACTTTTGGATTAGCAACTATGACCCTGACCCTTCTGGTTAGTGCGTACCATTTCTTTTCAGGATCTTTTAAACCATCAGGAACATCGTTTTCTAAATTTAATGAGTCAATTCTTTGCAGCAAACCTGCTTTTGCAGCGTTAGTTATTCTAGCTGCATCAACAAGCAAAATTAAATCTGCTTGAGAATTTTTTCCTTCTCTTTTTAATCTTTCAATTAAAGATATACCGGCAGCTTCAATAAGTCTTACTTTTATCCCAGTTTCTTCTGCAAATTTCTTGTAAACTCCTCTATCAGTATTATAATGCCTTCCTGAATAAACCTTCACTTCTTTTTCAGTAGAGTTAACAGGTATATTTGTATTAAATAAGAAAGTAAGAGTCAAAGCTGAATAAAAAAGTCTTTTTAGTTTCTGCACTTTTGTCAAATAGTATCTATGGTTACTTTATATATATCCAACGAGCAAGAATCCTAAAAGAAATTTTCTATACACGACCTTGTATCATTTTTTATACGCAAAATGAATTATTTAACTCACCAGCTACTTAATGAAGAGGAAATTGAAATATTAAATAACAATATAAATAAACAAAATAAGCTTTGGGAAGATGGAAAAAAGACCGCGGGGAGTCATGCTTCAAAAGTCAAAAATAATTTGCAATTAAATAGAAATTCAGAAGTTTCAAAAAAATATTCTCAATTACTTAATAAAAAGATCCTGGCTAACTCGCTAATTAAGAGTTTTTCACTACCGAAAATAATCCATGGAACAATGTTCACAAAATCACTTAATAACATGTTTTATGGCAGACATATTGATAATCCATTTATGTCTTCAGGGAGATCAGATTTATCTTTTACTATTTCATTAACTAATAAAGATTTTTATGAAGGTGGAGAGTTAGTAATAGAAACAATGAATTCTGAGAAAGAATTTAAGCTAAATGCCGGTGAGATGATTATTTATCCAAGTACTTATTTACACTCAGTTAAAGAGATAAAAAATGGTGAAAGATTAGTATGTGTTGGATGGATTGAAAGTTATGTTAAATCAATTGAACAAAGAGAGTATTTATTTGATCTTGATGCAGGTGCTAGAGGACTACTAGCTAAGAATGGGAGATCTGATGAACTAGATTTAGTTTTCAAATCTTATTCAAACTTTCTTAGATTACTTGGAAACTAAAGAAACATTTTATACATGACGTAGAAATTAGTTTTTCAATTATTTAATATATCGATAGTTAAGTATTAATTTAAAATGCCTAAAAGAAGTGCAATAGCATTATTTGTAGCAGCAACAAGTGCCCTTTCCATAGCCACAACAGAAGATATTTCCTTAAAAGCAGGAGAAAATGATATGGGAGGTCTAAAAGAATGGAATACTGATATGCCGGTTAACTCAGATTTTATATTGGATGAAGCAGCCCAAAAATTAGCTGATGAAGCTGCTAAATCAAGTACCTGTATCCCTATCGGAGAGGGAGAAAATTGCTGGTAAGTTAATCTATCAAATAAAGATAATCAAAAAAAAACACCCTTTATGGGTGTTTTTTATATTAAGAAATTTTATATTTTCTTAAATTTTTAGAACTTGAACATTGTTGTTACAACTGCTCCAAATATATCATCTTCTGTATCATTGTAGACATCTGTACCTCCGAAGATAGCTGGTCTAATTTCCATTGAGTCGTTAGGTCTGAAAGAATAATAAGCTTCCCAGACAAATGGATCAACATCGGGTGAAGTACAAGTTCCGTTACACTCGGTAATTTTTAATGGCTGAGTAACAGCAATACCGATTCTATCGTCTGCTTGGAACATATCTCTCCAAGTTAATCCCACAAAGTAACTGTCAGAATCTGTAGGTTCACCAGATGAAACAGCATCGTCTGCTGATCTAATGTCATAACCAACACTTATTTCAGGAGTAGCAGTACCAGATTCGACTGGCTTCCAATATGCTCTAAAAGCATAACCAGTAGCATCCTCACCATTAGCATCAGCTAATCCATCTGCCTTACTTGTGGCATTATATCCTTGACTACCCCACCCTTGCTGATTAGAGAGAGTAGCGGAAACATGCCATCTATCAGTGGTGTAGGCAACTTGGGTATCCCATTTGTTATCGTCTGTTTTACCTAAATGACCTTCTACACCGTCAGCACCCTTAGAGACTATGTTACTAGCTATACCGAATCCAGCATCAGTTTCGTATTTGAAACCATAACCAACGTCTGTACTGGCACCAAAGTTAGAATTACCACCAAGTTTCATTGATTTCAAAACACCTGGCTGATAAATCGAAGGAGTTATGTACATGTAGTAGTTTTCAATTCTTGGCCCTACGAAAGCAGTAATATTATCTCCGATGGGGAACGAATACCATGCCTTATCAAATTTAAGTGCGTCATTAGTATCTTTTGTCTCTATATGGTAGACAGTAGGATTATCCCAAATAGAGGGATCACTACTTTCAGTGCCACCAACATCACCTGCTTTAAGACGAACATAAAGGTTATCATCACCAGTGAAACTTGTATTCAAGTTCATTTGGTAAATGTAACCTGTTTCAACATTTTCGGTGTCACCGATTGCATCACCACCATCATAGGCACCAATCCAGAAAGCAGCCTTACCATCCATGGTAGTAGTGCTTGAAAAAGCACCTGCCTCAAAATCATTTTGTTGAGCTTCTAGGCCATCAACTTTGCTATTAACTTTTACAAGTTCATTTGCAAAAGTTTTAATATTAAATTTTTGTTTTTTTGAAGATGATTTACTACGAGAGTAGGTATTCATACCTTCAAAGTTTATGTCATTTGCTTGAGCGCCAATTGGAGCAATTAAGCCAATAGCTGCACCAGCAACCAACATTTGTTGGAAGAGTTTCATTTTGCCTCACACGGAAAAAACCCATACGAATGGGTAATTAAATTGTATCGAGTGTAACTTTTTTAGGTAGAGATAAAAGATTCTTTCACGAGTATAAATTTATACGTAAGTCATTATTACTTTATATTAGCTTCTGAATTGAATTTTTTCACTAGCGGGAAATTCAAAACAGTTCTCTCATTTATCCATGAAGATGCAACTTCTCTAGCTAATTTCCTAATTTTTTCTATGTATTGCGCTCGATCAGTTACGGAAATAACTCCCCTAGCATCAAGTAAATTAAAACAATGACTGCACTTTAAAACAAAATCTAGAGCTGGATACGTAAGATTTTTTTCAATTAAAGAAGTAGCTTCTTCCTGATAAATAGAAAATAATTTTCTCATATTTTCAGGGGTTGATTCGCTAAAATTAAAAGAACATTGGTTCTTTTCAAATTGAAGCCAAATATCACTGTAATTAAGATTCTTATTCCAATTTAGATCCCAAATACTTTCTTTATCTTGCAGAAACATCGCTATTCTCTCCAATCCATAAGTTATTTCGATAGGTATTGGATTACAATCAATTCCTCCACATTGTTGAAAATAAGTAAATTGTGTAACTTCCATCCCATCTAACCAAACCTCCCAGCCTACTCCCCAGGCTCCTAGGGTAGGCGACTCCCAATTGTCCTCTACAAACCTTATGTCATGATCTTTAGGGTTTATCCCTAAGTACTCTAATGAAGTTAGATATTTTTCCTGTATTTCATCTGGTGATGGTTTAATAATTACTTGGTATTGGAAATAATGTTGAGCCCTATTTGGATTATCTCCAAATCTTCCATCTGTAGGTCTTCTACATGGTTCTACATATGCAACACTCCATGGCTCAGGCCCAATAGCCCTTAAAAAGGTATGAGGATTCATTGTTCCTGCTCCCTTTTCAGTGTCATAAGGCTGCATAATTATACACCCTTCTTCTGACCAGAATTTATTTAAATTTTGAATTATATCTTGAAAAAACATCGTTTTAAAAAAGTCAAAAATTTTAAAAGTAAACTCATTTTCATAATAACAAAGCTTCTATTAGTGTAAGAAAATTACATTTTGATATTTATTTTATTCCCGTTTTTGATAATATTTTTTTCTTAACTATTAGAGGAACGAAAAAATAATTACTTTATGACTAAAAATTAATTATCAACTCAAATGAATTTACATGTTCGCCTGATATAAAAGGCTCAATATGAGATATTTTTTAGGAAAAATAAATCGGAACTCGATTTAATTATTAAAAAACCCTAATGGTAAAGGTCCATAAGTGAATGATTCTTTAGTATCTTTTTCATATTGACATGTTAATAAAATGCCTTCCCCGAGACCATTTTCAGATCTTATGTAAACATTTCCAGTTTTTTGGTTACCTTTTAAAAAAACACTTCCATCGGCATGGAGCGAATCTAAGTTACCAAATTTAATTGAGGAATATTTTTTAGAAATTGATTGTAATGCTTCAATAGCATCTGTATCACAAGGGGCCATTATTCCTATTGTTATCCAATCGGCATTAAAAATATTAGCTTCAAGTTCCTCTAATAGTTTTTTTACTTCAATGCTTCTTAATTGAGGAGCAGATCTAAGACTATTTAAATCAACTAATTTTTTTATTTCCATTTAATTAATACCTAAAATAATAATTATTAACCAAAGGTTCTTCCATTCCAAGCCCACATTGAAGCAGGCGCATCCTCGAAAGAAATATAAATTTTATCTAAAGGAATTCCAATCTTTTCATAAATAAAATTACAAATAGGTTTTGCCATTTCTGAAGGGGTTAAAGAGCCTATTGACTTAATCTCTAAATAGCAGCAAGGGCTTTCATCATCGAAAAACATTTCGGAATTATCATCTAATTTAGCCATAACAAATCTTTTTGATTTATTTGTTAAAGACGAGACTAACATTGAGATTTCTTCAAGTAATTTTTTCTTATCCTTTATTTTTGCTGAAGTAGAAACATTAATATAAGGCATATTTATGCAGCTAAATTATCTTTTTGAAAATCATTTTGTAGATTTAAAGTTTTGGTTTTTAAAACTTTTTTTGATGAAAGATATGCCATATCGTATTGACTAATTCCGTTTTTATATGGATTGAAAAGGGCATTTTTAGATCTACTTTTTTTGCTCCTTTTAAATTCAATCATATTAATTAAATTGATATTTAATAATTTAACTTTTTTTGAATAGATGTCTAGCTTTTTTTAAAATCTTTAATTAATTCAACAGAAAATAGATTTTTAAAGCACAATATTAATATCTATTTACTAAATTTAATGTATGTCTCATAATAATGATCTTGGAAGTTTTAAATAATTATCAAAGAAAAAAACTTGATGAGAGCAATGATGAAGAATTTTACTCTGATCCAAAATTTGTTTATCATTTAGATGCAAACTTCAGGCAATATCTATCAAATGTTTATAGTAAAGAAATTTCAGATTATTCAACGGTACTCGATTTAATGTCCAGTTGGGATAGTTATTTACCTGAAGAGAAAAAATATAAAAAAGTGATTGGACATGGATTAAACAAACAAGAACTCGAAAAAAACAAAATTTTTGATTCTTATTGGATACAAAATTTCAATTTAAATCAAGAGATCCCTCTAGATAGTGGAAGCGTTGATTATTGTTTAATGGTGGCAGCCTGGCAATATTTACAATACCCAGAAAATTTAACCAAAGAAATCGTAAGAATTTTGAGTAATCAGGGCAAGATTATGATTGCTTTTTCAAATAGAGCATTTTGGCATAAGGCTCCTAATATATGGACTACATCCACTGAAGAAGAGAGAATCAAATATGTAAGAAAAGTATTAATTACAAACGGATTTAATGAACCAAAAATCATTAAAAAGTTTAATGAACATTCTCTTAATATTTTTAATTTTTTAAATAAAGATCCTTTTTACTGTTTAATTGCGACTAAAGAATAAATTATTCCTTTACTGCAGTAGAGGAAAAGTTAATGATAAGCTAATAATTAAAATCCATAGCCATACTTTTGAATGTTTACTAATATTGGGTAGTTTAAAAATTATCAATGGGATCCAAAAGAGAAAAATATCCTGAAAAATGTCCATGGGATCTAGGTCCTAATCAAGATTTAGCAAAAGAAGAAAACTGGACACTAAGGTTAGGGGAGGCAAATGTATGTTTTAGCAAAAATAAACTAGATGCTAATTACTTCCATGTAATTAGTAATGAAAATGAAGAGCAAATTCTTGCTTTCAGAGCTAGGCTTCTTTATCAGAAATTACTTGATAAAGGATTTAGATTAGTAGAGTAAAAAGTGAACCACTAGCCCAATAAACTTAGATCCTCAAAAATAAACTTTTGTATTTCTTCTTCTTGATTTTTATTTAAGTATTTTATTGATCTTGAATTAAGTATCCAAATATCTTGAGAACCAATATTAATAAATCTATCCTCATATTCCAACTTCAAAGAATTAGCCTTAAGAGTATTAGGATCAATTTGTTGGCTAGTATATTTCTTACTTAGGAATCCATTCCCAGTATCGAAGAATTCTTGAACAAAAATTTCAATGATTATTCCGTGGATTTTTCTATAAACCATATTTATACAATTATTTTTGACACGATATTTATCACCCTCACTTTTACCGGAAACTATCATTTCAATTCCACTTTCTGAATCTTTAATTAAATTAAAATTGTTTTTTGAGTGAATTTCTTCAAATTCTCTTTTTACCCTATGGATAGACACTTCGAATAATTGTGAGGATATACTTTTAACTATTTTCGGATCATCAATATTTTGGATTTCCGTTTTAAAATCTTTCCCTAAAACGAAATCACCTTTATAACTATCTTTATTTACTGAAAAAATACATTTACCTTGATAACCATTAAATTCAGTACTCCATGTATACCTTTTTTCATAAGCTTTTTTAAAAAGTTCTTTGCAATTTATTTCCGTTAAAGTCATTATTTAATAAGTAAGTTTAATGATAATTTTACAAAAAAAATCCCCACTAACTAAATAGAGAGGAATTTTTTTTGTTAATTTAACTAATTTTGTGTAATTTTTGTATTTTCCATATTGTCAAATGCTTGACCAATTTTCTTAAAGTCAAATCCCATAGCTCTTAGAGCATGCCATAAATGACCTTGTAAGAAAAAGAAACCTAAATAGAAGTGACCATTGGCAAGCCATGCTCTAGAACTATATTGTCCAGAACCTAAATCAACACTATCAGTAAAATAAGGAGCAAATTGAAATTCAAGATTCAATGGTTCCCCATAAAGGTCAACTGGATAAATAGTTGTATTAGAAGCACACCAGAATGCCGCAATAAATGCCATGAAGGAAACACCAACTACTGAATAAGAAAGAATAGCCTCTGCTCCAAGTAATCCTTTACCTTTAAATTCTGTATATTCTCCAAATTGTTTTGTACAAATATGGAAAACACCCCCGATAATAGTTAGGAATGCAACAAAAGCATGTCCGCCCATAATATCTTCTAAACTATCAATTTTAAGGAAATCGAACTGATGATTCCAAATAGCAGCGATATCTAAATTGTAAATAACCTGTCTTGTTGAACCAATAGCAGGATCATAAATACCATGAATACGAGCCCACTCAACAAACATTATTGCTCCTAAACCTAAGAAGATAAGATGATGACCAAGTATAAAAGTTAACTTATCTGGATCATCCCACTCAAAGTCAAATTTTTGAGGTTTACTGTTTTCTGGATAATCTCCAAGATCACCTGCAAATTTATTGGAGTGCAAAAGTCCACCTGCACCCAAGACTGCTGAAAAGATAAGATGCAATGTGCAAATAACAACTATTCCGTAAGGCTCTGTAATGGCTCCATTTTCAATTCCACCAATCCCAATACCTGCCAGATGAGGTAAAACGATTGCTTTTTGAGCACCCATAGGAATGCTGGCGTCGTAACGAGCTAATTCAAATAATCCAAAAGCCCCTGCCCAGAACATCATTAAACCTGCGTGAGCAGCATGAGCAGCTATGAATTTACCTGAACGGCCAACAACACCAGAATTCCCTGCGTACCAGTCATAGGTAGTGTCGGATTTTCCGTAGTTTTGTAACACTTGATTTAAATAAACAGCAAATAGAGCTTATTGCTAATTCGACTGATTTTCACAAGATCTTTACAGGCTTTAATTATTTATGTAAAAAAAACATGCCAGCAGAGAACAAATGTTACAAAGAAAATCGAAATTTCTTAAAAGATTTAACCCAATGAAGGAATTTCACCCTTTAATTGAGAAGCCCATGTTTCTAGACGAGAGTCTGTTAAATCAGATTCACTATCTTCATCAAGTGGTAACCCACAAAAGCTCTCTCCAATTACACTCTTTGACTCATCAAAAGTATAAGAAGATTTGTCAACATAACCAACCATTTCAGCACCTGCTTTAGTGAAATAACTATGCAATTCTTCCATTGCATCGCAATAGTTTTCTGTATAGGTAGATGAATCTCCTAAACCAAAAATGGCTACCTTTTTTCCTGACAAACTTAGTTCCCCAATATCTTCTAATATTGAGTCCCAAGCAGTTCCAGATCTTTCCTCATCTGCTCCAGTATTCCATGTAGGAATACCACAAATTATTCCATCAAGGCCTTCAAATTCCGAAAGATCATCAACATCGGAAACATCCTTAGGTGATTCTGCTGAAGAAATAAAGTTGTGAAGACGATCAGCTACGTCTTCAGTTTTTCCAGTTGTAGTTGCGTAATAAATTCCTACGGTCATAACTTCAAAATGTTTACATTAAAATAATAAAATTAAAATACGATAAATTAATTTTTATAAAAACTTTTTCATGTATATTTTTATACAAATTTACGTAAAAAAAACTGTCCCTAGTAATCTAACATGATCAGAATCTAATAATGCTAAGTAATAATCAAAAAACTAACCTTAATAAGCTGATTAAGGATTTTAATTTTTCAAGTTCAAAAAAATATAAATTAATTGTTTTATTTGGTCTGCTGGGTGATTTTGATAGTCTTGAATACGCAATTAACTTGAAAAATTTTATAAACAATACTCAAAATAAAGATATAGATATTTTTGCAATAGCAATTGGCAACAAAATCGGTAAAGACAAATTTTGCAAATTTACAGGATTTCCTTATAAAAATTTAGAAGTGGTTTACGATAATAAAATTCACAATGACCTTAAGGTTTCAAACGGTATTGATATTGGACTTGGAGGTTGGATCAATATGTTAATAATGTTATCGGGAATAAACTCGTTAAAAACGATTAAAGAGGTTATTAGAGGCTATACAGGTGATAGGAATTCAAAACAAATTTTTTCTGATGAGGATCAAATAAATCTCTTTAATTTGATAAAATTTCCTGGAGTATTCTTCAAATATACATGTGGTGATGGTTATTTAAGGCCTTTTGAATTGGCTACTTACAGATTAACTAATATGTTAGAAATTCTTCAAAACTGGAATGATTATATTCTTGATAATAAGTATCTTCCTCAAAGAAGTGCTTCCTTTCTTTTAGATGATAAAGATCAAATTATTTACAACTATTTTTCCAATGATGTACTTGGGTATTCTTCTAAAATGGAAGATCCCTTAGTTTTTTTATCTGAGAAATGTAAATAATGAATTCTTTAAATATTGAGTTTTTCGGATACATTGCGGCACTCTTAACTACAGCTGCTTTTCTCCCACAGTTAATTAAAACTTTAAAGACGAAAAAAGCTGAAGATGTCTCTTTAGTTACTTTAATAATGTTTATATGCGGTTTAGTGTCTTGGATTATTTATGGTTACAAAATATCTTCATTACCAATTTTAATAGCGAACATTATCACTCTTATACTAAATTTATCTATTTTAATTTCAAAAATATATTATTCCCGAAATTTTAGATAGTGATAATTAGTTAATCTAAAAGTATTAATTTGCCCGTAAAACTGTGCGTGAAACATTTAAATAAAGCCTAATATGAATCAAATAACAAATTAAGTCTTGAAATCTACTAAATGTTGGGTTTGGTTTAAAGGAAGCCTCAATGAAGGGGGATATTGGAAAGAGGGTTTTAGTTGCACCTTTGATGAAAAGCCTGGAATATTAATAGAAAGCCCATCATACGTAACATGTAGAGTCCCAAATTGGCGTGTCCTTACAAAAGAACCTGAAGATTTAAAAAAGACACCCTTGATTCCAGAAAATGCAATTTGGAAAATTATTTAAATTAAATAAAAAATATATATTCATCACATAACTCCTAAAAAGGTAGGATTATTTTATTAAAAATAAATTAATACTATTTACGATCTTTTTATAAACATTATTCCTTTCTTGATTTTAGGTTTTTTTATTGGAAGAAGAAAACCTAAACTATCAGAACTTATCGCTTTACCCCTGATTAAGTATGGTATTCCTTTAAGTGTAATGGGCCTCTTATTAAAAGAAGGAATTGATCTAGATTTAATTAAAACTGCTTTAATTGCTTTTCTATCAATTGGATTTTTAATAGTTCTAATTAATTACTTTTCAATATTTAAAACATTACTACCTAATTACTCTTTACAATTAGCTGGTTTAATAGGTAACACTTCATTTCTTGGGATCCCAATTGCATTAGCCCTCCTTCCAACAAGTACTATTAATTTTACGATAGGCTTTGATTTAGGAACAACTTTATTTGCTTGGATATTTGGGCCTTTCTTTCTAAAAAAAAGGATAAACTCCAATAATAATCTTAATTTCAAAGAACTTTTAAAAGCAATACTAAATAGTCCTGCCTCAAGAGGAATAGTAGGTGTTTTAATTGCATATCTTTTTGGGTTGGAAAAAGTTTTAGGTGAATATATGTGGATCCCAGCAAGAATAGTAATAGTTTTAGCAATAGTTGTTGTTGGTACAAGACTAGGAATAATCACTAATAGCAAAACTAAATTTTTTAATTTAAATAAGGGAATTAAATATTCAATAATTTTAAAATTGTTAATTTTCCCTTTTTTTATATTTGTGTTTAGCAAGATCTTAGGCTTTAACTTAAACGAAACTTCAGCAGTTGTTCTTCAGGCCGGAACACCATCAGCTGTCTCAACAATCTTGATGGCTGAGGCTTATAAAACAAATCAAAAGATTGCAGCTACAATTCTTTTTACAACAACATTAATTTCAATTATCACGATTCCTATCCTGGCAAATTTGATAGGTTTTTCTCAATAACCTCAGAAATAGCACCTTTCAATAAGCAAATATATTCATTGCCAAAAACATATTTACTGAATATTGTAAATAATATATTCGGAAATCTACATAATGTCTTAAGATTTATAGTATGAAATCAGTAAATCCTAAAAATGAATATATCCCTCTAGATCTTAAAATCTCTGTAAGAAGAGATACCTTACGGCTCATTTCAGAAATGGCTCGCGATATGGGGATTAGTATTAATGAGGTTTTCAGTTTTTTGGCGGAGGATTCTGTCATAGATCTAGAATTAATAGATAACTTAAATAATGTCGAAATTCCAAATAAATGTAGTTTGGATGACCTTAAGAATGAAATGCTTAAAAAAAAGCTTTGTTAAAATTTTTCCACTTTTTTATTTCTCCAATTAGATCCAAAACCATTATTGAGTAAATTAGTTGCTTGAGCATTTAAATCACTTTTTTTGATCCTCCATAGATTATAAATTCCATGAACACCTAGTTTTTGATGACTAATATTTGACCAATGTTCTTCACTAGATGAGTATTTATCTATGACAACTAAAAAAGATTCATTATCGTAATTTGGTTTGTCTTGAAAATTAATCCTTCTATCAAAGGTCAATCTCTCAGATAAATTAATTACCCCTTCTACATTTCTAGATTCATAAAAAACTATTTGTTTTGAGTAGAAATGTAATGATGGTTTTCTTATTCCAATCATTGCGAGAGTTTCACCACCCTGTCGATTATTTAAAATTTGCTTAGAGATATTACGTAAAGGTAATTGTCTAGATATATCTCCTAATTTCCTGATTGGTGGCATCAAAAAAGTTTGTCCTAGCAAAAGTAATAATTGAAGATAAAGAAAAGTATTTTGGGATCTAAAAACAAATAACACAATTCCAACGAAAGCAAAAACAAAGAAAAACAATTTTGCTTTAAGGATTATTCCAGTACTCAATAAGTTTGACGCAAGATTTGGCATTTCAGGGTCATTTATTGTGTTCAACCAAATATTTGATAAAAAGAACGCTATTGATAACCCAAACAGAATAAAAAGATTAATAACCCACAAAGATGAAAAAACTTTTTTTTCGTTTTGAAGCTTCGTATAACTATTACTTGTCAGAATTGCTGCAGCTGGAATAGCAGGAAGCCAGTAGCTCGGAAGTTTTGTTGCAGAAATACTAAAAAATATTAAAACAGAACCCAGCCAACATAAACAATAAATAAATAAACTTTCTGAAGGGATACAATCTTTTTTTAAACAAGTTTTCAAGTCTTTAAAAGCCTCAAATATTCCGTGAAATAAAAAAGGAGTAAATGGTAATGATCCTATAACCATTATGTATAAAAAGAACCAAATAGGTTCTGTATGATTATTGACTACGGATGTATATCTCTGGAAATTATGATACCCAAAAAAACTATCCCAAAAAGGTTTCCCCTCCTTTATTAGCTCTAAAACATACCAAGGCAAGCTTAAAAAAACTGTAATTAATAAACCTCTTTTAAGTTTTATTTTGTCAAGTAAATCCCTCCAATCCTTTTGAATGAATAAAAAAGATGAAATAGTCAACGCTGCGAGGACAAAAGCTACTGGTCCTTTAGTTAAAATTGCAAGCCCCAGAAAAACCCATGGAGAGATACAATTTTCTTTTTTATTACTAGCCATTCTTCTCCAAAACAAAAGAAGGCTTATCCCTAAATTCCCGCATAAGAGTGCATCACTCACGGCAGTTCTGCTCCAAACAATTAATAGTGGAGACAAGGCAAAGCTCAAAGATGCCACAATTGCAGTTGTTAATTTTCTCTCGCCTTTTTGCGGCCAACAATATATTGTATCTCCAATCATTAGCATCAAAAATAATGAAGCCAATGCCGAAGGAAGTCTTGCCGAAATTGTTCCAAGGCTATCCCATACCTCATTTTTCGGTAAGGAATAGAACAAGCCCATTAACCAATAAATAAGGGGTGGTTTATCAAATCGGAGAATACCATTTACTTTTGGGGTTAACCAATCGCCAGATTCACTCATTGCCTTCCCCGCGGCAGCAAAAAGGGGAGGAGTTTCATCTACTAATCCTGTAGAGCCTAAACCTAAAAGAAAAATTATCATTCCAAAAACCAAAACTACTAAAAAAGTTAGAAGTCTTTCTTTAAACTTAAAAAAAATCATTTAATTTAAATTTCTTTTTGATATTCTTTAATAACTTTATTTAGCCAAGTCACTACTTTATCAGCAAATATATTTGAGGAGGCATTACTATCAACCCATTCTCTACAATTTTTTCGGTCAATATTATTAATAATTTTTAAGTAATTAAGTAGGCTTTGCTTGTCATCAGGTTTTGCTAAGAAACCTGTTTTACCATGCTGGATAATTTCACTTGGTCCTCCCCTTTTATATGCCACAACAGGTACTCCACAAGCTAATGCTTCAACCACTACATTTCCATAAGCCTCGTTCCATTTAGGAGTATTAAGTAAAGCTCTACAAGTTCCAAGTTCTTTCTGTAACTTATCAGTTTCTACAAAACCCTTCCATTCTAAAATCCCTGGAGAGAATAATTTTTCAATTTTTAATGCATATGATTCATCTTGAACAATACCCCAAACATAAAGTTTTTCGCCAAGAGCATTAGCCACATATGCTGCATCC
>QBZO01000024.1 GCA_003282225.1 Prochlorococcus sp. AG-335-I21
TAAGAGAAAATGTCTTAAAAGAATTCTTTAGAGTACTTGAACCAGATGGAATATTAATTCTTGCTGATTCAATACAAGAGAATGATTCACCTGATTTTATTCAGATAATGGAAAATTTTTATAAATCATTCCATGAACCCTTTTATTATGATTACATCAAAGAAGATATAAGTTCTAAAATAAAAGATATAGGTTTTAATAACATAAAATCAAATTCATTTTTCATGACTAAAGTATGGTCTGCTATAAAATGAATAAACAATAAATAAATACTATGAATAACTCGGATGAAGATACTATTCAACTTGCCCAAAAACTAAATAATAAGTTAAAAATTGATCACTTAGATTGGCACAAACTAAAGGGGAAAAAATTAAATAGATCAGCAGAACTCATATCAGCTGCATTATGCCAATTACTAATTTCAGAGAATGAAGAGGATACTATAAATTATTTGGAAGAAAGTATAAAATGGTTAAAAGGAATTAATGTAGACAACCCATGTCCAAGTAAACATTCATCTTTTTAAGGCTAATTGAAGCCGATTACCCTTATTACTCCATCTAATATCATCAAAACACTCGTTTATTATATAAAGACCCCGCCCATTTAATGAAGTAAGTTTTTCAGGTAATTTATATAATCTTTTTTTTATTTCTAAACCACTACCTTGATCTTGAATTTGCCATACACACCAATTGGGTGTAATGATTCTTCGAACTCTAATCGATTTATTAGGATCTAGTTTATTGCCATGCGTAACCGCATTTATAAGTGCTTCATGTAAACCTAGTTTTATGTTGTAGCTGTATTGAGAAGTATTTAACGGTTCTAACAATAAATCAACAAAATCATTTAATTGAAGTGAGGAATTTAATTCAAAATTAGACCAGTTAATTGATGGTCTATTAAGTAAATCAATAATAAAATTTAAAAGAATTTTGCCCTGAAAAAAGGACATAACTTTATTTCCATATTAAAAATAGTCTAACTTATCAAATAGCTGTAGATCAAAGAATATTATTATGCCTCAATGAAATTGCTGGATGTCTGAGAATAGAATCCATAAGTCTTACCCCCCTAAGTTGATTAATTAATGGCATGTGTCCTTCAGGAGCCTCTAATGACCAACTAAATGAACTTGGATATCTAGTCCAATTTCCATCTTTTTTCCATCCTATCTTTGGCCATAACAATTCATATTTTTTTCCAACTGACTTAAGAAGTTTAGCTTGTATAGAAAAACCAAACCTGCCATTTGAATAAATAGTCCATAATCTATCTATCGTTTGAAGATCAGTGCCTGACATGTTATTGACCTCACTATAAAAAACATAACCACGATTTTCAGCAAGCTTACCAGCAAGTTTTCTTAAATATGAACTAGTTAATCTATCAGCATCCTCAAAGTTTTGTTCTAATAACCTCAACTGTAGTTCTTCATAGTTAATATTTTCATCTGAAGAAGTAAAAAACCAATTATTATATTTTTTATCATTAAAAAAAATTGGTTTATGTTTTTTTAATACCTGTAGTAACCAACCAGCAGCCCAATCATCTCCTTTCTGATCAAAATCATCAAATATTTTCTTTCCAATCAAAAATATGTTTTCGACATCTGATTCAATATCAGATAATAAATTTATTCTTTTCCGTTGATTTGATTTAGCAAAAATATTAACTAAATTTAATGTACTCTTATAATGGTCTTCTTGATCTTTGTTTGTCATTTCTAATAAATCCATCTGATTTTTAAAACTATCCATGAACTCCAGAAAAGAAGAACTAGAGAAATTCAGGAAGTTCAAAGGGCCACTTATTGATGTAAGGAGTCCAGGAGAATATTATAAAGGACATATGCCAAATTCTATAAATATTCCGTTATTTGATAATGAAGAGAGATCAATAGTAGGAACTGTATATAAAAATTACGGAAGAGAAGAAGCAGTAATAAAAGGTTTGGAATTTTTAGCCATTAAAATTGAAAATATTATTAATAAGTTATTTGAAGTTATAAATGATCATAAATTGACAAGTCATTTTTCACAATTTAGTGATCCCACTTTAAAAATCTACTGTGCCAGGGGTGGAATGAGATCTCAAAGTATATGCTGGCTTTTAGAAAAATACAATCATAGAAGTGTTACGTTAAAAAATGGCTATAAAAGCTACAGAAAATGGACTTTAGATAGCTTTAATAAAAAATGGGAAATAGTTGTTATGGGTGGGAAAACTGGAACTGGTAAAACTAAAATATTAAAATTACTTCGTGATAATAATTATCAGATAATTGATTTAGAGGGGTTAGCTAACCATAGAGGAAGTACTTTTGGCGGTATAGGTATGAAAGCACAACCTTCAAATGAACAATTTGAAAATACCATAGCAGAGGAATTAAAAGGTTTTATAAAAAATAAGAAAATATTTGTCGAGGCTGAAAGTGCAAATATTGGAAAATGTAAAATACCTCATAAGTTTTTTAGTCAAATGAAAACAGCAGAAAGAATAGAAATAAAAAAAAGTGAATCAAATCGTTTAGAGGAATTAATTAAAACATATAGTATTTTTGAAGAAAAAGATCTTATAGAAGCTGTTTTAAGAATAAAGAAAAGATTAGGTCCACAAAGAACAACTATTGCAATCGAGTCAATTAAAAATAAAGATTGGAAATCGGTTTGTAAGTCTGTTTTAGAATATTATGATAAGTGCTATGAGTATGAAAAAACAAGGGTAAATAATATTAAAACAATAGATATGACAGATATCTTTGACGATCAAACAACATTGAGATTAATAAAGGAATATATGAAATCATAAATTTTAACGAAATATGCTTTTATTATCTACAATATAAAATTAACTTTTAAATTATTATGGCAGAAAATAAGTTAGCAAAAATTCAATTTTATGAAGGAACTGATGAACCAGTTGTTCCAGAAATTAGATTAACAAGAGGTAATGATGGTACTACTGGACAAGCAATATTTATATTCGAAAAACCTCAAGCATTATCTTCAATAGCAGATGGTGAAATTACAGGAATGAGAATGATTGATTCCGAAGGAGAAATTTTAACCAGAGAAGTTAAAGTCAAATTTGTTGATGGTGAACCAATGTTTTTAGAAGGAACCTACATATGGAAAACCAAATCTGATTTTGATAGATTTATGAGGTTTGCTAATAGTTATGCTAAATCAAATGGATTAGGATACTCTGAGAAGAAGTAAATAGATTATAAAAATTGAATCGTTCCTTCTATTTTAAATTTTCTGTTGTAATAATAAGCTTTTTAATAGTATGGACCCTTAGGGAATTCATTCTTTTAATAATCTGTTCGTTAGTAATATCGAATGTAGTTAGTAATTTATGTAATCAAATACAAACAATTTTAAAATTACCAAGATTTGTTTCCTTATTGATTGTTCTAGTAGGAATATCATTCATGATATTTGCTATTTCTATCATTGTATTGCCCCCATTCATAAGAGAATTTAATGAAATATTAATAGATATTCCAAATGGATTATCAAGAGTTAATGAATTGATCAACTCTAACCTAAATAAATTTAACGATTTACTTTATGGTAAAGAATCTGAGAGGATAATAAACATTTTCGACCTTGTTAATGATGTAGTTCCAATTCCAGATGGCGCTACTATTGCCAAAGCAATTCAAGAAAGTTTTATAAATATAATTAATTTAGCTGGAAACCTCGGATCTGGATTTATAAGAGTAATCTTTGTATTAGTTGTAAGTTTTATGATATCCATTGAACCAAAAGCTTATAAAGAGGGAGTACTCCTTATCGTTCCAAAAGTTTATCGAAATAAATTCAGGATTATATTAGATAAGTGCAATATTGCATTAACGAATTGGACTTTTTCTATAGTGGTGAGTTCAATATCAGTAGGTTTATTATCTTTAATAGTTTTATCAATTTTAAATGTTAAATATGTAGTATCAAATGCAATTATAGCAATGATCTTAAACATAATTCCTAACATCGGACCAGTTTTAAGTGGAATATTCCCTATCTCAATCGCACTTTTAGATAACTTTTGGAAACCAGTAGCTGTTTTTGGAGCTTATATCATCATTCAAAATATAGAGAGTTATGTAATAATGCCTTCTATTTTGAAGAAGAAAACAAATTTACTTCCAGGATTAACATTAATATCTCAATTTGGATTTACTTTCATCTTTGGTCCTTTAGGATTAGTATTATCTTTGCCAATTGTAGTAGTAACACAAGTTTTAATTAAAGAGCTAATTAATGATAATTAAAGACTTTTATTTAGTTAATTTCCTATACAAATATGGATAAGAAAAAAGTATAAAGAATGAAAGAGGATGTTTAGCTAATGCAAAATATAAGGAATTAAATGTAAAATGATCTATTAGTATTCTTAATTCTGTAGATAAATCAATTATTACTAAAGAAAATAGAAGAATTAAATAGTAATTTATTTTCATTAAATTACTCCCTTTATTTAATCTTTAATTAGAAATGTAGGTGCTAGTAATATACTTGAATAACTACCAATTAAAATTCCTAGTGTCAAAGATACAGAAAACCAAAATAGCGAATATGAACCAAAAATTATTAGTGTTAGTAGAGGTATTAATGTTGTAATACTAGTAAAAAACGTTCTTCGGAAAGATTCATTAACAGAAATTTGAATTGTTTTATTATAGTTATCTGAATTTTTCTTTAAATTTTCTCTAATCCTGTCAAAAATGACAACTGTATCATTTACTGAATAACCAGCTATTGTTAATAAAGAAACGGCATACAAACTATTTACCTCAATTGACAATAGAATTCCTAACCAAGAAAAAATGCCAAAAACAATAAATAAATCATGGAATAAAGCTAATAAAGCAAACAATGCATATTTCTTATCAAATCGAATAGAGATATATAAAGATATTGCAAATAAAGAAACTAATAAGGAGGTGGCACAATTTGCAAGAAGTTTTTTACCAAGTTTTGGGCCTATTATTCTAGAGTTTTTACTTTCATAATTTAAAGGACCTAAAATTTTATCAACAATAGAAATCAAATCATTTGATTCTTCAATAGTTAAATAAGGGGTCCTAATAGAAATTAAACTATTATTATTTTGAATTTGTAATTTAATATTGTTTAGAAGATTTTTATTATTTGAAAAAGTTCTCAGTTTTTCAATAACCAAATCAGGAGAAATATTTTCACATTCTTCTTTACAATTCCTCTCAATTCTTAATTCATTACCACCAATAAAGTCCATTCCAAGATTAATAGGTTTTTTGAATGAAGTGTTGAAAGTTGAATATAAAATTCCTATTAAACTTAACAATATAAGAACAGATGAAAATCCAAATATTTTATTTTTATTTTTAATTAAATTAAAACTTAAAGATTTCATGAACTAGATAATTAATAAATTAAGATTGTAGGGGATTAGATTTACTTAAATAAAGATTTTTTTGTCTTAAAGATTGATAAGTAGTTAAAAATCTTAAAATAGTTTTGGAACAATTTAAAGAGGTAAATAAACTTATAACAACTCCTATACCAAGTGTTGCAGCAAACCCCTTTACAAAATTAGTTCCTAATAAAAACAACACAAAACAACTTACAAAGGTTGTAATATGTCCATCGATAATAGACGAATTAGCTCTTTGAAAACCACTATCAATTGATCTTATAAGAGTATTTCCATTTATAAGTTCCTCTCTAATTCTCTCAAAAATTAAAACATTTGCATCCACAGCCATACCAATACTTAAAATTAATCCAGCTATTCCAGGTAAAGTTAATGTCACTGGTATTAAAGAATAAAGAGCTAAGTTAAAAAAACCATAAAAAATCAAGGAAATAACAGAAACAAAACCTAGAATTCTATAGTTAAAAATCATAAATATTCCAACAAATATCAATCCACAAATAGCAGCATAAAGACTCTTAACAATATTTTTTGAGCCAAGTAAAGGACCAATAGTATTAGTTTCAACAATTTCAATAGGTAAAGGTAAAGAACCACCCTTAAGTTGAACTTCTAATTCTCTGGCGTTTTCAGCTGAAAAATTTCCACTTATCGTTGCTGCTCCCCCGGTAATACCAGTATTTATGAATTGACTTCCAACACTAGCTTCGCTAATAGATTCTCCATCAAGAACAATAGACAAAAGTTTATTTGTACCTGCGATAGATTTAGTAATTTCAGCAAATTTTTTACCACCATCATTACTAAAGGATAATGATACCTCCCAATTATTATTAGTTTGCTCTTGCCTTCTACCAGCATTTATTAAATCCTTGCCTGATAAGTCAGTTTTATTGAATAGATTAGCAATTTCATTACTTATATATTTTTTAGTTTCGACCAATCTCTCAAATAATTGCTGATTATTAGAAGAATAATTTATATCATTTTCAATTTCAGTAAGATTGTCTATAAGAAGTAAAGACGTCTCTTCGTTACGTTTATCACCAATTTTGAATTGTTCAATTAGATCATTAATTTTTAATCTCTGCAATTGCAGATTTTTTAATTGAGAACTTGTATTTCCTTTTTGAGTTCTAAATTCTAATAAAGCAGTTTTACCTAATATTCTTGATGCAGACAAAGGGTTTTGTTCCCCTGGCAACTCCAAAATTAATTGATCACGTCCTAATGTTTGTAAGTTAGACTCTGCCACTCCTAAATTATTCACACGTTTATCTAAAACGACATTGACAGCTTCTAATTCTTCTTTTGAAACTTTCCCATCTTCTTTAACCAATTGAAGAGTTAGTTGAGAACCTCCTTTTAAATCAAGACCTAATTGTAGTGGGAAATTAATTAATAAATAAATAGAAAAAGTCAGTAGAAAAATAATAAAAAAAAGCCAACCTTGCCTTTTTTTCATTTCTTAAATACTCCCATTGATTACTTCTTCAACTTTTTCGACTATTTGATGTGGTTGAATTATTGTTAAATTTTCTAAATTTCCATTATAAGGAGTAGGAATATCCTGACTAGACAATCTTATAGGTCTAGTATCAAGATCATCAAAACATTCTTCGGTAATCAAAGCAATTAATTCTGCTCCAATACCTCCAGTCTTCATACATTCCTCAACGATAATTACATTATTAGTTTTTTTGATTGATTTTGAAATTGTTTTCATATCAAAAGGTTTTAAACTAATCAGATCAATTAATTCCACGTCAATATTTTTCTTATCTAAATCTTCAATAGCTTTTAAACAATGATGTCTCATTCTTGAATAAGTTAATATAGTAATATCTTTTCCCTCTTTGACTATATCAGCTTGATCTAAAGAACAGATATAATCTCCATCAGGCAATTCCTCAGATAAATTATATAAAAGGACATGTTCAAAAAATAGAACTGGGTTATTGTCCCTTATAGCAGCTTTCATTAATCCCTTTGCATTAGTAGGAGTGCTACAAGCCACAATCTTAATCCCAGGAACTGCGTGAAAGTAAGCCTCTAATCTTTGACTATGTTCAGCGCCTAGTTGTCTTCCTACACCTCCAGGCCCACGAACAACTGCGGGTATTTTATAGTTACCGCCACTTGTATATCTGAGCATACCCATGTTGTTGGAAATTTGATTAAAGGCTAATAGTAAAAATCCCATATTCATACCTTCAACTATCGGTCTTAATCCAGTCATGGCAGCACCAACAGCCATACCAGTAAAACTATTTTCGGCAATTGGAGTATCTAAAACTCTTAATTCTCCATATTTTTCATATAGATCCTTAGTGACCTTATAAGAACCACCATATTGACCTACATCTTCTCCCATAATGCAAACGTTTACATCATTTGCCATCTCTTCATCAATTGCTTCTTTCAAAGCAGTAAATAATAAAGTACTAGCCACGAGTAATTTCCTAATTAATCATATATATAAATTTATACCATCAAGGTTGAATTAGCCTCCTTCTGCAAAAGTTATGAGTAGTAATATTGACAAAATCATGCCTGGTGAAAGCAAAAGTATTAAAAGGCCTAAGTCATGTAAAGACATTAAAAAATAATAGTTTTATTAAATAATATTAGGATTTCAATTTTTTTTTATCAAAAAACTTCGAATAAATACAATAAAAAGACCTAACCCTATAAACGCAAAAGAAAAAGTTAATAAGAAGGACAATCCAATAATTAATGTATTAATACTAGAAGATATACTTTGAACAATTTCAGATGAATTTGATGGTTTGTGAATTGAAAAGTAAATTGCAATTTTATTACTTATAAAATAAGAAAATATACAAAGGAGGAAACTTGTTAATGATCCAGTTAAAAAACTTAGTGGACCTTTTTCAGGGGTATTATGAGTTTCAATATGTACTTTATTAATTGATGTTTGTTCATTATTCATTTTTAATAGAGAAAAAAATTTTTTACAAAAAGGTAATACCGCTATTAATTAATTTACAGACCCACGCTTCAAATCCATTATTATTAAACATTTTATGATTTTGTTCAAAAACTTCACTAGCTATATTTATATCTTTAAAAAGAGCAAAACATGTTGGACCAGATCCACTCATTGAGAATGATAAACAATTTTGCAAATTTGAAAGTAGATATAATGATTTCTTTACAGAATTATTTTCTCTCTCAACAATAACTTGCAAATCATTTTTTACATTTATCTTTTGTTCTGATAATTTAAAATCATTGAATCCGTTTAGTCTTAAATCATTTCTGATTTTTTTTGTTTTGTCAGTTTCAGTAAAATATTTTGGACAAAATTCTTGACTATATTTTTTATAAGTATCTTCAGTTGAAATTGAAATATTTGGGTTTTTTAAAAGAATTACGCCAAAGTCAAAATTAGAACTGTATTTCTCAAGAATTTCTCCCCTTCCAAAACAAAATTGGCATCCACCTTCTATAAAAAAAGGTACATCTGATCCTAGTTTTGCCGAAATAAAAAAAATAGTTTCGTAATCAAGGGCCAAATCCCATAATTTATTAAGTCCAATTAATGTTGCAGCTGCATTACTAGAACCACCAGCTAAACCAGCACCGATAGGAATATTCTTTTTTAAAAATATATTAGCCCCTAATTCTTTATTTTTTGATATGTCCTTTATGTAATTCGCAGCTTTAATTATTAAGTTATCTTCATCTAGACTTAGTTCATTGCTATCAGACTTTAACTTAATTTCTCCAATTTGATTATTCTCAAATTCTATATAATCAGATAGATCGATATTCTGCATTATCATCGCCAATTCATGATATCCATCCTCTCTTTTTCCGATTATTTCAAGATGGAGGTTTATCTTTGCAGGTGATTTAACACAAATCTTAGTTGTAGATAATTTTGACATTTTACTGATTCTTATTTTTTATTTTAATACAAGCCTCTGCAAGCTTAATCCATTTATTAATTGAAATATCCTGAGGTCTTGAATTAAAGCATATTTGAGATGATTCTGATAATTGCTCTATCTCATCTGCTGAAAGTATGGAATTAAGAGTATTTCTTATCTTTTTTCTTCTTGAATTAAATGAAATCCTAAGAAGTTTATCTAAATATTTCTCTAGTTTAATATCTAAACGCAACTCTGGTCTCAATGGTTCAAAAACAACCAAAGAAGAAAACACTTTTGGAGGCGGGTCAAAAGAAGATGGAGGCACATCACATATTCTTCTTATATTAGAGATGAGTTGCATTCGCACACTCAGAGCTCCTGCATTCGTATCTCCATCCTTAGCTAAGATCCTATCTACAACATCCTTTTGCATTAAGAAAATTATTTTATTGTAATTATTCTTCCTAATTATTCCTAATCTTCCTACAAAAATATCCAATATTGGGCCTGTAATATTGTATGGGATATTTGCAATTACTTTTGTGATTTTTTTATTTATTGAGTCAAGATTTATTGAAAGAATATCTCCTTGTTGAAGAGAAAAATTTTTATCATTTTTAAATTTATTATTTAAAAGGTCAATTAAATCTTTATCTAACTCGATAGCATGTAATCTACTAATTTTCGAATCTAATAATTTCGATGTTAAAGCTCCTCTTCCGGGACCAATTTCTAGAATAAAATCTTTTTCTTCCAGTTCAGCTACCTCTTTGATTTTCTCTAATATCAGATTATTAACCAACCAATGTTGTCCAAATCTTTTTTTTTGATGATGGTTCTTAAAATTCATCCAAAAGAGAAATAATATGTTTAAATTAAATGTACATCTTATATCTTTATTAAATAGTATGGGCCTATCAAAAAAAAATTTAGGTAAACTCAATACTTTTATTAAAAATAATAATTTAGTAAGCAAAAATAACTCAATTAAAAAACCTCAAGAATCACACAAGGCTTCCAATTTTGAAGACCCTTGCAAAATTTTTTATTCTATAATTGATAACACCGATAATATAAATGAGACATCAGATGCAAATCAATTATTAAAAAAAAGTGAGGACATTTTTCATAATATAAATTCTAGAAAAACTAATACACCAGAGAATCTCTCGACAGAGGAAGAACTATATGACGAATTTAATTATCTTCTTGATGAATAAAGAAATTTTTCTTTTTTTCTATGCTTCAAACTAATAGATTATCAATAAATGCTATTGGTAAAATAAAAAAAAATTGGATAAGAGAAGGAATAAACCAATACAAAAAAAGAATGCCTGATCTTATTATTAATGAATCTAAGAGTTTTAATATTGATAATATTCGAGTTAATAATATTATTATTTGCCTTACTGAAGAAGGACAATCCTTTAATTCAATTGAACTTACTTCCTTACTTTTAAATTTTAAAAATAAAAAAATTAATTTTCTTATTGGAGACGCAGATGGAATCCCTTCAGATATTAAAGATAAATCAAATCTTCTACTTAGCCTCTCTCCTCTTACTTTTCCTCATGAACTTGCAAGATTAATTCTTATCGAACAAATTTATAGAGCTATTTCTATTTCTAATAATTCGCCTTATCATCGCGCCTAAACAGAAGATTTAAGATTAATACATAAACCTCTTAAAACAAACACAATTTTAGATTTTTAATATATAGTATGTATGTACTATTAGAAGGATTTCGTATCCTTCTGATTTAACTTCCAAAAAAGTGAAGATTCCATTATTAAGTGATTCGGTCTCAGCGGGTTTTCCCTCTCCTGCAGATGATTATACTGAGGAAAATATTGATTTGAACGATCATTTAATATCCAATCCTTTTAGTACTTTTTTTCTTAGAGTCAAAGGTGACTCAATGATCAATTCAGGAATTAAAGATAAAGATTTAATAATAGTAGATAAGAGTTTAACTGCTAAACCAGGAAATATTATTATTGCGATGATAGATGGAGAATTTACTATAAAAAGATTATCCATAAAAAATAATGAATTATATTTAAAATCAGAAAATCATAAATATCCAGACTTCAGTTTTAAAAATCATATTGATATACAAATTTGGGGAGTTGTAATCTATTCAATACATAGTTACTTATGAAAAGTAAAAGCTCAAGTACTGAAGCAATAGCTCTTATAGATGCCAATAATTTCTACGCATCGTGCGAACAAAGTATTAACCCCAATTTAAGAAATAAACCAGTAGTAATCTTATCTAATAACGACGGATGTATTATCGCAAGAAGCCCTGAAGCTCGTGCCTTGAAAATAAGAATGGGAATTCCTTATTTTAAAGTCAAAGAAAGTTTGAATAACTTAGGAGTTGCAGTCCTAAGTTCCAATTACTCGCTCTATGGTGATATGAGCAAGAGATTAATGAATTTATTAAAGGACTATTCTGAAAAGATAGAGATTTATTCTATTGATGAAGTCTTTATTTCAATTCTTAGACCCAAAGATAAGAATTTAAATCCTTGGGCAAGAAAAGTAAGGTGCTTAATATATCAAAATCTAGGAATAACTTTAACAATAGGAATAGCAGAAAACAAAGTAAGGGCAAAAATTGCTAATAATCTAGCTAAGAATATAGATTCTTCCGCAGGAATATTTGATTTAGCTAGGATCAATAATGATAATGATTACTTAAGAAAAATTAGTGTAGAAAAAATATGGGGTATTGGTAAACAAACATCTAATTGGTTACAAAGCAAAGGGATTAAAAATGCAAAAGAATTCAGAGATATGGATGAAGATGAAATCATTAAGAAATTAGGGATCATAGGGAAAAGATTACAAATGGAATTAAAAGGTAATAAATGTCTCCCGATAGAAATAATTAAGAAGCCAAAAAAAGAGATTCAAGTAAGTAGAAGCTTTGGAAAACCAATCACAAAATTAGAAGATTTAACTCAAGCATTAGCAATTTATGCAATAAAAGCGTCCGAGAAAATGAGAAGTCAAAGCTTAAAATCATCCGCCATTACTATATTTGTAAGAACTAGTCATTATTCAAATCATCCTTATCAAAAAAGTGCTTATAAAAAACTTGTAAATGCAACAGATAATACAGGTACTATTTTAAAAACAATACTTGAATTATCTAAAGAAATTTATACTCCGGAACATAAATTATCAAAAGCTGGGGTTTTAATGCAGGATTTAACTAATTGCAAATATTTACAGCAATCAATTATCAATTGCGAATCTCAAGAGGACTCAAAAAAATCAATCCGTCTTATGAAAACAATTGACTCCTTGAATAAAAAATTTAATAATGAAGTAATTACATGGGCAATTGCAAAAAAACCACAAGAATGGGCAATGAATAGAAATTCATTAAGTTCTGGATCTACAACAGATATTAGAAAAATTCCAAATATAATGATATAAAAATGGAATATGGAATTTATATTATTTTTAAGCAAGATCGATAAAGAGATAATAGATCTAATCAATAAATCAAATAATTCAATAGAAGAAAATACAGCTCTTTGTGTTATAGATAAAAAATTTGTTGGTTTTTACAAAAGAAAAGAAAAAGTAATAGTTATTTGCACTGAAAATGCTAAAAAATTAGGAGGATATAAAGAAGGCGAACGTCATGACAATCACAAAACAAATCTTTATATAAGAAGAGCTTTAAGGCATGAGACGACACATCTAGTCCAGTCATGCAATAACAATAAACCCACAGGGATAATAAAAAATATAGAAAATAAAATTCATTCAGGAAAATTAAAAGCTTTAAATTCCTCAGTACAATTATCTGGAAATTATTCTAAAGAGTTAGAGGCTTATGTTATGGAGGACAAGCCAAGAAAAGTAAAAGAGATAATAAAAAGTTATTGTTTGTAAATTCTTAAAAAATTTATTGGTTAGAAGAAAAATTTCCACAACGTTGTTTATCAAGAAAATTGATATGTTCTCTTTCTAGGTAATATAATTCTTGAAATTTTATAGCATCAGAGTTTAAATCTTTGAATACATCTTCAATCTCTTTATTAGAATCTAAAGGTTCTAAGGAAGAATTATCGATTAAAATAGAAATACAGTTTTCCAAAGTTTTTAGTCTTTGCGAACCCCAGGATTCAATAAGATGTCTACATCTTTTTAATGATTTATATCTTTCAAGAAGAGATAAAGTACCAAGAAGATTATGTTTGGAATTTTTTAAAGTGGTTAAAAATAATTCATCTGGATTAATAAAAGTATTGATTTTATTTGAGACTTCTAAATCATTAAGAGCCAAATAATCAGGCAATAATGAAATCAAGTTAATTGAAATAAATTCATTATTTATTTTTTTATTATTAGGATCTTTCAAATCATCTAAATAATTTGCACTTAAATTATTTACTTCTATTTTTGCAATAGATTCCCAAATAAGGCGAATGTATTCAGTATTGAAAATATTAATTTCTCTTTTAAGTAATTCTTCACGAATAAAAAGTCTATGTTCAGGGCAATGCAAATAGTAATAAATAATCTCAGATTCATTTTTTTCGCGCTGACTAACTTCACTTGGTTGTTCAAATTTTTTTGATCTGCCATGCCAACGAAATCCTTTAACTTGTTTTCTTAAATCTTCTTCAAATTTAATAGCTAATCTCGCTTGACCCATGCTTAATCTTTCAGAGACTTTTTGCAAATAGTGAGTTCTTGTAGCAGATTGAGGAAATTTGCTTAATAACTTAACTAACGAAGAAATAACGTTCTGAAAAATATCAGATTTAGATAAGTCTTTATTATCAAAAATCTGATCAATCTCCCAATCAATCCAAAAAGAAGCATTATCTATTAAGTTGAAATAATCTTCTGGTGTATTTTCTTTAAGATACTCGTCAGGATCTTTGAATGATTTTATTTGGAGGATTTTTAAGTTTATTTGATCGTGAAGAGATAAACTTTCAACTTCGTTTATAACTCTTTTTGTAGCTAATCTTCCTGCATTATCAGAATCAAAGTTAATTATTATATTTTTACTATCAGTACATCTACAAAGTTGTGAAATCTGATATTTGTTTAATGCCGTTCCAAGAGAAGCGACAGAATTAGTAATACCTTTTGAATGAAGTGATATAACATCGAAATAACCTTCCACTACCACTGCCTTGTCTCGTTTTCTAATATTGCTGGATGCTTTATCAAAAGCAAACAACATTTTACCCTTCTCAAAAACTTCAGTTTCGGGAGAATTTAAATATTTTGGTTCCTGACCATCAAGAGATCTACCCCCAAAGGCAACTACACGGCCTTGCATATCAAAAATAGGAACTATCAATCTATTTCTAAAGCGATCATAAACCTTATCAGTATTATCCTTTGAGACAACAAGACCTGCACTTAAAATTAACTTTAAAGGAAATTTCTCAACTTTTGAAAGATAATTGAATAAATCATTCCATGAATTAGGAGCATAACCTAATTCAAAATCATTAATAATTTTAATATTTAAATTTCGTTGTGAAGTTAAATAATGATGTGCTTCCTTACCCAAGGAATTATTTAATTGAGACTTAAACCATTCCTTTGTTACGCGAAGAATCTTATAAAGTTCCTCTCTCCTAGATAATTGTTTTTTATATATTTCTTGCTGAGGGCCATCAACATTTATTACATTAATATCATTCTTTTTTGCCAGTGAAAGAACAACATCAGTAAAGTTATTACGTGTAAACTCCATCAAAAATTTAATAGAATTACCTCCAGCTCCACAAGAGAAACAATAATAAAATTGTTTGGCAGGAGAAACTGTCATAGATGGCTTACTATCATCATGAAAAGGGCATATACCAACAAATTCTTTTCCCTTTTTCTTTAATACGATATGTTCAGAAATAACATCTACTATATCCGCTTTATCTTTAACCTCCTGAATAGTTCTTGGATGTATGGAAGGTCCCATTTATTTATTTTTCTAAAAAGAATACCTAATAATCATTTTGTTATAGGTCAAATTTTTAAAAGAATCTACTTAATTTCACAATAAAACTATTTTTAGTAATGCTTATAGAATTTTTTAATCACAAGAATAATTCATTTAAAAAAGTAAATTTAATATTGGCATCTTTTTTCTTCAGTCTTATGACTGTTTGCGTAAAAAAAATTGATAATAGAATACCTGTATATGAATTAGTATTTTTTAGATCATTATTAAGCTTGTTCATTACCTCTCTGATAATAAATAAAAAGAATTTAAATCCCTGGGGAAATAATAAACCATTACTAATTTTAAGGGGCATATTAGGGACAATTGCTTTGGTTTGTATATTTTATGCTATTAAAAATATGCCTTTAAATATTTCTACTGTTATTCAATATACATACCCTATATTCATATCCATTTTTGCAGGAATTCTAATTAATGAAAAAATTACTAAAAATCTAATTATTGCATCCATAACAGGTTGGGTAGGAATATTAATAATCTTAAATCCCTATCAATTATCGAGTTTAAACATTGAGCTAGATAAATTTACTTTATTAATAGCATTTCTTGGTGCTATATCTACAGCCCTAGCTTACATAACTGTAAAAAAACTATCATTAACAGAAGATATTTTCATAATAATTAAATACTTTCCTTTAATATCCGTAATAACATTATCACCAATTGTATTTTTCAATTGGGTAACGCCAAATATTAATGATTTACTTTGGATAATCGGTATAGGGATGTTTACCCAAGCTGGACAAACATTTTTAACAATTGGATTAAAGAAATTACCAACCTCAGAAGCTGCAAGGATAAATTATTTACAAGTACTTTTTGGCTCTTTATGGGGAATTCTGATCTTCAATGAACTAATAAATATTAACTTTATTGTTGGTGCAGTACTTGTTTTGTTAGGAACTATTATTTCTACTAGCAAAAAACTAAAAAAGATTTAAAATAAAAAAAAAGTATGTTTGAAATGAAATTTTTTTTATTAGCATTTTTCAGTCTTTATCCATTTTTCCAAGTACGAGCATCAACGCCTAAATCTGTAACATGCACTAGGACTGAATATAGAGAAGAATATATTCCCGGTACAAAATCAAGTCCTGGTTATGTAAGAAATTACGAAATTGATGTTGAAATTCCATGTGGAGGAGAAAAGGCCAAAAATATTGATGACAATGACTGTAGTGAGGGATCAGTAATAGGAGGACTCCTTGGAGCTGGAATAGCTCTCTCTTCATCTAGAGGCAAAGATAGATTTTGGGCTGTCCCAGCAGGAGGCACGGCAGGTGCTCTTATTGGATGTCAGGTAGATGGTGGTTAATTGATTAGTTGGATAAAGGGAGAATTAGTAAGTTCATGGCAAGCTAATAATAAATTTTATATTTTAGTAAACTGTCAGGGATTAGGTTATGAAATTCAGACTCTAGAATCAGTAATTTTTGATATCAATGCAAATAAGAATTCTCAAAAGGAAATAATCCTCTGGCTAAAACACATAAAAAAAGAGGATTCTGATATGCTTTTTGGTTTTAACTCCAAGGAGCAAAGAGACTTCTTTAATCAAATTTTAAATATTAAAGGTATTGGGTCCCAAATTGGTATGTCTTTATTAAATAAATTCTCATTAAATCAATTAATTAGGGCAATATCTAATAATGACGAAAGTTCAATTAGTTCTGTTCAAGGAATTGGGCAAAAAATGACTGAACGAATAATCCTTGAATTAAAAAGTAAGGAAATTACAAAAAAAATTGAAAAAGAGAATTTGAATAATAATAAATTCCTTGAAGATAATAAGGACTTAGATTCAATTTTTAAAGATATTGACTTAACACTACAATCTTTAAATTATCCTAGGAAAGAAATTAAAAACTTACTTCCAAAACTTATTAATGATATTAAAAATAATAAAAAATCCTCTATTAAAAAAGATTTTATTTCATTTGAAACCTTATTAAAAGAAGCAATGAACTATTTAGATAAACAATAGTAGTAATTTAGACCAATAAAGTAGTAAAATATCGAAAGGTAGATAAACTTCATGACTCTCGATACAGCGGAAAAACAAAAACTTATTGAATCCCATCAAGTACATGCTACAGATACAGGATCTGTTGAGGTTCAAGTAGCTATGCTTTCTGAAAAAATTTCAAAGTTAAGTGACCATTTACAAGGAAATATTCATGATTATGCATCAAGACAAGGCCTATTAAAGATGATAGGTAAAAGAAAAAGATTATTATCATACATAAAAGGTAAGAACTCCAAAAACTATCAAGATCTTATTAAAAAAATTGGAATCAGAGGATGATTTCTATTAATGAAAAAAAAACAAGCTAAAAAGAAAAATCTGGCAAAAAAGAAAAAAATATCCCAAGTTGATGCCTTTAGAAATATTGAAAAAAAAGTCCCCAC
>QBZO01000025.1 GCA_003282225.1 Prochlorococcus sp. AG-335-I21
TTTGGTTTGATCTTGAAACTGGTGGCTCAATTGTATTAGTTCAAACTTTTATATTTTTATTTGCTTTTTTATTTGCTCCAAGATACGGGATATTTAAATTTAAAAAATTATTTTCTAATTATTAGTAAAAATGGACAATTACCTAAATAACAAAAGTTGGAATTGGTGGCCTTTATTTCCCCTATATCCATATGGGAAAAAGAAAACTATTCTCAGAGAAATAATTCCTAACGAAATATGGTCCCTAGAACAGATTCAGGGATTATATTACGTTGCAGTCCCAATAAGAATGACAATAATTAAGGTTAATAATGGACTAATGCTAATTAACCCTGTACCCCCTACTAAGGAACTTGTAAATGCATTAGAAAAATTAATCTTTATTTATGGAAAAGTAAAAACAATTGTGCTCCCTAGTGCTTCTGGATTAGAACATAAAATTGGATTGCCAGCATTAATAAGAGTTTTTAAGGATGCTGAGATTTGGTTATGTCCTGGCCAATGGAGTTTTCCAATTAATCTCCCTTTAGATTTTCTTGGGATCCCATCGAAAAGGACAAAGATACTTTTTAAAGATGGAACTCCTTATGAAGAATGTTTTAAATGGTCTTCACTAGGGCCTTTAAATTTAGGACTTGGAACATACATGGAGGTGAGTTGTTTTCATCTTTCAACAAAGACACTTCATGTTACAGACGCAATAGTTGGCATAGAAGCAACGCCTCCAGAAATATTTGACTTCGACCCTACCCCTTTATTATTTCATTCGAGAGATCGAGGTGATGAACCTATTGTTGATAATGTTGAATCTAGAAAAAAAGGTTGGGCAAGAATTGTATTATTTTCATCTTTTTTAAAACCAGGAAAATTAAATATTCCCTCTCTTAAACAAATTATCAAATACTCTTTTAAAGAAGGTCTTCGAAATAAGAAATCACATTTTGGAATTTATCCTTTTTTATGGGATGAAGATTGGGAATCATCTTTAGTTGAAATTATGGGCGAAAATATCCCTAAGATTCAGATTGCCCCTGTTTTGCAAAATTTAATATTTCCTAGATCAAAACAAGTACTCCTTGGATGGCTAGAAAAAATTAAAACTTATGAAAATATGGAATATTTGATATCAGCTCATTATTCTGCTCCAATCGATTTTAAAGAAGAAAATTGTCAGAATTTGATAGATGAAATTAATTCAGATAAATGGAATAAATTACCAGATGATAATAAATTCCTTATTAATTTCTATAAAAAATTATTTGAATTGGGGATAATTCCAAAAAAAGTAAATATTTAAAGATTTATTCTTTTTCAATGGACATATCTTCATCACTTTTTAGAGTTTGTTCAAGCTCTTTCCTTTGCTCCATTTGTCTTAAGAAATATCCTGTCATCATTGCAGAAGAAAGTAAATTAGCAATATTCTCTTTTGAAGAAGTTATTTTCACATCAAACTGATCAGATGGCAACATCCCTAGAAGACCTTGAACATTGTGCCTTATGATTTCTTGTATATCTTCACTAGCCGATTTGGCTACTCTCTGCAAAACTTCTGGAGACTGTTTTTGTAGATATTGAATTAAATCATTCTCATCATTTGGATCATTATTTTCAGTAGCTAGAAATTCAGGATTGAACATTTATGCATCTTCAATTTATAAAAACCTTACAACACCATGAACCCTTTAACCTACATTATTAAGACGAGGGAACCGAATAGGACCAATTTTATTTAATGGCCAATATCTAAAAATAGCCTTTCCTATTACTTTTTCATAAGGTAGAAATCCCCATATATGTGAATCCATACTGTTATTTCTGTTATCTCCCATTACCCATAATGATTTCTCAGGAACAATATATGGACCTGTTGAATAGTTGATATTCTTATCAGAAATATAATTATCTTGAGCAATATCGTTTAAATATAAATTACCTTCTTTTACTTCTACTTTATCCCCAGGAACCCCAATTACCCTTTTGATTAATGCAATATCTGATTCATACCCAGCATCAATTAATTGTTCTGGAACATTAAAAACTATTATTTTATTTTTTAATTTAGATAACTTTGAACTATAAGTAAATTTTGGAGTTAATTTTTCAACCAATATTTTATCTTGTATTTGAAGGGTCGGGAGCATAGATCCTGAAGGAATCCATCTTGGTTCGATTACTTGCCATCGTATAATTAAAGCAATTATTATCCAAATAAAAAGATTTTTAAAATCCTTAAGTATCGAACTTTTTTTTTCTGCTGGATTTTGCATTGTTTAATTATTTTTTTGTAAAAAGGAATTTCTAAAGTATTTATATAAATTATGACATCATCTATAGAATGCCAAAATTTTTTTAGAAGTTTACAACTTTTAGATCTTTTTACAAAAATAGGTGTTAAAAATTTAATTTTATGTCCAGGCAGTAGATCAGCTCCTCTAGCAATAGCAGCAGGAGAGTTAAATAAACGTAGGATCTTAAATGTATTTAATTCCATAGACGAGAGATCTGCTGGGTTTCATTCGCTTGGAATTTCTACTGCATCTGGAGATGTATCATTAGTTGTTACAACATCTGGAACTGCAGTTGGTAATTTATTACCTGCAGCCATTGAGGCAGATAAATCATGTAAATCAATTGTATTTATAACAGCTGATAGACCTTTAAGGTTAAAAAATTGTGGTTCTAATCAAACAGTAAATCAAGAGGAATTTTTAAATTCAGTTTGTAGAAGTAATTTGAGTACTAACTTAAATGGAATTCATTTAAATAATGATGATGAAATTTTGAAAATAGTTGAAACTATAAAAAAACAAATACTGCAATTGCCTGGACCAATTCATTTAAATATTCCATTTGAAAAACCTTTAGATATATCTTTAAATAATAAAAAAAAGAGTTTCGAGGTTTTTGAAAGATTTTATTTAAATAAAACCTATCAATTCTTAAAAAATGATAATCAGAATAAAAATGTCCAATTTTCTGAAAAATTTTTTAAAAGGATAAATTTGTCTAATCCTGGAATTATTATTGTAGGCCCATATCAGGGTTCTACTAGAGATTTGTTTTCTTTTAATAGTGCTTTAAAAAAATTGCAAGAAATTACAGGATGGCCAGTTTTTGTTGATCCTGTTTCAGGAGTTTCAGCTGAACTGAGAGGTTTAGTTGAAAATTGGGAATTAATTTTAAAAAAGAATAAAAATATTATTCAATGTGATCAGATCTTGAGGCTTGGTCCTCTTTCATCTTCTAATGATTTAGAGGAATTTTTATTAAATTTTGAAGGGTTACAAATTCTTGTAAAAGAAAATAATATGAGAAAACTAGATCCTATAAAAAAATCTTTAGAATATGAATTTGGAATAAGTAATTTTGTTAATCAACTTTTAGGAGCTTTTTCAAATTACAAAAAAAACAGTAAACCTTTGATCAAATTGGGACAAGTTTTGATCAAAGAAGGAGCAAAAATAAAGGAAATTTTACATGAACATTTATTTTTAAATACTGAAATAACAGAATATAAACTTGCAAATTTTGTACCTAAAATTTGGCCAGAAAATTATCCAATTATGCTCTCAGCTAGTAGTCCTATTAGAGATTGGCTCACATTCTCTGAAAACGCGACTTTAACAAGGGAATGTTTTAGCTTTAGAGGGGCTTCAGGGATAGATGGGACTCTATCACTTGCTTTAGGTATTGCAAGAATAACTAAACCTTTACTTCTGGTGACCGGAGATTTAGCATTAATACACGATATCAACGGTTTCCTTATTGAAAATTCAATTGAATTAAATTTAACTATCTTATTAATCAATAACAATGGTGGAAATATATTTAATAGTTTATATAAAAATAATTTAGAAGAAGAGGAATTAAAGAAAATTTTCATAATGCCTAAATCTATCAATTGGGAAAACTTAGCAAAAGGCTATCAAGTCCCAATTAAAAATGTTTCAGATATTAATAAATTAAGAGAAGCTTTTGATTGGAGCCTTTTTATGCAAAAATCAGTAATAATTAAGGTCGATATTAATGTAGAAAAAGAAATGAATGAAAGAAATTTAATCTTAAAAAAGATCCTCACAAATTAATAAATTTGCTTTTTCAAACTATTTAAATCTATGAAAGTTTTACCTGGAGAAACTAATACAAATTGGACAGAATGGAAATCTTATGAAGATATCTTGTTTCATAAGAGTGGAGATGGGATAGCAAGAATAGCAATTAATCGACCTGAGAAAAGAAATGCATTTCGTCCAAAAACAGTTTGTGAGCTGTTAGATGCTTTCAATCTTGTTAGAAATGATGAGAGAATCGGAGTTGTACTTTTTACAGGCGCAGGACCAGATAAAAAGGGGGTTTTTTCGTTTTGTTCAGGAGGAGATCAAACTGTTAGAGGTCAAAATGGATATGAGGATGATGAGGGTAATCAAAGACTAAATGTATTGGAATTGCAAAGGTTAATAAGAACTTTACCTAAAGTGGTTATAGCTTTAGTTCCTGGTTTCGCAATAGGAGGAGGGCAAGTCTTACATCTTATTTGTGATCTAAGTATTGCGTCAGAAAATGCAATATTTGGACAAACAGGTCCTAGAGTTGGGAGTTTTGATGTGGGATTTGGATCAAGTTATTTAGCAAGATTAGTGGGACAAAGAAAAGCAAGGGAAATTTGGTTTTTATGTAGAAAATATAATTCTAAAGAAGCCTTAGAAATGGGATTGGTAAATGCGATTACAAAGATTGAAGAATTAGAAGCTGAGGGTGTAATCTGGGCAAGAGAGATTCTACGAAATAGTCCAACTGCTATTCGAATACTTAAAGCGTCATTTAACGCTGAGTGTGATGGGATAGCAGGTATTCAAGAATTATCTGGGTATACAACTCAGCTATTTTATTCGACGGATGAAGCAAAAGAGGGCAGAGATGCCTTTCTTGAGAAACGATCACCTGATTTTTCTGATTACGGATGGACTCCATAATAGCTTCCTACTCTTTAAAAGCACTTTTTATAATAAATAATCAATGAGAATTCTTCTTGCTGCTGCTGAATGCGCTCCAATGATCAAAGTTGGAGGGATGGGAGATGTAGTTGGTTCATTACCACCCTCATTGATAAAACTTGGTCACGATGTAAGAGTTATAATTCCAGGTTACGGCAAATTATGGAATCTACTAGAAGTATCAAGTGAACCAGTCTTTAGAGCTAATACTATGGGCAATGATTTCTCAGTATATAAAGCAAAACATCCAATACATAATTACGTAATCTACTTAGTGGGACATCCAGCTTTTGATTCGGGACAAATATATGGAGGAGAAGATGAGGACTGGCGATTTACATTTTTTGCTAGTGCTACTGCCGAATTTTCTTGGAATTCTTGGAAGCCCCAAGTTCTACATTGCCATGATTGGCACACAGGTATGATTCCTGTATGGATGCATCAAGATCCTGAAGTTAGTACTGTTTTTACGATACATAATTTAAAATATCAAGGGCCATGGAGATGGAAGCTTGAAAAAATGACCTGGTGCCCATGGTATATGCATGGAGATCATACAATGGCTGCTGCAATGTTATATGCAGATAGGGTTAATGCCGTTTCTCCAACATATGCCGATGAGATAAAAACTCATGAGTATGGAGAAAGTCTTGAGGGATTATTGAATTATATATCAGGGAAATTAAGAGGTATCCTCAACGGGATTGATCTAAATGAATGGGATCCTGATAAAGATAAAGTGTTACCTGCACAATTCAATATTAAAAATTTAGAAAGTAGATCAGAAAATAAGATTATTCTTCAGAAAGAAATGGGACTTGAGGTCAATAGTAAAAGATATCTTTTAGGTATGGTAAGTAGACTAGTGGATCAAAAAGGGGTTGATTTGGTTTTGCAAGTTTCCCGAAGATTACTCGCATATACAGATTCTCAAATAGCTATTTTAGGTACAGGAGACAGATCTTTAGAATCTGGATTATGGCAATTAGCATTAGATTATCCTGGAAGATTTTCAGTTTTTCTTACTTATGATGATTCTTTATCAAGGCTTATATATGGAGGGTCTGATGCATTCTTAATGCCAAGCCGATTTGAACCCTGCGGTATCAGTCAATTACTTGCTATGAGATATGGATCAATTCCAATAGTAAGAAGAGTTGGAGGCTTGGTTGATACTGTTTTGCCTCATGATCCAGAGAGTAATAGTGGTACAGGTTTTTGCTTTGATCGATTTGAACCGATTGACTTTTATACGGCTCTTGTAAGATCTTGGGAGGCATTTAGGCATAAAGATAGTTGGAAATCATTACAGCTCAGAGCTATGAGTCAAGAATTTAGTTGGCAGAGATCGGCATTAGAATATGAATCGATGTATAAAGATGTATGTGGTATTAAGGCGCCATCCCCTGATATTGCTGAAATTGAAAAGTTTTCTTATGGGCAATCTGCTGATCCTTCCCTTAAAAAAATGTGATCTAAGTTTTAATGGATTTCTCTGTATCTGATGTTAATAAGATTTTAGGTAATATAAAAAATTGGGATAATCATACAAATCAATTTCAAAGTTTTAAAAATATAAGTCTAGATAGTCGAACAATATTAAACTGCGAACTTTTTATTGCTATAAAAGGTAAAAATTTTGATGGACATAATTTTCTTAATGAGGTAATAAAAAAAGGAGGAAAAGCTGTTGTAATTAAAGATGGGATGCAGAATTTATTACCTGATAAGTTGCCTTTTTGGACTGTTCCAGATACTTTAGAAGCTTTTCAGAAATTAGCATTATTTAAAAGAAGAAAATTAAATATACCTGTTGTAGGAATTACAGGATCAGTTGGTAAAACAACTACAAAAGAAATGATGGGAGAGGTTTTAAAGCAATTAGGGAAAATCAAATTAAGTCAGTTAAATTTCAATAATGAAATTGGTGTAGGCCTCACCATACTTGATTCTGACTTGAAAGATAAAACTTTAATACTTGAGATGGGAATGAGAGGTCTTGGGCAGATTGAAAATTTGTCCAAATTTTCTGAACCTGATATCGCAGTTATTACAAATATTGGAAGCTCTCATATTGGCATACTAGGCTCAAAAGAAAATATCGCAAATGCAAAATGCGAAATAACTAAACATTTAAACCCAAAGGGTGTAGTAATTATTCCTGCAAATGATTTGCTTTTAGAGGAAACCTTAAAAAAAAATTGGAATGGAAGAATTATTAAAGTAGAACTAATAGATAGAAATCAAAAAGCTCAGAGTATTAAAAAAAGTAATTTACAAGGATTTTTTAATAGATCTAATAATTCTGTAATCATAGAAGATAAGATCTTTGAAATATCTTTTCAAGGTTTTCACAATGCATTTAATTTCTTATTTGTGTATGCGGTTGCAAAAGAGTTCGGAATAGAATTCAAAGATACTAACAAATTTAATTTTGTAAGTTTAAATGGAAGGAATAAAATTCTGAAATCACTCAAAACAACCATATATGATGAAACCTATAACGCTTCTCCAGAATCAGTAAAAGCATGTATTGATAATTTATTAGATAATCCAAATAATCATTTTTTAATTTTTGGTAGTATGCAGGAATTAGGTAATAAAAGTAAAAAATATCATAAGGATCTTTTTGATTTTATAAATAAATCAGACATAAAAAAATGTATTTTTATCTGTGATAAAAATGAAGAAATCTATTATGCAGATTATTTAAAAAAGAGTACTAAATTTTTATTTCTCAATGAGATAAACATAGTTGGTGAAACTATAAATAAATATACAAAAAAGGGCGATTTCATCCTTATTAAAGGTAGCCGTTGTTGGCAGCTTGAAAAAGTTATTAAATCAATTGATTGATTTTAGGATTTGTTTTTATTCCAATTTTCAATATTTACTTGTTTACTTCTCGCGATAGCTAAGGAATTATTTTGAGAATCTTTAGTAATTACTGAGCCTGCTCCAGTAGTTACTGAGTCGCCAAGAGTAATAGGCGCTATTAAAACTGTATTTGCTCCAATACTAGAGTTTTTACCAATATTAGTTTGATATTTCTTGGTGCCATCAAAATTTGCTGTAATAGTTCCTGCTCCTATATTGGTATATTTACCAACTTTAGAATCGCCAATATAACTAAGATGATTAATCTTAACTTCCTCATCTAGTTTGCTATTTTTTATCTCAACATAATTACCAACTTTGCTGTGAGAAGAAATTTCACAATTAGGTCTTATATGACTGTAAGGACCAATTTTTACACGGTCCATTATTTTGGAATTAAAAATCGTTGAATTTATAATTTCGCAATTATCACTAACTATCGTATCTTTTATAAAAGAATTTGGGCCAATTTTACAGTTATTAGAAATTTTAGAATTTCCTCTTATATGAGTATTTGCTTCGATTATTACATCTTGACCTATTATTGACTCTTCACTTATTGTGCAACTCGCGGGATTAATAATAGTTACTCCTCCAAGCATATGTTTCTTTTTAATTAAAGTTTGAAGAGTTTCTTCGCATTCTGATAATTGAACTCTATTATTAATTCCTTGAAGTTCTCCATTATCTTCAACTTCAAAGCTGTAGGAATTTTTTAGTAAGGGAATAGTGTCAGTTAAATAGATTTCTTTTTGTTTATTGTTACTTTTTAAAGTATTAATTACCTTTGATAAACTTTTCCAACTAAAGCAGTAAATTCCCGCATTCGTTAATACATTAGAACGTTCATGTTTAGTGCAATCTTTTTCTTCGACTATCCTTTCAATTAAATTATTTTCAGAAAATACTCTTCCATAGCCATGAGGATTTTTTTTTCTAGAAGTTATTAAGGAAACATCGGCGGTTTTTGAGTCATGATATTTTATAAGGCCTTTCAAAGTTTCGGCTTTGATAAGTGGCACATCTCCATTTAGAACCATCAGTTTACCATCATGTTTTTTAACTTGCTGAGAGAGAACTTGAACAGCATGACCTGTCCCTTTTTGCGGATTTTGAACAATAAATTGAATATTTTTATTTTTAAGTACCGAATCTTCAACCTCCTTTGATTTGTGACCTACGATGATGAATATTTTAGCTGGTTTTAATTCATTACAAGAATTGATGACTCTTTGAAGGAGAGTTTTACCAGATAATTTATGTAAGACTTTAGGAAGTGTGCTCGCCATCCTAGTACCCTTACCTGCAGCTAATATCGCGACAGTTAGCATATTTGTTCAGTCATTTTATCTAAATTTTACTGTTTAAGTTCTATTTCGTCATGCCCCATTTATCACGCCATTTTTTTGAAGTCTCTAGATTAGATAACAATTGCTCTTGGACTCTTTTTTGGATGATATCTTTTTTATTTGAACTTAAAGTAGGATCACGATACGGGATACTTGCTTTAGTCAATAAATGCTCCTCTTCCATCGAAGATAAATTTTTAAAATATAAATTATTTTGTAAAACTTTTTTGTCAATAATTTTTATCGCAATTGTCCCGTTACTCCATAAATTTTTAGAGACTAAATTTGGCTTAATATTAAAAATGTTCAAACCAAAATCTTTTAATGTTCTTCTTATCGCAGCTGAACAAGAGTAGGTTATTAAATATCCTTGAGGATTAAGTTTTTGAGTCACTTTTGCTAGAAATTCAACTGACCAAACTTGAGGACATTTTTGAGGTGAAAACCCATCTAAATAAATTAAATCGAATTTAATATTTGCAGGAATATTTTTTATTTTTTCTCTGGCATCGCCCCATAAAATATCACATACAAAAGATTGATCCTTATATTTAGAATTCTTTGATAATTCTTTAAATATTTTTGAAACTTTTGGATGCCATAACTTTTGAAATGATTTATTTCCTAAAGAATACTTCAGAGGCTTTTTGTCAATTTCTAAAGCATACCAATTCATAAAAGAATTTTGTCTAATAAGGTTATTAAATAATGAAGCTGAATTGTATCCTAGACCAAAGCAGATATCTAAAACGTTCAAAGACTTATCGGTAAATCTTTTTAAATTAGAGGGATTTATGAATTTAATTTCAGTTTCTTTTAGAGCTCCTTCTAGACTATGAAAATTCTCTTGAAAAACAAGACTCCTTAGTGTAAAACTGCCATCTTTAGTTAATACCTCTTTTAATTCTGACAAGAATTCTCTCGGATCAGTTAATTAGTTTTTCTAGATCGTCCCAAAAAGTTGGATAGGAAACTCTAGAGGACTCTGCTCTTAAAATCTTTGAGGAGCCCTTAGCTAAAAGTGAAGCAATAGCAAGGCTCATTGATACACGATGATCAGTTTCACTATCAACTTCAGCGGAATGAAACTTAGACTCACCATTAATTATTAAACCATCATCTTTTTCTAAGATATTTGCACCAAATTTTTTTAGTTGGGTTGCCATAACTTTTAATCGGTCTGTTTCTTTAACTCTTAATTCTTTCGCATCTTTAATTTCTGAAACTCCATTACAGAAACAAGCTGCTACTGTAAGTATTGGAATTTCATCTATAAGTTTTGGAAGAATATCTCCTTCTACTTTAAAAGGTTTTAAATTACTTGCATATTTTACATTTATAGAACCTATGGGTTCTCCTGCAATTGTAGATTTGTCTGAAATCTTATATTTGCATCCCATTTCATCCATTACATTCAATATCCCTGTTCTCGTTGGATTTAGGCCTACATTTTTAATAACAATTTCAGATCCTGGCACTATTGATGCCGCAATCATCCAAAAAGCTGCTGAGCTAATATCTCCAGGAATCAATATATTTTGACCTGTCAAATTAGTTCCTGATTTTATTACTATATTTCTTCCTAATTCTCCTCTTATACTTATGTCGGCCCCAAATGCTTTAAGCATTCTTTCTGTATGATCTCTCGAGGATGCAGGCTCAATAACTGAAGTAGTTCCAAAT
Source organism: Prochlorococcus sp. AG-335-I21 (assembly GCA_003282225.1). Lineage (GTDB taxonomy): Bacteria > Cyanobacteriota > Cyanobacteriia > PCC-6307 > Cyanobiaceae > Prochlorococcus_A. The sequence goes on from QBZO01000025.1 coordinate 10,907, forward strand.
GCATTTAACCCTGCTAATAATATCGCAGATTTAACTTGAGCACTTGCTACTGGAGTTCCAATTACACAACCCTTTAGTTTATTCCCAGTAATAGAAATAGGAGCTCTTGTCCCATTTTTTCTACCTTGAATTTTGCCTCCCATAAGTGATAATGGCTTGCTTACTCTTCCCATTGGTCTTTCATTAAGAGATTTGTCTCCAGTCAAGATAAAATTACTACCTTCTTGCCCCGCCAAAAGTCCCATTAATAACCTCATTGTGGTACCTGAATTTCCGCAATCAAGAATTTGTTCAGGTTCTTTAAAACCATCAATACCTAAACCTTTTATAGTAAAGGGTTGATTCTTTTTTATTTCAGGAATATTTACACCCAATTTCCTAAGACAATCAGCAGTTGAAAGGGGGTCTTCAGAATATAAAAAACCTTCAATACTTGTTTCGCCTTCGGCAATACTTCCTATTATCAAAGATCTATGCGAGATTGACTTATCTCCTGGAACTTTTAGTATTCCTTGTAAACTTACTCCACCTTTGACTATGCGGATATGATTAGTATTCAAATTAATAATTTGGTTTAATTTCTAAAGATTTTTTCATAGGTACATAATATCAATAAGTTTGTTTTTAAAAAAAAATATTAAAAGTTAAGTAACTGTTTTCTATAATAATCGCAGAATGACATCTTATTATTAACCTTTCTTATTACCATGTTGCAGATGATGTTCCAGAAACAGATTCTGATATTGCTGTTGTTATTGATGTTTTAAGAGCAACAACAACAATCTCTTGGGCATTGAAAAACGGGGCAGATTCAATTCAAGTTTTTTCTGATTTAGATTTATTAAAGGATACTGCTAAAAAGTGGGACGCTGATAAAAGACTAATGCTTGCAGAAAGAGGTGGAAAAACGATTGATGGTTTTGATTTAGGTAATTCCCCATTATCTGTATCCAAAGAGACTGTTCAAGGTAAAAGACTATTTATGAGTACAACAAATGGTACTAAATCGCTGAAGAAAGTTCAAAATGTAGAATATTTGTTTGCAATGGCTCTTCCAAATAGAAAAGCAGTGGCTAAAAGGATAATTTCTTTAAATAAAAAAAACGTTCTTATTTTAGGTAGTGGATGGGAAGGGTCCTATTCTCTAGAGGATTCTTTAGCAGCAGGTGCGCTCGCCTTATATATTAAAGAAAACTCTAACTCTGATGTAAATATATCTAATGATGAATTGCAGGCTTCGTTAGCACTTTGGAACGTTTGGAAAAATAATATCCTAAAATGCTTAAGAACAGCAACTCACGGCAAAAGATTAACAAGTCTTGGTGATTATGAAGATGATTTTAAGTGTTGTTCTGAACTTGATTGTTTAGATATTGTTCCTACTCAAGTTGAAAGGGGTGTAATTCGTGCCTCATAGTTAGCGAATTTATTTTTTAGGAGTTAGATCTTGACTGATTTTTTAGTGGCCGCCTTACAAATTACAAGTACTTCTAATGTTGAAGCAAATTTTGCTGAGGCTGAGGAGCAGATTGAATTAGCCTCCAGAAGAGGTTCAGAACTAATAGGATTGCCAGAGAATTTTGCATTCTTGGGTGAAGATAATGAAAAACTTAGAATGGCTTCTGAATTATCAACAAAGTGTACTAATTTCCTAAAAACGATGTCTCAGAGATATCAAGTTTTTCTCTTAGGAGGAGGTTATCCCGTCCCCGCTGGAGATGATCGTCATACTTTCAATAGATCAGCTCTTTTTGGAAAAGATGGCCAGGTTCTAGCAAAATATGACAAAATTCATCTTTTTGATGTTGATTTGCCTGATGGTAATTTATACAAAGAATCATCAACTATTTTGTCGGGGGAGGATCATCCTCCAGTTATTGATGTGCCAGGCCTTTGCAAGATAGGATTATCTATTTGTTATGATGTTAGATTTCCTGAACTTTATAGGCACCTTTCTTCGAAAGGTGCTGAACTAATAATGATTCCTGCCGCATTCACAGCTTTTACTGGAAAAGATCATTGGCAAATTTTACTTCAAGCAAGAGCTATAGAAAATACAGCTTATGTAGTAGCACCTGCTCAAACAGGTATTCACTATGGGAGAAGACAAAGCCATGGACATGCAATGGTTATAGACCCTTGGGGAACTGTTTTGTCTGATGCAGGAAAAACACAAGGAGCTGCAATTGCCCCTGCAGATAAAGAGAGAGTGAAAAAGATAAGAGAGCAGATGCCAAGCTTAAAACATAGAAAAACTAAAATGTTCGCAAAATGATGCCAAAGTTTTTTTTTAATAAACTTTTTCGCTGCTTATCAATATTCTTACTTTTAAATTCAAGTATTTCCCCAGCAAAATCATCTAGTGCACTAGCTGCTTGGATCTTGAATTCTAATGGGATTTTAGAATTAAGAACTAAATCGAATTCAAAATTAAAGGCCTACTTTCAAAAAGGAGGGAATGTTTTTGGAGATAGATTTTGGATAGACTTCCCCGGAGAACTAAAAACTCCAAGAACTATAGAGGGAAATGGTCCTATAAAAGAAATCAGATTAGGTAAACCATATAAAGGTAAAACCAGATTAGTCATCGAATTTTCGGAAAATAATAATTTAAAACCTCTTAATTGGAGGTTAGTTGCAATTGATAAAGATAGATGGAAAATTAAATTATTTTCTTTACCAAAAAAATCTTTTAAGACAATAGGTGAAGGTCTTGTCAGTAAATCATCTAACAATCCTAAGGCTAATCAAAAGCCAATCAACTCAATGAGAGGAAATTATAAGTTTTTGCAATTGCCGGATATCAAGCGTAATAAGTTTTATGTAGTGATTGACCCTGGCCATGGGGGCCCAGATCCAGGAGCAATCGGGATAGGAGGGCTAAGAGAAACAGATGTGGTACTTGATGTTTCTAAACGAGTAGAAAAATTATTATCTGATAAAGGGGTGACGGTTAGATTAACTAGAAATAATGAAATTGATTTAGATTTACCTTTAAGAGTATCAATAGCTAACAGAACTGATGCTGATATTTTTGTAAGTATTCATGCGAATGCTTCAAGAGGTAAAAGAAGAGATATTAACGGGTTAGAAACTTTTTATTACACCGGATGGAGAGGACGACTATTGGCAAAAAAAATTCAAAAACAAATACTTAAAGTTTCTCCTGGAAGTCCAGATAGAGGAGTGAGACAAGGTAGATATTTCGTTATTAAAAATACCAGAATGCCAGCAGCACTTGTAGAAATAGGTTTTTTAACAGGAAGGTTAGATGCTAGAAGGCTAGAAAAATCTATACATCGTGAAAGGATGGCTTATGCAATTACAAAGGGTATTCTTGAATATCTTTCTAAGATAAAGTGAAACTTAAAATAGGAATATTTGACAGTGGTATAGGAGGATTTACGATCCTTAGTACTTTAATGAAAACCCGCGAGGATATTGAGGTTTTTTACTTGGCAGATACAAAGAGAGTTCCTTTTGGGAATAAAAATATTGAACAAATAAGACTTATCGCAAAGGATATTTGTAATTGGTTTAGAGATAAAAATTTGGATGCATTACTAATAGCCTGCAATACTACTAATGCTTGTGCCTTAGATATTTTAGAAAATAACTTGCAAATTCCTTGTTTTGATCTAATTAATTCAGTTTCAGAAATAGTAACTAAAAAACATATTGGTGTTTTGGCAACTCCTGCAACTATTAAGACTTCATATTATAAAAAAATAATTGAATCAAAGAGAGAAAATGTAAAAGTATTCCAACAAGCATGTCCTGAATTTGTTCCAGAAATAGAAAAAATAAATCTAGACTTAAATAAATTAAATAATCTATGGGATTTATATATTAATTCTTTATTAAAAGAAAATATTGAAGAGATAATACTGGGATGTAGCCATTATCCTTTGATTTATAACGTTTTAAAAAGTAAAATATATTCAAATATTAGGATTATTGATCCCTCATCTGCTTTAGTAAATAACTTTAATAATTCATTTTTAATTCCAAACTATTATAGTTATGAGTGCACTTCTAACGATAATATTAAATTTTTTGTCACTAAAAATAGTGAAGATTTTTCTAAAAAAGTAAAATATTGGTTGGAAATTAATAAAGAAATTAAGTTGGTTAACCTCCGAAGCAATGATTGATTCTTTAATATGTGTAAGAGGTCAATTATGAATACAGTAACAGAACTTCTACAACCAGTTGAAAATGATCTTGATGATCTTATTCTCGAACTGAAAAATTTAATAGGTGCGGGTCATCCAATTCTGCAAGCAGCCGCTGAACACTTATTTAGTGCCGGAGGAAAAAGGTTAAGACCTGGGATAGTTTTATTGATTTCAAAAGCTATTTCTCAGGATTTTACTTTGACTACCAAACATAAAAGACTTGCAGAGATTACTGAAATGATTCATACAGCATCATTGGTTCATGACGATGTTGTAGATGAAGCATCAACAAGAAGAGGTGTTGATACTGTTCATAGTAGGTTTAATACCAGAGTTGCTGTACTGGCTGGAGATTTTTTATTTGCTCAAGCTAGTTGGCATTTGGCAAACTTAGATAATGTAAAAGTAGTTAAACTACTTAGTAGAGTAATAATGGATTTAGCAGAAGGTGAAATAAAGCAAAATCTAAATAGATTCGATTCGGCACAAACTTTTTCTAAGTATATAAATAAAAGTTATTGTAAAACAGCTTCTCTTATTGCAAATAGTACAAAGGCAGCTGGAGTCCTAAGTAATTTAGAAGACGAACAATTGAATCGCTTATACGAATTTGGAAAGAATATCGGATTAGCTTTTCAGGTTGTCGATGATATTCTTGATTTCACTGGTAACGATAAACAATTGGGTAAACCAGCTGTTAGCGATCTTGCAAGTGGTTATCTAACTGCTCCAGTTTTATATGCTCTAGAAGAAAATGAAAATTTGTCTGTTCTGATAAATAGAGAACTTGTAGAAAAGGAAGATTTAAATATTGCTTTGAATATTGTTATGAATTCTCAA
>QBZO01000026.1 GCA_003282225.1 Prochlorococcus sp. AG-335-I21
GAAGAAATCAAAAAACAAAAAAACAATTTCTGATGAAAATATATTTTTGCAAAATAAAGTTTATCAGCCTAAATCATACAAAATTATTTTCATTTTAAAAGATGTAAATCCAAAAGATCCCACTGAAAATTTAAGGACCATTTTAAGTAATTCTGATGTAAATTTTGAAATAGAAAAGATTGAACGTTATTTTGATCCAAAAACTAAAACTATAAAAAGTAATTAAATATTTATACAAAATTTTCATATGAAACTTTCAAATAAAAATGAGGCACTTAATATTATTGAACCCGCATATTTAGCCTCTCTCTCTTCATTACTTTGGATCGCTTTATATTATTTACCTATTGGAGGAGCATTGTTGAGATTAATATTACCTCTTCCTATAATCTTGTTGCATTTGAGAAGAGGAACTAAAACTGCATTTGAAGGTCTCATAATTCAAATTCTTTTGTTATTAATACTTATGGGTCCAATTAGAGGAACTTTATTTTTATTCCCATATGGGATATTAGCTTTTTGGTTAGGCTGGTCTTGGTTTATGAAAAAAAATTGGTGGCTTAGTTGGTGTGTAGGTTTTATTCTTGGGACACTCGGTTTTTTTATAAGGGTATTTGCCTTATCAACTTTAGTTGGGGATAATCTTTGGATAATAATTACAAGAGCAAGTTATGGCCTTATAGATAAATTTATTGAACTATTTAATTTGCCATTCTCACCTTCGATCAAAACTATTCAATTAGTTGCAATATTATTAATAATTTTTCAAGAAATGGTCTATGTTTTAACGATACATATACTCGCATATTCTCTTTTCCCTAGATTAAATTCAAATATTCCTGATCCTCCCAAAATAATTAATGGATTTGTTGATTTAGGTCTTTGATATAAATTTTAATAATGCAGAAATCGTATTTAGGAATAAAGTTATTTGGAAGTAAAGTAAATCAAAAATTATTTTCTGAAAGAGTAGATGCTCTTCAAAAAGATATTAATAATTTTATTTTCTATCTTGTAATTGCAGGAACAGAAACATCTCAAATTGAAGGTATATCCGCAGCGGGAATTGATTCTAAAGCCAGAAGGAGAACTGCTTTGGCAGATGCTGAGTTCCTTCTTTTTGGGGCCTCTAAAGATCATAAATATAAATTACCCTTTTTAAATTCAGGAGTAACTCCTGCATTAATAAGCTATGTATGTAAGAAACTTATATGTGCAACTCCAATAGTGGTTCCTATAGGAATAAAAGAAAAACCTTACTTTAATCATTTAATTGTTGAAAATAATTTAGTAGGCCCAGCTAAATGCTTGTCTACTGGAAAATCTATGAATAAAGAGAGAGTTTTGAGTCTTTACAAAAAAGGACTAGAAATTGGAAAATCTACGAAACAACCCATATTTATTTCAGAATCTGTACCAGGCGGGACTACAACTGCTCAGGCAGTAATGGAAGCTTTTGGCTTAAATGTAAATAATTTAATAGGAAGCAGTTTGATTAAGGCTCCTAGGTCCTTAAAAACAAAAGTAATTAAAGCTGGTCTTTTCAAAGCAAATCTAAAAAATAATTTTGATTCTTTAGATGTTATTTCTTCAGTCGGAGATCCATTTCAAGCGTTCTCTCTTGGACTATTGATTGGAGCAAGATTAGCAAGGCAATCTGTTGTATTATCTGGAGGTAGCCAAATGTTAGCTGTAATTTTACTTGCGTTGGAATTTATTGATTCTAAAGAAAAACAGGAATTCATTGATTTAGTTTTTATAGCGACTACCGGATGGTTGGTTAAAGATAATTCATTAGGTGATTTATTAGATTTAATAACTGAAAAACACAAGGTAAACTTATTGGGAATGGCAAGTCCTTTGAATTTTAAATCATCTAAATTTAAAGAATTGAGCGATTATGAAATAGGTTATGTAAAAGAGGGGGTTGGAGCTGGCGGGATGTCAATTCTTGCTTTTCTTAAGGGTTTTAGTAATGAAGAAATAGTTTCAAGGTGTCAAGTTAATCTTGAAAGAATGAAGGAGTTAGGTCAAATTTCCTTAAATAAGGATTGTTAAATGCTGAAAAAATATCCTACAAGAAGGCAATTCATTAATTATGGAAAACTATCTCTCCTGTTCTTTCTAAATTCATGTAGTAATTCTTTCAAAAAAATTAAAATTGGTTTTCAAAGTTCGATTTATCCAAAATCTTTAAAAGATACCTTCCCCTCGATCTGGCAAAAAGAAAATATTAATTTTAGTAAGCTTAAATTAGAAAAAAATAAAATAAAATTATCTAAATCAGACTTTATTTTGATTAACGATGGATGGCTTAATAGTATTAATTTTGCAAGTTTTCAAAACATAAATAATTTATTTTTAAATGATATATTAGATAATAAATCGAGAGATTTTTTAAAAAGTTTTAAAGAATATCAACGTAATAAATTATTTCCTATAGGTGTAGTTCCATATGCAGTAATTATAAAAAATAATAAAGATCTAATTTATAACGCTGGTAATTCTTGGGATTTTCTTCTTGATGAGAAGTTGAAAGGAAAAATTATATTCCCTCAAAGTCCGAGAATATTAATTTCAATTTCGAAAAGAATTAGTCTGAAAAATTCACTTAGCAAACTTAAAAAACAAGTAATGTTATTTGAGGATAAAAATTCAATAAATTGGTTAATTAATTCTCATGCATCTGTAGCGATTATTCCCTTTTCACTGTGCGAAAAATATCTGAGAGTTGATTCAAGACTTTCGATTTTTTTCCCAAATAAAGGCGTTCCTTTAATGTGGAATTTTCTTCTAACTAAATCAAAAAATAATATAATATTAACTGATTGGATTAAGTCTTTAGAAAAAAGGGCTATTATCGATAAATTAGCTAATCAAGGTTGGTATTTACCTTTTAAAAATGAATATTCTCAGGATAAATACAATATAAAAATTGAAAATAATAATTATGGTCCATCTAAAAATTGTTGGGAAAATAGTTGGTCCTTTTCACCTTTAAATAACGAAGAGAAGTTAAGTCTAGAAAATTTGTGGAAGCAATCATAAATCCCATAATCTTTTTTTAGGCTTTTCAATTAATAAGTTGTGAGTTTCTTTTAATAAAGCTGGAATATTTAATTTACTAGGACATTTTGGAATGCATTCATTGCAATTTAAGCAAAAAGAGGCATCTTTTTCTTCCCACCAGTGGCCTGCCCTCCCTATTAGATTATATCTTTCTTTAGCAAATTCTAATTGACCATACCCAATAGATATATTTCTCAAACGAAGTATTTCAGGAATAGGGATTTCACTTGGGCATGGTAAGCAAGATCTGCATTGCTCACATTTTGTAGACTTTAATTCTTCATTCGCAAGTGTTTCGATATTTTCTAATGCACTAATTTCAGAAGATGAAAGTTTTTGACTTGAGTTTATAAGCTTTTTAGCAATATAAAAATCTTCAAATTTTGTAGCTCCTAAAGATAGAGTTGTGATTCCTTTCGATAGTAAAAATCTATAAGCTAGCTCCAAAGGATGGAATGGAGCAGATGCTTTTAATAAAGTTTCGCTAGGAGCATATAATCTTCCACCCTTATCAGCAGGTGATATAGCTAATACACCCATTTGCTTTTTTAAAGCTAGTTGGGCAAGGCTTATTTTTGATTGATCTAAAAAATGTATATGAAGATTGCAAAAACTAAATAATTCACAATTAATTGCATTTTCAATAAGTTTATAACTCCCATGTGAACTGAACCCAACTTGATCAACCAATTCCTTTTTGATTACCCATTTTAAAAACTTCTGTCCCTCTCCATTTAGAACCCAATCTAAATGCTCTTCTAGGTTTATTCCATGTATCGCAAGATTATGTATTTTCTTTAGCTTTAAATTTTTGAGTGAATTTTCGAAATTCTCTTTTAGATAATTAAAATCTCCTTTAGGTAATACTTTGGTAGTAATTATCCATTCTTTCCTAAATATATTTTCGGAAGTTTCTAATTCCTTTAATGACTCCCCGATCAGTTTTTCAGCGTTACCATAAGCAGCAGCAGTTTCTAAATGATTAATACCTGCATCATGAGCACTTTTAATAAGGTAATTCATTTTATCAAGATTTTCTGTCGCTCTCATTGTCCCTAAAGTAAACAAACTTACATGGCACGCTTTCCCAAATGATCTTTTCTTAGAATGAATTATCATCTTTATATGGTTAATACCTACTTAATAACTTTTTAATTTATTTATAGTAGAAAATGTTTTAAAGTAAATCAAAGTTAATAATAGTTTTTCAAATAATCTTTATTTAAAGTTATGTTTACAGGAATAGTTCAATCAATAGGAAAACTTAAAAAAGAAAAAAACCTCTTAATTATTGAAATTCTGGACCAGCCTTTTGATATGCAAATAGGTGATAGTATCGCAGTTGATGGAATTTGCTTAACAGTAAAAGAGATTTCAAATAATCAATTTAAAGTAGATGTAAGTGAAGAAACTTTTAAAAAGACTACTTTAGGAGAAAAATCTAGTATTAATCAATTAGTTAATTTAGAACCTGCTTTGCGGATCTCGGATCGTCTTGGTGGCCATATAGTTAGTGGACATATTGATGGTTTGGGAAAAGTTGAAAATATAGAAAAACTTGAAAAATCTTGGCTTTTATCAATTAAATGGCAAAATAAAAAATTTTCCAAATATGTTGTAGATAAGGGAAGTATATGCGTTAATGGCATTAGCCTTACAATTGCAAAATCTGAAAATCAAGGGGAAATTTTTACAATCGCAATTATTCCACATACTTGGGAAAACACTAATCTCAAAAATTTAGCAATAGGCGATAGTGTAAACCTAGAAGGAGATGCATTAATTAAATATGTAGAAAAACTACTTGAATTTAATCAGAATATAGATTCAAAAAACTCTTCTCAAGAAATCTCCTCAAATTGGCTTAAAGAGAACGGCTGGAATAAATAATAGTTTTAATTTAGTTGAGTAAGGGAGATAATTTTAGAATCTTTTTTAAGATCAATTTTATATTCTTGACCAGGCTCTAATCCTAATTTCTTTGTATAGGCATGACCTATCAATAAGTTGCCGTTGCCATGAACTTTGGTTTTAAATTCTGCTTGCCTCCCTCTTGAAGATCTGTTCCCAGACCTACTAGGGCCACTATTACTTAACTTATAACCCTTCGCTTCAATTAGTGCTCTATAAAAACTTTTTCTTAAGACTCTTCCACTTGGACCTACATATCCACACCCTCTTGCTATTTCATCCTCAGATTTCTTGCTGAGTAATTTAGATTTTTCAAGAAGTTCTTTTCCTACAAGCATTATATGAGCTTTTTCTTATTATATATTCTTACTAAAAATGAGAATTGTGGCAATATAAGTTAATAAAAAATAGATTTTTAAAGAATAAATCCTTTATTACAAGAGGTACAAAATGATAAATAAAATAACCCAAATTCCATCTACAAAATGCCAATATAATTCAACAGCTTCTAATGGGAACATATTTTGATTAGTAATTCTTCCTTCCTTTGGCCTTGTTTGCCAAGAAATAATTAGTATCATTAATGTCCCTAAAGTTACATGTAAACCATGAAAGCCTGTTAGGGCATAAAAAGTACTTGCAAATAAATTATCCGTTAGTCCGAACGGCAAATTGAAATATTCAAATAGTTGACATATTAAAAAGGTAATCCCAAGTAGAGCAGTAACTATCAACCATTTCTGAGTATAAGAATTTTTATTTTTAAGAAGAGCTTTTCCTGCTTTATGGAAAGTCGCGCTACTTACAAGCAATAAAATTGTATTTAATGTAGGTATGGGAAGTTCTAATTCATAAATAGCACCATCTGGTAAAGGATTAACTGCTTTATATGTAAGGTAGGCAGCAAAGAAACCTGCAAAAGTCATCCCATCTGCTATCAAAAAAGTTATTAATCCAAACATCCTAAAGTCTTCATGATGTTCACTTACTTCACTATCATTTTTTTTGATTTCTTTTGAACTATCTAGAGTTGTCATGATTTTTTTAATTTTCTTGAGATATTGGTTTTCCATAACCATAAGGTTCTTCAACTAAAGGTGCTTCACCTATCCAATTTTCAACAGGTGGAGGAGATGATGTTAACCATTCAGGAGTTAAAGCATTCCAGGGATTATCCCCAGAATCCTTTCCATTTCTAATACTCAAAAATATATTAATTAAAAATGGAATAGTACTTATAGCCATTAAGAGAGCTCCAACACTACTAATTTGATTAACAAATTGAAATTGAGGGTCATATTCCGCCACTCTTCTAGGCATTCCATTTAGACCGAGCCAATGTTGAGGAGCGAAGCATAAGTTAAAGCCAATAAAAGTTATAGCAAAATGTAGTATCCCAAGTTTTTCACTCATTAACTTACCAGTTACCTTTGGGAACCAATGATATATAGATGAAAAGATAATAAAAACAGTACCCCCATAAACTATATAGTGGAAGTGAGCAACTACGAAATATGTATCATGCACATGTATATCAAAAGGTACCTGAGCAAGAGCAACTCCTGTAATGCCACCAAATACAAAATTTATAATAAATCCACATGAGAATAACATTGCACTATTGATAGATATTTTCCCGCCCCATAAGGTTGCAACCCAATTAAAAAATTTAATTCCAGTTGGAACTGCTATGAACGCAGTTGCAATAGTAAAGAATAATCTCATCCAAGGAGGGGTACCACTTGTAAACATATGATGAGCCCAAACTACTAGACCGAGAACTACTATCCCCATTATTGAAAAAACCATTGTGGTATATCCAAAAAGTGGCTTTCTTGAATGCACTGGAAGAATTTCACTAACCAAGCCGAAAGCAGGAAGAACCATTATGTAAACAGCGGGATGAGAATAAAACCAAAATAAATGTTGATAAACGACTACATTTCCACCTAAAACAGGGTTAAAGAAACCGGTATGAGCCACTATATCAAAGCTTAGTAATATTAATGTTCCCGCTAAAACTGGAGTTGACAAAACTACTAATAAACTTGTGCCTAGCATCGCCCAGCAATACATAGGTAATTGCATCAACTTTAATCCTGGTCTCCTTAGTTTGATAATTGTCGCAATGAAATTTATTCCTCCGAAGATAGAGCTACCTCCGAGCAATAAAACACTCATTATCCAAATAAGTTGTCCTGATTGAGGGGTGGTTATGCTCAAAGGTGGATATGCAGTCCATCCTGCCTGTGCTGCTCCTTCAACAAAATAACTTGCTACTAACATTAAACCGGAAGGAGGTATAAGCCAAAAAGCTACAGCATTCAATCTTGGGAATGCCATATCTCTAGCTCCAACATAAAAAGGAATTAAATAATTCCCAAATGCACCATTTACTACAGGGACAATCCACAAGAAAATCATTATTGTTCCGTGCAATGTTAAAACTTGGTTGTATACATCTCTCTGCATAAAGTCAGACATTGGGCTTGCTAATTCAATTCTTATTGCACTCGCTAAAGTTCCTCCAATTAAATAAAAAAGAAACCCACATACAAGATATTGAATACCAATTACTTTATGATCGAGACTAAAACTAAAGTATCTAAGCCATCCTTTAGGTTGAAGACTATTATTGGAATCCTTTGAATCAATTGATATCGTCATAAGCTAACCTCAGTTTTTGTGTTTTTGTTAAACCAATCTTTGTAGTCAGATTCTTCTTCAACTATTATTGAAGCTCTCATCCCCCCGTGATAGGGGCCACATAATTCCGCACATATTATTGGATATTTTCCAACTTTAGTAGGAGTGAAATTTAATATCGTAGGTTGGCCAGGAATAATATCTTGTTTTATTCTGAATTCTGGCACCCAAAAAGCATGAATTACATCTTTTGATTCCATCTTCATAGAAACCTTATGATCAACCGGAACATGAAGCTCCCCAGAAATAAATTCCCCTTTCGGATAATTAAATAAAAAGGCAAATTGCATAGCTGAAACTTCAACAGATAAATTATTGCTAGCAAACTCATTATTTGATGCCTGGCTGATTCCAGCCCATATCTTTTCTGTGTTGGAGGTCATCATTTCATGGCTATGATTTAGTTCTTTCATACCTCCCATTCGATCGTAAATGTTGTAGCTATATAAACCTATTATTAAAACAATAATAGAAGGGATAATTGTCCATACAATCTCTAGGCTTAAATTACCTTCTAAAGCTATACCATCTCCATATTGATCTTTCCTTTTTCTGAATTTAAATAAACTATATATAACGGCTATGGTCATTCCTATGAAAATTATTAATCCAATGATAAAAAGAATTTTAAAAAGCTCATCATATATAGGGGCATTTATACTTGCTTCAACAGGAAGTAAGTTAACATTAAATCCGATCCAAAAAGATATACCAAATACAGCGGAAATTATAAGTATTAAATAAAAGTTTTTATTTAACAATTGAGGTAAAAAATGTTATTTATATTCTCAACATATTCAATTTTTTTAATTTTGCATTGTTTGTTAATGGAAAATTATTGAAATTCACAACTTCTTAAGATTTAAAAAATAAAAGAAGTATTATCAATAACTTTTCATAGGTTTATGTCAGGAAAAAAAGATTAAAAAAACAAATAAATTTTAAAAATAAAACATTTACTTTTAATTAATGTTTGATATTTGAATCTAAATTAGTATGCAAAAAGAGGAGCTTTGAATAATTTGTTAAAAAACGAAATATATCAATCAAAATTCAAGTCAGTTTTTCTTAAATTGGGAAACCATTGCGTATTGGCATTGATAGCTTTAATAGTTATTGGAGGAGCTACTAGGGTTATGGAGGCAGGTCTTGCTTGCCCTGATTGGCCTTTATGTTATGGAACTTTCCTACCTCTTAATCACATGAATTTAAGAGTTTTTCTAGAATGGTTCCATCGTTTGGATGCTTTCCTAGTAGGGCTGTTAATTCTTTCTAAATTTATACTTTCAATAATTTGGAGAAAAAATCTTCCAAATTGGTTACCAAAATCTTATTCATTATTAGTCTTCTTAGTAATTGTTCAAGGCTCTATTGGAGCATTAACAGTAATTAATCTACTTAATTCCTACTCAGTTACTGCTCATCTTTTGACAGCTTTTTTACTCCTAATAACAACAATAACTATCAATCAGAATCTAGAAGGTAATGGGGTTAATAAATCATTGACTTGGTGGAAGATATTATTATTTTTTCCCCTAATACTCACTTTAGTTCAATCTTTTATTGGAGTAAGGCTTTCATCAACTTGGTCTACACATCTCTGCTTATCTTTTAATAAACAATGTTTAATATTAGATACTCATAAATTATTTGCTATCCCAATTTCTGTTTCGATTTTATGTATTTTGGCTATCTCAATATATAAACAAAATTTGTTCCTCAATAATTGGAGATACCTTTGCTCACTTTTTTTTCTTTTAATTTCCCAGATTGTTCTTGGGATATTAAGCCTTAAAACTAATTTAAGTGAACCTGTTTTTGTTATTGGCCATCAACTAAATGCTTCATTATTAATTGCGATTCTAACATCGTTGATTTTTAGGAATCCTTATTTAAATAAAAAAATCAATCAACCACTTAATTCATTATTAGTAGGTTTAAACTCATGAAAAGTAATTTAGAAAACTTAAACGTCCAGACCTCTATTCGTGAACAAGTTGTACCTTCAAGAAAAAAAGTAAAATTACCTGCTTGGCTTGAAGTTGCTAAACCTAGGTTGATCCCACTATTACTAGCTACAACTTTGGGAGGCATGGCATTAACGGAAGAATGGCCATTATCCTCACCTAAACTTATATGTACTTTAGGAGGCGGCGCCTTGGCAGCCGCGGCAGCTGGAGCTCTTAATTGCTTGTGGGAAATGGACTTAGATAAAAGGATGAAAAGGACAAGTAATAGAGCCTTACCCTCAGGTAAATTATCATCTAATACTGTTTTTTTAGGTGCAGTATCCTGCACACTGGCAGCTGCAATGCTTTTAATAAGTGGGGTAAATTATTTGGCTGCCGGGTTAACATTGCTGGGATTATGTAGTTATGTGATTTTATATACGATAATTCTTAAACCACGAACCACTCAAAATATTGTTTTTGGTGGAGTAGCAGGAGCTATTCCTCCTTTAGTAGGAGCTTCTGCAGCCACGGGGCATATAGGCCTTAGTGGTTGGTGGCTGTTTGGTTTGGTAATGCTATGGACCCCAGCTCATTTTTGGGCTCTTGCCATTTTATTAAAAGATGATTATGCGTCTGTAGGTATACCTATGCTCCCTTCTGTTAAGGGTTCAGCATTTACCGTCAAAGCTATTTCTCGCTACGGATGGGCAACTGTTTTTATGAGTATTCTTGGTGTTTTTGCTTTACCTGAGGGAGGACTTCTTTATTTTATAATGCTTTTACCTTTTAATGGAAGACTTTTACAATTAATAAATAGATTAAAAAGTTCACCAGACGATTTAGAAAAAGCTAAAGGATTATTCAGATGGTCAATACTTTATATGTTTGGTATTTGTCTGTTGCTATTAATTTCAAGAACTCAACTTTCTGTCGATTTTGAACATCAGTCTATGCAAATGTTCTTATCATTAAAGTCATACTTTAATTATTAGATTAATGTTAGGTATTAAAGGATAAATTCTAGTTTGATGAATTATGTACAAATTACGGATCTTTCAAAATCATATTCTGATATTCAGGCATTAAAAGATTTATCAATGGAAATTAATGCAGGTACATTATTTGGAATCCTAGGTCCAAATGGTGCAGGTAAGTCTACTCTCATAAAAATACTAGCTACTTTAGTAGAACCAGATGGTGGTGAGGTTTTTGTAAATAATATCAATTTAATTAAAAATCCAAGAAAAATTAGAGAATTAATTGGTTATGTGGCTCAAGATATTGCTCTCGATAAAATCCTTACAGGGCGAGAGTTATTAGATTTTCAGTCGGATTTATATCATATGAATAAAAAGGAAAAATACGAAAGAATAAAATTATTAATAAATCAATTAGAGATGAATGATTGGATTGATAGAAAATGCGGAACATATTCAGGAGGAATGAAAAGAAGAATAGATTTGGCTGCAGGCCTTTTACATTTGCCCAAAGTTTTAATATTAGATGAACCAACGGTAGGGTTGGATATTGAAAGTAGAAATATAATTTGGCAACTTTTGAAAGATTTAAAGAATGATGGCATGACTATTATTTTAAGTAGTCATTATCTTGATGAAATTGATAAATTAGCCGATAGTTTGGTAATAATTGATGATGGAAAAGTTATAGCTCAAGGAACACCCGCTCAACTTAAAAATAAATTAGGAGGAGAAAGGATAACTTTAAAAGTAAGAGAATTTAGTACTCATGAAGAGTCTAAAAAAATAAGTGAAATTTTATCCTCAATCAATGGAATAAGTCAGATTATAATAAATAAGGCGCAAGGTTATTCAATTAATTTTGTAGTAGATAAGGAAAAGGATTTGCTCACAAAACTAAAAGTAGAATTAGCTTTTTCAAAGTTTGAAATTTTTTCTCTTGCTCAAAGTCAACCTAGCTTGGATGATGTATATCTACAGGCGACTGGCAAAACATTATTAGATGCTGAAATTTCCATGACTGGTAAAAGAGATCTAAAAAAAGAATCGAAGCAATCAATGAGATAAAAATATTAAATTTTTTGATAACTAATTATAATAATGATTAAAAGTTCTTAAATAATGGAATTAAAACAATATAATTTATTTTTTTTATATCAAGAAACTGTTGCTTTAACCAAAAGATTATTTATCCAATTAAAAAGAAGACCTTCTACTCTTTTAGCGGGCATATTGCAACCTATAATTTGGCTCTTTTTATTTGGAGCTCTTTTCTCAAAAGCTCCTGAAGGTTTTCTACCAGGAGTTGATTCTTATGGAAATTTTTTGGGAGCAGGACTAATTGTTTTTACTGCTTTTAGTGGTGCGTTGAATTCAGGCTTGCCTTTAATGTTTGATAGAGAGTTTGGCTTTTTAAATAGGTTACTTGTGGCACCTCTAGCGAGTAGATTGTCTATTGTTTTATCTTCATTCTTTTACATAACTATTCTGAGTTTTGTTCAAAGTATTGTGATAATGATTGTTTCATTTGTTTTGGGTTATGGATGGCCTGACTTTTATGGGCTAGGAATTGTTTTTACAACATTAATACTATTAGTACTCTTTGTGACATCAATAAGCCTATGTTTGGCTTTTGTTTTGCCTGGTCATATTGAATTGATTGCTCTTATATTTGTAATAAATTTGCCTCTTCTTTTTGCAAGTACTGCATTAGCACCCATTTCTTTTATGCCAAATTGGTTAGGGTGGCTAGCCTCCTTAAATCCATTAACTTTTGCGATTGAACCTATCAGGATTGCTTATACTCAAACTATGAATTTAGATGTGGTGGCTTTACACGCACCATATGGTGATTTAACTTGTAAGAGTTGTATCTCAATATTATTTTCTTTAACAGTTTTTTCATTAATTATTATAAGACCACTGTTAAATAGAAAATTAAATTAATAAATTTATGTTTTTAAAAGATCATCTAAAAGATACTTACCAAAAAGCATCTTTTGAAAAAAATCATTTGATGTTAGAAAATATAATTAATGTATGGGCACATAGATTTGGACCTGAATCTTTGAATGAACTATTTGTTAAAGATCAAGATGAATTTAAATTAACAGAAGAGGATCAGGCAGAGGCAAGTCAGAATCAAATCAATTTGGAATTAACAGAAGAGGATCAGGCAGAGGCAAGTCAGAATCAAATCAATTTGGAATTATTAAAAAATGTTCAATACGAAGAAGAGATAGAATTTAAACCTAAAGAAACAAAAAAATCAAATAACACTAAAATTATTAATAAAGATATTTATGGGTCTTATAAAAATGAAAGTGAATATAAAGATAGAGAAGAATTGCCATTACCTAATATAAAAAACTTGAGAAAATGGATTAATAACGAGAAAAAAGCCAGCTAAGTTTTTACATCATTCCTGGCATACCCATGCCACCCATTCCTGGCATACCCATGCCGCCCATGCCGCCCATTCCTGGCATACCCATGCCACCCATTGGATCTGCCCCTGTTCCTCCAGGTGCTGCCTCTGGTTCTGGGACATCAGCAACCGCAACTTCCGTAGTAATTATCATTGCTGCAATTGAA
>QBZO01000027.1 GCA_003282225.1 Prochlorococcus sp. AG-335-I21
AGCTTATAATAAAGAAAATAATTTTTTAAATGATAGATTTTCTACTTGGAACTCACGAATTTTTGGGTAATCATAGTTTCCCAGAATTTATTGTAGGATATTTATTCGGAGCAGCACTAATTATTGGAGCCCCAACTGTTTTTCTATTACTTGCTTTCGTAAGTGCTTTGATGAAAACAAATGGGAAAATGGGTGGTTATAGAGAATATGAAACATATGGAGAATCTTCTTTAAATGACGCTCCTCCATTTTTATTACCTGATCCGACGAATCCAAAATTAAGTAAATAATTCCTAGCTTCTAAATAATCAAAAATTACGCTTTTTATAAATAAAATAAATTAATATCTATTTCAAACTATAAAATAAGATCAATAATGAAAAGGAAAGAAGATATTAATAATAATAATTATGATTCGATGAGTTTTACTGATCATTTGGAGGAGCTAAGGCAAAGAGTACTAAATTCTATTTATTCGATATTAATTTGCATTTCTTTTAGTTTTTTAATAATTAAGCCTTTAATTTCTTTTTTGGAGATTCCAGCAAGTGACATACATTTATTACAACTTGCTCCTGGAGAATTTTTATTTGTTGCCATAAAAATAGCGGGATATAGCGGAATAATCGTCTCTATTCCATACATTTTTTATCAATTAATATTATTTATTTCACCAGGTTTAACTAAAAAAGAAAAAAACCTTATATTACCAGCTGTTTTTGGATCAGGCTTATTATTTTTTCTTGGCTTGCTTTTTTCCTGGTGGATATTAGTTCCTGCGGCAATAAATTTCTTTATAAATTTTGGAGCTGATATAGTTGAACCAACATGGTCCATAGAGAGATATTTTGATTTTGTTTTATTGTTAATGTCTAGTACTGCTATAGCATTTCAATTACCAGTTTTGCAATTTATTCTTGGTTCACTTGGTATTATTACTACAAAAAAAATGCTTTCAAATTGGAAAATAGTGGTAATTTCCTCTGCGATCTTATCCGCAGTAATTACACCTTCAACAGATCCTTTAACTATGTCATTGCTCTCAATTTCGATAATATTTCTATTTTTTGTTGGAGCTGGGCTAACTTACATATCTGAAAGCCTTAAATCAAAAACTCTTTCATCCTATCATTAATGTTTAGTTGAAGGCTTACAGCTCTTCCTAATCTTGGTCTTGAATTTACTTTTTTAAGCCATTCCCTTACTTCATCTGAATATCCGCATCTATTTAATATTTCAATTTTATCTGCTATTGATTTTTTATATTCCACTTCAGTTAATGGAAAAGATTCTTGTCCTAAAAAACCCCACATCATTTGAAAATATAAATATTTTCCTCTTTTGAAAAGTCTAAAATCATATTTTTTACCCCACCGATGAATCAAGTAATGGATAATCTCATCTACTACTAAAGGCTTCATAATTTAATAATAAACAATCTCATAAAAACTTATACTTTAAATTATTAAAAGTCCTATCTATTTGCAACAGAAATCATGCAATCTGATTCATAATAACTAATAAATAACAGTTTCTAGTATCGAATGACTCAATTAAGTTCCAATGACGTCCCATCCATGGGTCGAAGGCAATTTATGAATCTTCTTACATTTGGAACAGCAACTGGTGTCGCATTAGGAGCTTTATATCCTGTAGCAAATTATTTTATGCCACTAAGAGCTGGCGGCGGTGGGGGCGGAACTTCTGCAAAAGATGAATTAGGTAATCCAGTAACGAAGACCGGTTGGCTAGCAAGTCATCAAGCAGGAGATAGAAGTTTAGTGCAAGGTCTCAAAGGAGATCCAACTTACTTAATTGTTAATAGTGAAGGAGATATAGGAGAATTCGGACTAAATGCTATTTGTACCCATTTAGGATGCGTTGTTCCATGGGATAGCGGTGCCAATAAATTCATATGTCCTTGTCATGGAAGTCAATATGACACAAATGGGAAAGTAGTAAGAGGACCTGCGCCTTTATCTTTAGCCTTGGCGCATGTTGATGTAGATGATGATGCTGTACTTGTAAAACAGTGGTCAGAGACAGATTTTAGAACTAATGAAAATCCTTGGTGGGCCTAAGAGAATGATTAATTTTAAAAACCAAATTATGAAAAAAACAACTTTCTTTATCTGCACACTGCTTTTGATTTCCAGCATTGTAATTTTCCCAAGATCCTCTTTTGCTTATCCATTTTGGGCGCAGCAGAATTATGCATCTCCCAGAGAAGCCACAGGAAAGATAGTCTGCGCAAATTGCCATCTAGCACAAATGCCAACTATTGCAGAGGTCCCTCAATCTGTTGGAGCTGATAGTGTTTTCAAAGCTGTAGTCAAAATCCCATATAAAGATGACATAAAGGAAATAGGTGCTGACGGATCAGAGGTTCCTTTACAAGTTGGGGCTGTAGTTATGCTTCCTGATGGCTTTAAATTAGCTCCTCAAGAAAGGTGGACTGATGAAATAAAAGAAGAAACCGAGGGGGTTTACTTTACTAATTACAGCGAAGAAAAAGACAATATAATTCTTGTCGGGCCATTACCAGGAGATACTAATAAAGAAATCGTTTTTCCAGTCCTTTCCCCTAATCCAGCTAATAATAAAGAGTATCACTACGGAAAGTACTCATTGCATATAGGAGGGAATAGAGGTAGAGGGCAAGTTTATCCGACTGGTGACAAGAGTAATAATGTAATATTCACTTCTACTTCTTCAGGTACAATCAATTCAATAGAAACTATTGAAGATGGTAGTTATCAAATTAATATTGAGAATGAGAACGGGGATATATTTACCGAGGCTGTTCCCGTTGGTCCTGAACTTATTGTGAAAGAACAAGACCAAATAAGTGCAGGAGATCCTCTCACTAATGACCCTAATGTAGGAGGTTTTGGACAACTAGATGCTGAAGTAGTGCTACAAAGCCCTTATAGAATAATAGGATTAATTGCATTTTTTATAGGTGTAGGCCTAACTCAAATACTCTTAGTACTCAAGAAGAAGCAGGTTGAAAAAGTACAAGCTGCTGAGGGTGTTTAATTAACCTTTAAATGCTTACATATCAAGCTTTTATTCAATCCCCTGGAGACACATTTTTAAATTTAGGTTTTCTAACTATAAGATGGTATGGTCTTCTAATTTCCATATCAGTAGTAATAGGACTTTTTATTTCTAAAAAGCTTGCAAAATCAAGAAATATTAATCCTCAATATATAAGTGATATTTTACCCTCCTTAATAATATCTTCAATCATTGGAGCTAGAGCGTACTATGTAATTTTCGAATGGAGACAATATAGTGGTAATAACTTTTTTACTTCTTTTGACCTTTTTAATAATGTAATTCAAATTCCCTCTTTTCTTGCAATTTGGCAAGGGGGCATAGCAATCCATGGAGGCTTAATTGGAGGATTTTTATGTATTTTATTTTTTTGCAAATCTAAAAATATTCATTTAAAGACCTTTATAGATATATTAATTCCATCTATTATTCTTGGCCAATCTATTGGTAGATGGGGGAATTTCTTCAATAATGAAGCTTTTGGAATACCTACAGATTTACCTTGGAAGTTATTTATACCCATACAAAATAGGCCAATAGAGTTTATAAATTACCAGTTTTTCCATCCAACATTTATCTATGAATCATTATGGAATTTTTTAATTTTTATATTATTGATTACTATTTTTTACCAACAGGAAAATAAAAACTCAGTGAGGCCTGGCTTTATTAGTTGTCTTTATTTAATTGGCTATAGTTTTGGAAGATTCTGGATTGAAGGTTTAAGAATTGATCCTTTATGTATTGGGGGAATTCCTCCCTTTTGTGATGAAGGACTACGCATGGCCCAGTTTATTAGTATTTTTTTATTTTCCTCTGGATTAATTGGAATATTCTTTTTAAGATTAAAATCATATAAAAACAAAACAAGAAATAATGGATAGAAAGATCTCTTTTATTGGAGTTGGTCCAGGCGATCCTGATTTATTAACAATCAAAGCTTTAAAAAAAATAGAATCTGCAGACGTGATATTTTGGGCTGATTCTTTAATTCCTGAAAAAATTATAAATTTTTCACTTGAAGGTGCTGAAAAAATAAAAACCAGTACTCTTACTCTAGAAAAAATCACCACAATAATGATAGAAAGATTCAATGAAGGCAAAACTGTTATAAGATTGCATGATGGAGATCCATGCCTTTATGGTGCAGTTAAAGAACAACTAGATATATTAAAACAAAAAGATATCGAGACTGAAGTAATACCTGGGGTTAGTGCTTTTCAGGTCGCTGCCGCCTATCATCAGGCCGAGCTTACAATTCCAGATATAACTCAAACTATAATTTTGACTAGAGCAGGAGGCCGAACTGGCATGCCTGAGAAAGAATCACTTAAAGATCTTGCCAAGCACAAATCCTCTTTATGTCTTTATTTGAGTGCTAGACACATAAAAAGTTCTCAAGAAACTTTATTAGAATTTTACCCTCCAGACACTAAAGTAATTGTTGGTTATAGAGTATCATGGGATGATGGTTGGACATCTTTAATTGAATTGAAGGATATGGAAAAATTTACTCTTGAGAAAGAACTTATTAGAACTACTGTTTATATTGTTAGTCCTGCAATTAACACTATTGCAAATAGGTCTAATCTCTATAATCCATCTTACAAGCATCTCTTCAGGGGGCAAATAATTGAATAAAGTTGATAGATAGATATATAACACTATAATTGGGGAAAAATTAATTGCTTTGGACGAAATAAAATCTAATAATTCAGACAACAATCCCAAAAATAATTCATCTTTAAAAAGAATTGGCAATTTCATTAAAGAAGCAAGAGTAAGCAGAAATAAATCAATTGAAGAATTAGCCTCTGATTTAAAAATTGGATCTCACCAACTTCAGGCTATAGAGGAGGGTAATGAAGATCATTTACCGGAAAAAGTTTTTATAAAAGCAATGGTTCGTAGGATTTCTGAAAAGCTGAAAGTTGATACAGATTTTATAATGAGCGAATTCAAAACTGAACGGAAAGAAATAAACATCGAAGAAATAGTTCAAGAAGTCTCAATAAAAGCAAAAACCGACCGAAACTTTAAGAATCAGAATTCTATGAAGGTTATTATCTTTATTTTAATTTCAGGAACTTTAGGCCTATTAGCTTCATCTTTAATTTTTAATATTTTTTCAGAATCATTCCAAAATCAAGTTCCTAAAGAAGAACTTATAAATAAAAATTAAACTACTTTCAAATCTAAATTTTTTAATTCTTTAACCACCTTACTACATAACTCTAAGCTCCATTTTTCGAGAAGAAGATCTTGATTTGATTTTGAAGGTATCAGTTCAATTGCAATAATATTATTTAGTAATTTAATTTTTATCGAAGATAATACATTTTCAGGTCTTTGATCCAGAGAGGCCGCTAATCTTAAAATTAAGGACATTTCAAGTACTAATGTTTTATCTTCTTTTGAGAGTAAACTTTGCCAAGATTCATGTCTTTTTTTTGGTAAAGTCTTTCTGTGATATCTAACTATTGAAGCAATATTATTTGTCTCGGATTGAGAATATCCCAATAATTCGCAGTTTTTAATTAAATACCAAGAATGTTTATGATGAGAACTTATATTTACGTATTTCCCACAATCATAAAGGTTACAGGCGGCCCAAAGGAGATCTTTTGCTTTTGAATCAGTATCGTTATGAAAAATATTTTTAGTTTGATCATAGATTTGAAATGCGATATTAGTCACTTTCTTAGATCTTTCCTTATCAACACCAAACTTTCTAGCTTGATGAACTATGGTAGTTTTCCTAATATTACTTTGAATATTAAATTCATTTTTTATTATTCCTTGGCGAAGCATCCAATCAACTACTAATCCTTCCCTTAAGGCCCTCTCACTTATTGTCAACTGATTTAAATTCAACATCTCCATTGAGGTTTTTAGAATTAATGCACCTGGAATTATTATTTCTGATCTTCTTTCACTGAGTGAAGGAATTTTCTTTATTTCAGAAGTTGGCATTTTTATTAATTTTTCCAAGACACCCTCTAAATTTTCTTCTTTAAATTTATAACCATGCATCTTTTGTTTTGGCTGCCCAAGGTCAGATAAAATTAAATTTCCTAGTGAGATTGCAGTTCCACTTGTGGCAATCATTGAGACCGCCTTTCCTCTTTGTAATCTCCTTTTAATTTTTTCAATCGATGGTTCTAAGGAGCCTTGAATAAAAGTTCTCAAAAATTTAGATCTTTCTCTATCGATGGGTTCACTATCAAGAAAAAAATCATTTTTGAGCCTAACAGCTCCAACTCTAGAACTTGTAAGAGCTATCGCGTCTTTTTGATCTGCAAGTATTAATTCTGTAGAACCACCACCTATATCAATAATTACGTAAGACTTATCTTCCAAAACCATCCCAGACAAAACGCCAAGATAAATTAATCTAGCCTCTTCAGATCCGCTTATAAGTTCTATTTGAATATTTACATCACTTTGCACCCTATTTAAAAAGTCTCGACCATTTGGAGCCTCCCTAACAGCGCTCGTTGCAGCAGTTACTATTTGATTAACACCATTACTTTTGCAGTACTCTTTAAAACGCTGTAGGGTCTTTAAAACTCTTTGAATTGATTCCTCAGTAAGATTTCCCTCTTCATCTCTCTCCCCTAGACGTGTTGTAGATTTATCAGTAAATTTTATTGAAAAGGATTTGAGATCTGAATTAATCTCAGCGATTAAGAGATGAGTGGAGTTGGTTCCAATATCAATTGAGGCTACAGAAATATCTTTTTCTTGCAGATTGCTTAATTTTTTTTTCTGTATCATTTTTATTCTCTAAAAAATAGAGATTCTAAATACCGTAATTAATATACTTAAGATTGATTATTAAATTATAGATTTGCCTAATTTCTAGTTAGATTATTTAAAGTTATGAAATAAAGATCCTGTGATAAAGAAAGACCTAAATTCTAAAATAAATATCCTTTTTGAATTATTAAGGTGGAATAAGCCTACAGGGAGACTTATTCTACTTATTCCTGCTGGATGGAGTTTATATCTTACTCCCGAATCAAATCCAAGCATCTACATGTTGTTGAAAATTATAATCGGTGGATTATTAGTTAGTGGCTTAGGTTGTGTTGCTAATGATATTTGGGATAAGAAAATAGATCAAAAAGTCTTAAGGACCAAAAACAGACCTCTTGCTGCAAATAAAATCAGTACTAAAACAGCATACTTAATACTTATATTTTTGATTATATGTAGTTTCTTTTTAACTATGTCGCTTCCAGAAAATGGAAGACTACTTTCTCTTTCACTTGCTTTTTTTGCTTTACCTTTAATTTTAATTTACCCTTCTGCAAAGAGATGGTTTAAATATCCGCAATTTATCTTATCAATATGCTGGGGATTCTCAGTTGTAATACCTTGGGCTGCGAACGAAGGTAATATCAATAGTATTGTTTTATTATTTTGCTGGCTCGCTACGATTTTTTGGACTTTTGGTTTTGATACTGTATATGCTTTGGCTGATAAAAAATATGATATTCAAATTGGAGTAAACAGTTCCGCAGTTAACCTTGCTTCCAATACAAAAAAAACTATTCAAATTTGTTATTTTTTAACTTCAAGTTTTCTTGCAATATGCGCTGTCATCAATCAACTAACTTTTATTTTTTGGCCAATTTGGTTAATAACAGGATTTTTAATGCAAAAAGATATTTTGAAAATATTTCCTGAAAGTAAACAATCCATAAAAAAAATTGGTGATCATTTTAAAAACCAATCTATATATGGAGGCTTAATATTGTTGGGATTCATCATCGCCTCATAACTTATAAAAAGAATGCTTGTTAAGTTAAAAAAAGGAGATAAGATTCACATTTTAGCTCCAAGCTCTTTCATAGAAAATGAAGAGGATTTTATAAAGGGCATAGATATTTTAAAAACATGGGGATTGAAGATAGTTCACAATAATATCCTCTCAAGAAAGTTTGGGTATTTTGCTGGAGATGATCAAACAAGATTTAAAGAACTTGAAAAAGCTCAAAATGAGAAAGTCACCATTTTCGCTAAAGGTGGATGGGGCGCCGCAAGACTTTTAGAAAAAAATCCAAATTGGGGTAATGGATTGATGATTGGATTCTCTGATACCTGTTCACTGTTGTTATCAAAATATTCAAAAGGATCTTTTGGCTCGATTCATGGACCTATGATTACCACTCTTTTTAAAGAACCTGATTGGAGTTTAAGAAGACTAAGAAATTTACTTTTTGAGGGATATGTTGATGATATTAAGGGTTTACCTTTAAAAGAAGGCATAGCAAAAGGAGAAATTGTTGTTTCAAATCTAACTATTGCATCTTTTCTAATTGGTACTGATCATTTCCCTGAATTAAAAGGGAAAATAATAATATTTGAGGACATAAACGAAGACATTTATAAAATTGATCGAATGTTAACTTATTTAAGAATGACAAACAAATTGAATGGGATTTCAGGTATTGGATTCGGAAGTTTTTCAGATGAAGTGTGTACGACTGAATGGAACGGCTTACTCAAAAAATTAATAATTGAGAGGCTTCAAGAATTTGATATTCCTATTCTTTTTGACCTCCCTATAGGACATTTATCTGGTAATGCATGCATCCCTTTAGGTTGTGAAGCAACATTAAATGGGAACAATGGAAAACTTACTATTCATATCCCTTCTTATTAAAAATCTTTTAAAATTAGCTTTGCTATTTTCAGATCTAGTGGTGATGTAATTTTTATATTTGCAGAATTTCCCTCAATTATTTTTACTTGCCAATTTAACATTTCAAATAGTGAGGCATCATCTGTAACCGTCCAATTTTTCTCAATTGCCATTTCATGAGCTTTTCTTAATCTCTTTACTAAAAAACCCTGAGGCGTTTGAGCTGCCCATAAATTTTGTCTACTTGGTGTTTCCTTTATATAACCTCGATTATCAACAATCTTTATTGTATCGGTAACCTTGGTAGCTAAAATAACTGCATCATTTTGTTCTAATTCCATAGCACATTTGTTTATCAAGTCGGGACCAATTAAGCATCTAGCACCATCATGAATTAAAACTTTCTCAGCAGTAGATGGAAGAGAATTTAAACCATTAAAGACAGACTTTTGCCTCGTATCTCCACCATTTATCCATTTAATTTTATTAGAAAAATTTTTTATTGATTTTAATAATTCTTGTTTATCATTCGGCTGCCCAATTATTCCTACCCAGCTGACTAAACTTGCAGATAATACAGATTTTATAGTCCAAAAAATAAGAGATTCCCCTTCTAATTCAATAAGTAATTTATTTCTTCCTGCTTTCATTCTGCTACCACTGCCTGCCGCGGGTATTAGTACATGCACAATAATTTGAGTTTATATTTTCTAGATAATTATAAATAAAAGTAATATGTTTGCACAAATAGTACTACGATTTTAAATTATAAAAATTTCACAATGTCAAATACAGAATCTTTAACAGGTAAAGTTGCTTTAATTACAGGGGCTAGCAGGGGGATTGGTAAGGAAATTGCCTTAGAACTTAGTAAATTAGGAGCAGAAGTCATAATAAATTATTCTTCGTCTGATGAAAAAGCTGAAGAAGTTGTAAATCTAATTAAAGAGTATGGAGGCAAAGTTCATAAATTAAAATTTGATGTTTCAAAAGAAGAATCTGTTAGTAAAGCTTTTGAAGAAATCATAAAGATAAATGGTGCTATAGATATTCTTGTAAATAATGCTGGCATAACAAGAGATGGGCTCTTAATGCGAATGAAATCAGAACAATGGGATGACGTTCTAAATACAAACTTAAAAGGGGTTTTTCTTTGCACAAAATATGCTTCAAAATTTATGATAAAAAAAAGAAGCGGAAAGATAATTAATATCTCATCTATTGTCGGAATAATTGGAAATCCTGGACAAGCAAATTATTCTGCCGCTAAAGCAGGTGTTATTGGCTTTACAAAAACCTGTGCAAAAGAATTTGCTTCAAGAGGGATAAATGTTAATGCTATAGCTCCAGGTTTTATAGAAACAGAAATGACTGAAAAACTAAATAACGAAGAAATTATCAAAGCCATACCATTAGGCAAACTAGGAAGTTGTTCACAAATAGCAAACTTAGTTTCATTCTTAGTCTCGAGTAATGCTGGCAGCTACATAACAGGTCAAACAATATGTATTGATGGGGGAATGAGTATTTAATTATGTACTTTCATATGGTTGAACCAACTCATCCCTTAATCTTCTAATCTTTTGTAGAAGTTTTAATCTTCGACTTCTAGCAGTTAAAGTCAAAAAAAATCTAAGAGGAAAATATATAAGAGTCATTGCAACTGCAAGTGTGGCAGTTAAAGTAAAAATAAGATTCCCTGTTTTATCCATAACTTTAAGATACTCATAATTTAATTAATTTGGATAGCTATATAAGAGAAATTCGGCTTTCCCCACTTAATTAAGTATCCCTTAAATATAATTCCATGGGACATTAGAATAACGATATAAAGATTTCTATAAACATGTCAAAACAATTAAGTTTTTCGAACGAATCTAGAGAAGCACTTGAAAAAGGAATAAATACTGTCGCAAATGCTGTTAAAGTAACTATTGGTCCAAAGGCAAAGAATGTTGTAATAGAGAGAAAATTCGGTTCTCCAGACATAGTAAGAGATGGATCTACCGTCGCGAAAGAAATCAACCTTGAGAATCCCATCTCTAATTTAGGCGCAAAACTAATAGAACAAGTAGCATCAAAAACTAAAGAGAGTGCTGGCGATGGAACAACAACAGCAACAATCTTGACTCAAAAAATGGTTCAAGAAGGTTTAAAAAATATAGCTGCGGGAGCTAGTCCTATTGAGCTAAAAAAAGGAATGGGAAAAGGATTAGATTTTGTTTTAGAGAAATTAAAATCAAAGAGTATCAAAATAAATGGTTCTGATATTAAAAAAGTTGCGACAGTAAGTGCAGGAGGAGATGAAGAAATTGGTTCAATAATTTCAAAAGCAATGGATATTGTAACTTCAGATGGAGTTATAACAGTAGAAGAATCACAATCCTTAGAGACAGAGCTGGACATCACAGAAGGAATGTCTTTTGATAGAGGTTATAGCTCACCTTATTTTGTAACAGATCAAGAAAGACAAATTTGTGAACTTGAAAATCCTAAGATCCTAATCACAGACCAAAAGATATCAACACTAACCAACTTGGTACCTATCCTCGAAGAGGTTCAAAAATCTGCTTCTCCATTTTTAATTCTAGCTGAAGATATTGAGGGGGAAGCTCTAACAACTCTTGTATTAAATAAAAATAGTGGGGTATTAAATGTTTCGGCTGTTCGAGCTCCGTCATTTGGAGAAAGGAGAAAAGCTGCTCTGGAAGATATTGCAATTCTTACAGGAGCAAAATTAATTAGCGAAGATCAATCAATGAAATTAGAAGAAGTTACTTTTAATGATCTTGGAAAAGCAAAAAAAATAACAATCTCAAAGGATAAAACAACAATCGTAGCTTTCGACGATACCAAAGAACTTGTCCAAGCAAGAGTTGAGAAATTAAAAAGGGAAGTAGAAATAACTGAATCGGAATACGATAAAGATAAGATTAACGAGAGAATTGCAAAACTTGCTGGAGGAGTAGCTCTTATTAAAGTTGGGGCTGCGACGGAAACAGAGATGAAGTATAAAAAATTAAGAATAGAAGATTCACTCAATGCTACAAAAGCTGCTATCGAGGAAGGAGTAGTTTCAGGTGGAGGACAAACTTTAATTGACATATCAAATGAACTTTCTAATTCACGTAAAGAAATATCAGATGATTTAACTACAGGTATTGATATTATTACAAATGCACTTTTAGAACCTACAAAACAAATTGCAAAAAATGCTGGTTTTAATGGAGATGTTGTTATCTCTGATATAAAAAGACTTGGTAAGGGTTTTTTTTTTTTTTT
>QBZO01000028.1 GCA_003282225.1 Prochlorococcus sp. AG-335-I21
CTCACCTACTATTTTTTCAGGATCTTCTGATCTTGGATTATCTGATGTTACGAAAACATAATCAGAAAACTCTTCAGCTATTGATCCCATTAAAGGCCTTTTACTAGAATCTCGATCTCCACCACATCCAAAAACAGTTATAAGTTTTCCTTCACAAAGTTTTTTAATTGATTTCAAAACTTTCTTTAATCCATCAGGTGTATGCGCATAATCAACAATTACGGTGGGTAGTAATGCTGAAACATCATTATTATCAATATCAATTTTCTCCATTCTCCCAGGAGTACCTGGAAAAGATTTTATTGATCTTGATAAATCTTTTAAAGAGAAATTAAGTTTATACAAAATTGTTATTGCTTGAATAGCATTCATTAAATTAAACTCTCCAACTAATGGAACAAAAAGGTTTATTTTTTCTTCAGGGGTATGAAAGATGCATGAGGAGCCATTTCTAGTGAAATTTTTATCTGTTACATAAAATAATTCTTCATTTTTAAATGCGCTCTTAATCTTTTTTGTAGAAACTAAAGACGATCTTTTTTTTAGATGAGTTGGCAATTTTGAGATCCAAAGGTCATCGCAATTTAAAACAGCAGTACCATTTTTTTCTGATAAGTAAGGCTGGAAAAATAATCTTCGTTTTGTCTGAAAATACGATTCCATATCGGAGTGATAATCAAGATGATCTTGAGATAAATTTGTAAAAATAGCTGCATTAAATTCACAACCTGATATCCTATTTTGAGCAATAGCATGTGAACTTACTTCTAATATTGCAAACTCAGAGTCAGCTTCAACTGCAGCATTTAATTTCTTTTGAAGTTTATCCGCAAAATCAGTTGTATGTGAAGAGACCTCTGAATATCCTGGCCACCTATTAAATAATGTCCCAAATAAAGCTGTCTTTTTTCCTAATTTATTAAGTAGATATTCTAATAAAAAAGTTATTGTCGTTTTCCCATTAGTGCCTGTTACACCAATTAGTTTAAGTTTACTTGAAGGTCTATTCCAAAACTCAGATACTATTTGACCACAAAAAAGATCCCCTAAACTCTCGTCGATAACAAGAACTCTTTTATGATCAATAGTCTCAGTTAATTCTTTGGCTTTGAAACCAATAATGGCTGCCTCTGCACCATTTTCAATAGCCTCTCTCCAATATTTCCCTCCATCGACATTTAATCCTGTTAATCCCAAAAACAAAGTTCCTTTTTCAACTTCTTTGGAATTAAAAGATATATTAGTTATTTCTGGATTTATCAAGCCAGATGTTGGAACAATTTCTACTAAAGATAGAAGTTTATGTAATTTTATTGATCTCATCTTCCAATCAATTCTTATTCAAAGCAATATTTATATTTTTTTCTAGCCATTTTTTTAGTTGATCATCTTTCAATCTTGGAGAAATCCTAGGTAACTCAATAATTTTTTGAGACTTACTTTCTTTAATAGCGACAACAGGAACTTCATTATCAAATTTTTTATATTTATCTTGGTACAAATCAAACCTATCTATGTCAATTTCATGGATTTCTAATTTAGGTTTTATTTCTTCAAGATTTACTTTTGTTATCTTATCTTTTAATGTCTCGCAAAGGCAACAACCTTTCCTAACAAAAATGAATATTTTCATTCACTTAATCAGGGACAGGGTCACAACCGCATGGAGTTAACGGATGGCATTTGCTTAATCTTCTTAGGGTCAACCATCCACCTCTCCAAGGACCGTGCCTTGTAATAGCCTCGTATCCATAAGAACTACAACTTGGTATAAATCTACATCTTGGTCCAAAAAAAGGCGAAAACCACTTTTGATAGAAGGAAATCATCAAAAGAAGTAAAGATGTAAGTAATTTGTTCACGCTTTTAATCACTTTAATGATGTAAAATAACAGTTCAGTAGTAATTAGTTTAGTTGAATTTAATCAATTATCCAATTTATTGCAAATCTCAATTTTAATTAAAACCTATGTCAAGATACCGCGGCCCAAGATTAAGGGTTACGCGTCGCTTGGGAGAACTACCAGGTCTCACTAGGAAAGCTTCAAAGAAGTCTAATCCTCCAGGTCAGCACGGCCAAGCCCGTCGCAAGCGATCAGAATACGCAATTCGTCTAGAAGAAAAGCAGAAACTTAGATTCAACTATGGAGTTTCTGAAAGGCAACTAGTTCGTTACGTTAAAAAAGCTAGAGCTCAAGAAGGCTCTACAGGAACCAATCTCCTTAGACTTTTAGAAAACAGATTAGATAATGTTTGTTTTAGATTAGGTTTTGGTGGAACAATTCCAGGTTCAAGACAATTAGTAAATCATGGGCATATAACCATTAACGGGAAGGTGCTTGATATTGCAGGTTACCAATGTAAACCAGGAGATGTAATTAGCATTAAAGAAAACAAAGCGAGTAAAAAACTTGTAGAAGGTAATATTGAATTTCCTGGTTTAGCTAATGTCCCACCTCATATAGAGTTAGACAAACCTAAGTTAACAGGCAAAATCAACGGAAAGTGTGATAGAGAATGGGTCGCGCTTGAAATAAACGAGTTATTAGTTGTTGAATACTATTCAAGAAAAGTATAAATATCCTTCTCTTGAAATTATTAAATCACTCACCAATAAGGTGCGTTATTTAATTAATTCTTATTTTGAAAACAATGGGAAATAAGAAAAATATTATCAAAAAGCCAGGTGTTAAAACCTTATCAATTCATCATGGTGAAACATTTTCTGAAGAGACTGGATGTGTCATGCCACCAATTTTTTCTACCTCAACATTTAAACATGGTAATAAAGGCAATTTCGATTACACCAGATCAGGCAATCCAAACTTTAAAATTCTCGAAAATATACTTAAATCCATAGAAGAATCCAAATATTGTACAATTTTTGGATCTGGCATAAGTGCAGTAACTGCAATTACATCTTCATTAAAATCAGGAGATAAAATACTCTGCGAGTCAAATCTATATGGTTGTACAGTAAGAATGTTCGATAAAATTTTCAACAAATTTGGAATAGAAGTTTTATATACAGATTTTACAAATAAAGAAAATTTTAAAGAAATTAAAGACTTTCAGCCAACTTTAATATGGCTCGAAAGTCCAACAAATCCGCTTTTAAAAATACTTGATATTAAACTTATTTGTGAAGAAGCTAATAAATACAAAATACCTGTTGTCCTAGATAACACCTTTTCTACAGCTCTGATTCAAAAACCTCTAGAACTAGGGGCAACACTATCTCTTATAAGTACAACAAAATTTATAAATGGCCATAGTGATGCACTTGGTGGAGCAGTCCTAACAAATAATGAGGAATGGAATAGTAAGATGCTTTTCTCTCAAAAAGCTTTAGGACTTCAACCCTCTCCTTTTGATTCATGGTTAATTACAAGAGGGGTAAAAACTCTACCTCTAAGAATCGAACAACAAACAAAAAGTGCAGAGATAATTTCTAAGGAAATTGAAAATCACAGAATCGTTGGTAAAGTTTTTTACCCCTTTAATCAAAAACATCCACAATTTGATTTAGCAAAATCACAAATGAAATCTGGTGGTTCAATGATCACCCTAAAATTAAATTTAAATAAAGCTGAAACTTTTAAATTTTGTAAATCTCTTAGATATTTTTCATTAGCAGAGAGTCTTGGAGGAGTTGAAAGTTTAATTTGCCACCCTGCAACAATGACTCATGCATCTGTTGATGATAATACAAAAAATCTCCTAGGTATTGATGATTCTCTTATAAGATTGTCGGTGGGTTGTGAAGATACAAATGATCTAATTTCAGATATCTTATTTGCCTTTAATAAATTCTAAAAATTGAGAAATTTACTTAAAAATCCAATATGGAGAAATATAGAATTAGGGTATTCGATTCCTGATAATGAACATGCAGTTTCTGTAGCATTACCAACTTGGAATGATGTAATTAATTATGAGGAAAAAAATCCAAAATGCATAGAATTATTAAAGTCAATCTATCCTCGTTTTGGACTCAACCCTTTAGTAAAAAGATTATGTGAAAAGAAAAAAAAAGAAAGTCACTTAAATGATCAAAGTATCTGGCCCTATCCCGATGAGAGAATTGCTTTAAAAGCAAAAAAATATTGTGATAAAAATACTTCTAAAGGATCTTCATATATCGAAAGAAGACATAATTTATTTTTTTTAATTACTAGAGAATCAGCGAGCCTATATGCAAAATCTTTTTGGCAACATACGGGGCTCGGGTTGTCTTCAAGAGCAGCTGCTATTGAATTAGGCCTTGAGGATTGCCCTTCAAAATCTTTAGCCAATGAAAGTTATCAAAGAATAAAAGATAGAATTTCCAAGTTTACAAAATCAAGCTCCAATGATGTCCACTTAACTTCATCTGGCATGTCAGCACTATACACATCATTAGAAATTATATATAAATTGTTTCCAGATAGACCTACACTTCAAATTGGTTTCCCATATGTAGATGTACTTAAATTACCAATGCATATCTTTTATGGAGCAAAGTTAGTAACAGAAGAAAATTGCAAGGATATTGAATTAGAAATAATAAAGATAAATCCAGCAGCCTTGATTATTGAATTACCAAGTAACCCAATGCTCAAATGTGTGAACATAAAAAAAATTTCAGAAATAGCAAATAAATTAAAAATACCTGTGATAGTTGACGATACTATTGGTTCAAATATAAATATAAATTCTCTAGAGCATGCAGATATCGTTTTCACTTCACTAACAAAAATCTTTTCCGGTAGCGGTGATATTCTTGCTGGCTCACTAATACTAAATCCAAAAAGCAGATGGATTGATCAGTTTAGAAATACTTTAAATGAAATAAACCTTCCAAAGCTTTCAGATAGCGATATAGTTTCTCTAGAAAAAGTGAGTAGAGATGTAAAACAAAGAGTTTTTGAGCAAAATAATTCATGTTTGGAATTAAAAAAAAGATTAGAAACCCATAAAGAGATCAAAAATATTTTCCATCCCGAAGATTGTCCTAATTTTAATTCTATACTTACTTCTGATGGGGGATATGGTTGCTTATTATCGTTTGAATTAAAAGGAGGTCTAGAGAAAGCAAAAAAATTTTATGATTATCTTCAAATATCAAAAGGACCTAGTTTAGGTACGAAATTTACTCTTGTATGTCCTTATGTTTTATTAGCTCATTATGACGAATTAGATTGGGCTGAAAGTTTTGGCATTCCTTCGCACCTTATTAGAGTATCCGTCGGACTAGAAGATAAAGATCACTTATGGAAAACCTTTTCTGAAGCATTAAATAATTTTTAAATTCCTAGTATTTACCGTATAAAAAACTATGTACTCTTTTTATTAAATAATAGTTAGAATTAATGTATATTTTCTCAACATATAAATGGCAAAAATTTATGAAGACAACAGTTTTGCTATTGGAAACACTCCATTAGTAAAATTGAAATCAGTTACTAAAAACGCTAAAGCTACTGTACTAGCAAAAATTGAAGGCAGAAATCCTGCCTATAGTGTTAAATGCAGGATTGGTGCAAACATGATATGGGACGCGGAGAAAAGCGGAAAACTTACAAAAGACAAAACTATTGTTGAACCTACATCTGGAAATACTGGAATTGCCTTAGCTTTTACAGCTTCAGCAAGAGGTTACAAACTAATCCTTACAATGCCAGAATCTATGTCTATTGAAAGGAGAAGAGTGATGGCAGTATTGGGCGCCGAAATTGTTTTAACAGAGGCTTCCAAAGGTATGCCAGGAGCAATTGCTAAAGCTAAAGAGATCGCAGAAAGTAATCCCTCTCAATACTTCATGCCAGGTCAGTTTGATAATCCAGCAAACCCAGAAATTCATTTCAAAACAACTGGGCCTGAAATTTGGGATGATTGCGATGGTGAGATTGATGTTTTTGTTGCAGGGGTTGGAACAGGTGGGACAATTACAGGAGTCTCAAGATACATCAAACAAGAGAAGGGCAAGAATATTGTTTCTGTAGCAGTAGAACCATCACATAGCCCTGTTATTACACAGACAATGAATGGCGAAGAAGTTAAATCTGGACCACACAAAATACAAGGCATAGGCGCAGGATTTATTCCTAAAAACCTTGATTTATCAATTGTTGATAAAGTTGAACAGGTAACGAATGATGAATCAATCGAGATGGCTCTTAGATTGGCAAAAGAAGAAGGGCTTCTTGTGGGAATATCTTGTGGAGCTGCTGCTGCTGCTGCTGTTAGATTAGCTGAGCAAGATGAATATGCAGGAAAAACTATAGTGGTTGTTTTACCAGATCTAGCTGAGAGGTATTTATCATCAATTATGTTTACTGAAGTTCCAAGTGGAATAATTGAGGAGCCAGTTAAAGCTTAAATTTATTTTTTCACCAGAAATGAATCTGGTGAAATGTACATAGCATCACCATAAGAGAAGAATCTGAATTTTTCTCTTATGGCTTGTTTATAAAGATTTAGTAATCTTTCTCTACCAATCATAGCGCTTACTAGGAGTAATAATGAACTCTTTGGAAGATGAAAATTAGTTAATAATCCATCAACTGCTTTGAATTTATAGCCTGGCTTAATTACTAAATCAACATACTTATCTATAGGAATTAGGTCTTCCATTTCATACGAATAGCAACTTTCAAGTGCCCTTACGCTAGTAGTTCCTATAGCTATTACTCTTCTGTCAGTTTTTTTAACCCTTTTTATTTCTTCTACCACTTTCCTACTAACACTGACCCACTCTTTATGAAGTTTTAAATTAGATAAATCTTCTTGATCAATTGGCTTAAATGTTCCATAACCTACATGCAAAGTAATTGACATAACTAATATACCTTTGTTTTTTAAATTTGAAATAAGATTTTTACTTAAATGTAATCCTGCTGTTGGCGCAGCAATTGCTCCAGGATTACTTGCATACTCAGTTTGATAACTATTTTCATGAAAAGATTCTTCTTCGGCGCTTTTTATATATGGAGGGAGGGGGATTTCTCCATATATATCAAGGAGATTATTCATTGAAATTAAA
This sequence comes from Prochlorococcus sp. AG-335-I21, assembly GCA_003282225.1. GTDB lineage: Bacteria > Cyanobacteriota > Cyanobacteriia > PCC-6307 > Cyanobiaceae > Prochlorococcus_A. The sequence goes on from QBZO01000028.1 coordinate 7,025, forward strand.
TCATCTATATTTTCTGGAAACTTGATAAATCTTCCTCCAGTTTCTTTATCAATCCCAGAAATATGCAATTTTATATTTTTTGCTAATGATGATTTTAAATTTAATTGACTATTTATTTTTAACTTTTTAGCAGGCCTTGCTAAACATAGCCAAGTAGATTCATCTGCTTTCTCCAAAACTAATAATTCGACTAATCTCCCATTTTCTAATTCAACCTTTAACCTTGCTTTCATCACCTTCGTATCATTTACAACTACCAAATCACCTTTTCTAAGTTCGTCCAAGATATTCTTTGTATATTTATTTGTTGTGAAGTCTTCTTCTAATGAACTATCTCTAACTATCATTAATCTAGATTCATGCCTTACTTTAGAAGGTTTATTAGCAATTAATGTTTCATCAAGAATATAATCATAAGCTTCTAGCTTATGATCTATTTCTTCATTATGAATTTCAAAATTCAATTAAAATTAGGCTACAAGTGTTTCTGGCTCGTTTTCAATCAACGAAGATAGATCTTTTAAGAATGATGCACCATCAGCACCATAAATCACTCTATGATCAGCAGTTAAATTTACTTGCATTATTTTTTTTACAGATATTGAGCCATCATTATTAGCAACAACTGTTGGCTTAGATGATGCAATGGCTAAAATAGCTCCTGTACCCGGTGGAAGTATTGCATCAAATCTATCAACACCAAACATTCCTAAATTAGACAAAGTAAATGTTCCGGTTGAATATTCATCCGGTTCTAATTGTTTTGCTCTAGATCTTTTCACAAGATCTTTCCACTCTCTAGATAATTCAAATAAATCAGTATTACAAGGTTCTTTTAATACTGGAGTTATCAACCCTCCATCTTCCATAGCAACAGCTACCGCAATATTTATATTTTCTGGATAAGAAATTCCGTTTTCTGAAAAGCTTGAATTAACTTGGGGATGTTTTTTAAGTGTCTTTGCAACTGCCTTAACTAATAACGCAGTCATAGTAACTCCATTTTGCTTTACTTTCTTATAAAAATTATCCAATTTATCAGTATTAATTGAATAACCAACTCTAAAACATGGGACATTTAAACTGGATTCCATATTCTTATTGACAGCTTTTTGAAGAGTATTAAATTGAACAGTTTCTCCAGGTTTACCAAAACTATTACCTAATGTTTCTGACCTGCTTTCAGCTTGAACATAGGAACTGCCAATAGTAGCGGGAGAACTCCCCTCTCCTATCCATGGAATAGAAACAGGTTGTCCATTTGCCTTTAGTACATCATCAGCCTGAATCCTTCCATGAGGGCCTGATCCAGGCACTTTTGCCAATTCAACTCCCATTGTAGAAGCAAGTTTTTTTGCCCTTGGAGATGCTATTACTCTTGAAGAATTATTACTTGTAGAGGCATTAAATTGAATCTCATTAGAGGTCGTTATCACTTTTTCCCTTTTGATCTCGACTTCCTGATTATTAATTTGAGGCACCTCTTTTTGCTTCTCTTCTTTTATTTCAGATTTTTTATTTGGCAATTCGAGTTGGGCATCACTGATTACTTCAATCTGTTTGCCTTTATTTCGTTCTTGTATAGAAGCTATCTCATCCTGATTTTCTACAATAAGTCCGATGGTTTCACCTACTGGTGCAGTGCTACCAGCTGGCATTAGTACTGCTGCAAGATATCCATCTTGAAAAGATTCAACATCCATATCAGCTTTATCTGATTCAACAACTAAAACAGATTCTCCTCTTTCAACTTTATCTCCAGGATTCTTTAACCATTCAACAATTTTGCCTTCAGTCATAGTAGAACTAAGAGCTGGCATAAATATTTCGTGAGACATCAGATAGATTTTTTAAAATTTTACTAGCTTTAAGAATTTACAAAACTCCTAAAGATCGTTATGTTTATATTTTACAAAAAAATAGCTCCAAAGAAACTATGATTTACATTCAAGAAGGAATTTAAACTTTTTAATTTATTCGTTATTGTTGATCGATTGAATTATCCCATCTTTAACTGTTATTGAAACTTGCATCTTTTTAATAAGATTATCTCCAACAGAAACATAACAAAAACTATCAACTTGTCCTTGATCAACAATTTCATCCATTTTTAAATCACGAACTTGACTTTGTTGTTGCAATAGATTTCTTTTTTGCTCTTCTAGTTCGTTCCTTTTTGCACCAACCTGTTGCTGAACTTGGCCAACTTGCTCTTGAACTCTGGGATCTAATGGATTTACTGACTGGGATCTTATATTGCTAACTATTTGTTGACCCTCTTGTTCAAGTTGTGATAATTGTTGGTCAACTGAGGAAATTCCATTACTTAATTCCCTCTCAGCGTCTTCTTTCCAAGTAGGGGTAACAATAGCTTTTATTGCTATTGAACGTTTGATAGATATAGAGTTTTTTGTTTCCATAAAAAATTAAGTTACTATTTCAATATAGAGATCTCAAAAGGAATTTTCTTTTTTAATTTATTTTTTATACATTTCTTCTATTTGTGATGCATACAAATCAACTATTTCTCTTCTTTTCTGCTTGAGAGTTTGAGTCACCAAACCATTTTCTAAAGTAAAAGCATCCACAAAATAGCAATCTAATACCTGTTCCTCAAATCTTGCTCCAAATCTATTTTTTAGCAAATTATTTATCTGCGACTTAAAAAATAAACCAATTTTTTTATTCGAATTTAATTTAGAAATATCATTTTCAAAGAATTTATTTTCTACTAATTCTATGTTTGGAGCGACGAGTGCTGTTAAACATTTTTTATCTTGACCAACTAATTGAACTTGATAAATAAATTCAGAACTAAGAATTTCTATTTCTAAGGGATTTGGCTCTATATTCTCTCCACTAGAAAGAACTATCGTATCCTTAGCTCTCCCTGTTATAACCAAAGATCCATTTGGAATAAGAAAACCTAAATCTCCAGTATCAAACCAACCATCTTTTGATAAAACATCTTTAGTAGCTGAAATATTATTCAAATAACCTTTCATAACTTGAGGTCCTTTAACTAGAATCTTCCCTATCTCTCTAAATTTTAAAATCTTATCTTTTTCTTCATTCATTATTTTAATTTCAGTAAATGCCAATGGCTGTCCAGAAGATCCCCTTACATTAAGTTCTCTTCTTCTACAAGTTAGTACTGGGCTGGTTTCTGTTAATCCATAACCAACGAGAACATCTATACCTAAAGATTCAAAAAACAAATCTACGTGCTCAGGTAGAGCACCTCCACCATTGATTGGGAATTTAAGTTTTTCTCCACATAATTGTTTCAAAATACTTGGCCATAAAAAAGTAGAAGATAGCTTATGTATAAAAAATCTTCCTATTACAGATATTGTCAAAGATATTTTCTCTAAGGAACTCACTTGATTAATTTCTAAATTTCTGATCTTTCTAAAATTTCTTTTAAAAATAGAACTATTTTTTATCAAAATCTTTATGATTTTCTGTTTTTTAGAAGGCATTTTTTTTAAAGCCAAGAAAAAGCCATCATGAATGGCTTCCCATAGCCTAGGAACAGTAGCCATAACAACTGGCTTAACTTGTTTAATATCATCTTTCAGAAATTTTGGATTTGTATAATATTGAGTACAACCGCATGAAAAAAAGAAATATTCTGCACTTCTTTCATACGAATGCCATATAGGTAATACACTCAAGACAGAAGTTCCGGGTTCTGGATCAGCGATGTAGGCCAGATTTATAATTTGATGTAAAAAGTTTGCATGTGTTAAGGGAACTCCTTTTGGTTTGCCTGTTGTCCCTGATGTATAGAGAATGCTGGCAATATCATTAATCTTGTGATTATCTTTTTCAAAACTATTATTTTTTAAAATATCTTTTTCTCCTGCTTTAATAAATTCAGGCCAATTTATTAAATCTTCAAATTGCTCATCTTCCAAATTAATTATAAATTTAAATCTTTTTTTTAATTCATTTTTTTTATTTAACTTTAACCAAACTTCCTTAGATTGAACAATTAGACCAACAGAATTAGAGTGTTCTATTATGTACTCTAATTCTACTGAAGGTGAATTAATTCCTCTTACAGCATTAATAGCTCCTAATCGCATCAATCCTTGATCAGCTATTAACCATCTCGGGGAGTTTTCAGATATTAATGTGACAACATCACCCTTAACTAATCCATAATTTTTAAAAGATTTAGAGACTTTAGTGATTAAATTAGCTAACTCAGAATAGGTAAATTTTTCTTTATTTTTTCCTCTCAAATCATTTATAGCTACAGTATCACCACATTTAAATTTCAAGTATTCCCAAATTTGATCAACATGATCAAGATTGTTTATATCTTTTCTTTTACTGGTAAATTTTTCATTTTTTGTAAGAGATTTTACTGCGGGCCAATATGCTAACTCTTTCATATTGATTAACTTTCCAAATCTT
>QBZO01000029.1 GCA_003282225.1 Prochlorococcus sp. AG-335-I21
CTATTTTCCCTATCGAATAAATCCCCCCAATCTGGATTCCATAAGCCAATAGATTTCAAAGGTCCATATCTCATCGTTTCAATGCCCCTTCTAGCTATTTCCTCTATCGGTAAACAAGCTTCAAAAAAATTTGCAGATTCTTTATCGAAATCTTTTAAAATGGCTTGTTCTCCATTTATCAATGCATTTCTAAAATTAAAATACTGTAATTTATTAATTGGACAATTTAAATATGCAGGATCTCCTTTGTCATATCTACTTGCCTTAAAAACAATTTCATGATCGATAGTATCGCCATAAATAATTGGACTTGCTGCATCAAAAAAATGACAAGAATCAATACCTGTGAATGTTTTAACTTTAGTAGCTAGTTTATCGGATGTTAATGGTCCTGTTGCCATTACAGTAATGATTTTTTTATCTGGGAGATCAAGCTGCTCAATCCTGCTTATTTCCACAAGAGGATGAGTAGATAATGTTTGTGTTAATGATCTACTAAATTTTGATCTGTCAACAGCTAAAGCACCCCCTGCGGGCACTGAAAATTTATCAGCTGTTTGTATTATCAATGAATTAAAAGTCCTCAATTCTTCTTGTAGTAAACCTGCTGCCCTATCAGAACTTAGAGCTCCAAAACTGTTACTACAAACTAATTCGGCAAATTCACTTGTATGGTGGGCTGGAGTTGAATGAAGGGGTCTCATCTCAACAAGTTTTACTGCTATACCTGAATTAGCTATCTGCCAAGCGGCCTCACAACCAGCTAGTCCTGCACCTATTACAATTACTTGTTTATCTATCAAATCGAATTAGTCCTTTCCCAAAAAGTCTCTGTTGAATTGTTCTCTTGCAGGTTTTTGGATGTTAAAGACAACCCAAGCTAATGCTGCAATAATTGGTGCGAAAACTACAATTGCTCTTAACATTTTAAATACTTGATATTTCACATATCATATTAACTATCATCCACAAATATAGAGAGTACTTTTAATTTTTATATCATAAGTTAAGAATTGTATTCCAATTGTTCAACTTAGGATATTAAGTTGTTTTTTTTACCTTTAAAAGGGATAATTTCATATGTACTCAATTTTACAATTGGGTCGCTAGCTCAGCGGTAGAGCATCCGGCTTTTAACCGGCTGGTCCTGAGTTCGAATCTCAGGCGACCCACATTCAAAATTGAGTCTGTATTAATAGTCCAGAGCAATTTTAAAGGTTTCATATTTGGGTAAATTCTAAAGAGAAAAATTCTCAAGTTTATGCTGCTACAAGTAATTGATTGGTCATTTCAAAAGTCACAAAGCTCAGCTATTGGCTACAAATGAATTCAGTCAACATCAGTAATGAAGAAAGTAAAACAAATAATAGGACGGATTATTATTAGGATATACAGTTAATATCACGCAAAAAGTTTGAGGGTTAATTGCTTGTAGAGTTTAGATATAGAAAAAGATATAGATATAATATTTCAAGTTGTCAATACATGAAAAAAAACTTTTAATATTACTTTTCACTTCAAATCAGTATATAAAAAAAGAAGAACTAGCTTCTTTACTTAAGTGGAAATTATTTTGGGCTAAGCAAAAAAGAATTATACATTTATGTATCAAATATGTCTTTTATGCATATAAAAAGTGAATTTATTTGAAATTTATAGTTAAAATCATTAAATCCTTTACAAACCTTCATATATGCTGTTACACTAATTAATATAAATTACTTTAATTATCATGACTCCTGAAGCAGAACGTTTTAATGGTTGGGCAGCAATGTTAGGTTTCGTAGCAGCCGTTGGTGCATACGTAACTACTGGTCAAATCATTCCAGGTTGGTTTTAAATCTTAATGATTTAGGTTAAGAAATTAGTAGTATTGTTTTACTTCTTTTTTTTAAATTTAAACTATTTTTATATGAAAATGAATTTTAGCACTAGCTAAATTTATTACTGATTATATTAGTCCTTCTTCCTTAAGTTAGGACTTTTTTTTATCTTCAATTTTATCTAGGCAACTTGAACAAAGCAAATGCCCCTTTTTAGTCCAAAAAGATTTAGTAGATCTTTCAATATCTTTTCTGCATATTAAACATTTAAATATAGGTGTCATTGTAATTAATAATTTAAGTGGAATAATTAATTTTTAAAATAATTTTTAACTCAAATACCTCGGGAATTAATAATTTTGCTAAGAATTTCAAAAATGAATACCTAACATACATACAACAACCTTAGAGAGAAATTAACTTTAATTACCTATATTACATATATGATTTTAAAATTTTTAAATATATTTTTTATCACATAAAAAAGACCTGTCTAATGACAGGTCCTTTTTTGTGTGTGTAAGATTTTCTAATTAATTTAATTAGAAGGAGAATGATGTTTTAACAATTAAACCTGTGTCATCATCACCACTTGAGGCTTCCTTGATGTATACACCTGGAGTTACTGTCATACCATCATTGATTGCATAAGAGTAAGACGCTTCATAAGTAAGTAGTTCTGTTTCTGAATCTAAGTAATTTGTCTGTGTTCCAGCACCAATACTTACAGAACCAGGACCAACTTCAGGCCATGTTAAACCAACGAAGTATCCAGACTTGTCTGTACCACTTGTTTCTTCAGTTTCAACACCAACACTGATTGAAGGTAGGCTTGTTGATTCTGGAGCGTAGTAAGCGTTAACTCCCCAGTATGTTGTTTCTGCAGAAGTTCCGTTATCGGAAGATGTGTAAGCAACAGCTACACCATAAGTATCAGCTGTATATGCAGCTTCGATACCGTATAGATCAGTACCTTCTTTAGTCATAATGGCTGTTTCTTTTGAAGAAACACCACCAGCTAGAGAGAATCCTGAATCGAAGGCATAACCTACAGAAGCCGTAACTCCTTTACCACCTACACCAACAGAGTTTCCTGTACCACAGTTACCCATGTAATCGGTGAATGCACTGTATGCACAAGCACCAGTAAATGTGCTGCTGATATCTGTTGTATCACCAACAACTACTGTTGCTCCACCAACTGGGAATGTGTATGTAATTCCATCAACAGCTAATTTATCAGATGTTGCCTGGAAACCCATTATTGAAGCTGCTTCAGTAACGCTGGTTCCAATAACTGTTCCTGTTGAACCACCAATATCAATAGTTACGTCTAGTGAATCTTCACCAGTGAAACTTGTTGATAGACCAATGTTCATTTGGTAGTCAAATGACAATGCTTCAGTAGCATCATTACCACCGTCAACAGCACCGATTATAGTATCTAGACTGAATGATGCAGTTGTTGTTTCTGAAAATCCACCGTCGTGATCAGTTGTATCAACTAAGCCTTCACCACCTGAGAGAAGCAAAGTATCATTTGATGGCGGAGTAAAAGATTTAATATCTATTCCGATAGTTTCATCAGAATAGTTAGAAATAGCATTAAAGTTAACCTCTGAGGCAATAGCTGTTATTGGTGATAAAAGACCAAGAGTCGCAGGTGCCACAAGCAAGCTTTTGAAAAGCTTCATAAATTTCCTCACACAGGATTTGAAATTTTATTATAGTTTAAATTTTTATGATTTCAAGGTTTTAAGTTCGTTTGGCTAAATAATTTTTGCTTTTTTTTTAAATTCTCTCTTTAAGCAACTTATTTTGATTAATAATTTCAATAGAAGGAGCTAAAAGTTCCTCATATTCTCTCCAAATACCTATTGAAGAAGAATAAATTTTTTGTCTTACTTGAGAACTACTTGCTGTAAAAACATTTCTAGTATTTTTTTGAGGGGAGAGATATGCTTCATCCCATTTCCAACCAAGCCAGTGGATTATTTTTGGAATTTCTAGACTGGGATTTCTGACTAATGCCTCATAATTATATTCATAAATGATTTCACCATATTTTTTTTTATATTCCTGCATTATTTCAAAATGATGTACGTATAAATTAGCAATGTCAATTAAGTTATAACAAAAAGATTGATTCCTAAAATTAGTTTTATATATGGACAATATATTATCCAAAGGATTTCTCATACAATGTATTATTTTTGCATTTGGAAAATACTTGTAGATAATCGAACAGTAAACATAATTAAATAGATTTTTATCCGTGACAATTGTGGAAGATTTAAATTTCTCCTCTCTCTTTTTGTTGTATGAGTTAAAAACCTTTTCTATATCCTTATTTTCTTTTATAGATTCTTCTAAAAAATCAATCTCACCCATATCAATGACCTTATTATTCAAACTAAGTATATTTTCTAATAAAGTACTACCTGATCTTGGCATCCCAACTATAAATATGATTTGATTAGAATTTCTAGAAGTTACGCATTTAGAATTTTTGATTTTTATAGATCTAAAAAATTCTGCATTTTTAATTCTAGTTTCATATGAAGATTCATTTAATTTCATACTCTCATCATTAGCAATTTTTAAGTAAAAAGAACTTTTCTGATATTCTTTTGTTTTATGCAAAATATTTGAAATAGCAAAAGCAGCATATATTTTTGATGATATATTTAACTTATTTATGTTTATATTTAATAGTAGATTTAAATGATCTTTGTGATCACTAAAATCATAAATTGTGGATAATTCATAGTAACTATTGAAATCATATTTATTTTTTTTAATTATTAACAAATGACATTCTATTGCTTTATTTGATTGACCTTTATTTTTATAAATAGTAGCCAAATTCTTATAAAAAGGAATATATTCTGGGAACAGACTTATTCCTTTATTTATAATATCTAAAGCCTTATCTAATTCTTTAGTAAGAATATATAAATTGCAAAGATTGAGATATCCCATTTCAAGCTGCTTATATTCATTTACCATCTTAAGAAGAATTTCCTCGGCATTATTAAATCTTTTTTTTCTTATATAAATTTGTGAAATTAAATACTTAATTTGTAATTGCTTATTATTTCTTTCAGCACTTTTCAATAGATTTAAGATTGATAGTGCCTCATCTATTTGACCTTTACATATAAGAATATCTGCTTTAAGAATTTTATAAATATCAATATTACTGTTTAATTCAATTGCTTTATTTATATACTTTAATGAAAGTTGAAAATTTTTTCCTGACCAATATAAACGCGAAAAGTTATACAGAAGATCACTATTCTTTGGCTCAATATTTATTGCTAATAAAAGTACTTGCTCTGCTTCATAAAATCTCTTTTCTATTGTTAATATCTCTGAAAGAACAATATAAGATTTTATATTTGAAGGAAACTTTTTTGATAAATCTACTAATAATTTTTTTGTAAAAATATAGTTTTTTAAATCTTTAGAAAATAAGGCGTATGAATAAATCAAATCAAAAGAATTACCATTATTTCTTAATGCATCTGCATATACTTTTTCAGCCTCTTTAAATTGTCCTAATTTTTGCATTTGTTTAGCGACTTCAATTGTCTTAATTATTTCTGTATTACTCAAGTTGATATTTTTGGAATTCATAATCACTTTAAAAAGACTTTAAATTTAGAATCCTTACATAATATATTTTATATGAAAAATAAAGAAGGAATAAATAAAAAAAAGACCTGTCTAATGACAGGTCCTTTTTTGTGTGTGTAAGATTTTCTAATTAATTTAATTAGAAGGAGAATGATGTTTTAACAATTAAACCTGTGTCATCATCACCACTTGAGGCTTCCTTGATGTATACACCTGGAGTTACTGTCATACCATCATTGATTGCATAAGAGTAAGACGCTTCATAAGTAAGTAGTTCTGTTTCTGAATCTAAGTAATTTGTCTGTGTTCCAGCACCAATACTTACAGAACCAGGACCAACTTCAGGCCATGTTAAACCAACGAAGTATCCAGACTTGTCTGTACCACTTGTTTCTTCAGTTTCAACACCAACACTGATTGAAGGTAGGCTTGTTGATTCTGGAGCGTAGTAAGCGTTAACTCCCCAGTATGTTGTTTCTGCAGAAGTTCCGTTATCGGAAGATGTGTAAGCAACAGCTACACCATAAGTATCAGCTGTATATGCAGCTTCGATACCGTATAGATCAGTACCTTCTTTAGTCATAATGGCTGTTTCTTTTGAAGAAACACCACCAGCTAGAGAGAATCCTGAATCGAAGGCATAACCTACAGAAGCCGTAACTCCTTTACCACCTACACCAACAGAGTTTCCTGTACCACAGTTACCCATGTAATCGGTGAATGCACTGTATGCACAAGCACCAGTAAATGTGCTGCTGATATCTGTTGTATCACCAACAACTACTGTTGCTCCACCAACTGGGAATGTGTATGTAATTCCATCAACAGCTAATTTATCAGATGTTGCCTGGAAACCCATTATTGAAGCTGCTTCAGTAACGCTGGTTCCAATAACTGTTCCTGTTGAACCACCAATATCAATAGTTACGTCTAGTGAATCTTCACCAGTGAAACTTGTTGATAGACCAATGTTCATTTGGTAGTCAAATGACAATGCTTCAGTAGCATCATTACCACCGTCAACAGCACCGATTATAGTATCTAGACTGAATGATGCAGTTGTTGTTTCTGAAAATCCACCGGCTTCAAAATCGTTAAATCTAGCTTCTAATCCGTCTACACGGCTATTAGTAACTGCAAGTTCTTCCGCAGGATTAAATTCGCTAATGCTCTGAACTTCTTCTGACGAAGAGTAACCAGATACATCTTTAAAATTAAGCTCATTAGCAGTAGCAGTCATTGGTGCTAAAAGACCAAGAGTTGCAGGTGCCACAAGCAAGCTTTTGAAAAGCTTCATAAATTGCCTCACACAATATTAAGTACACTTTAAAATACTGTATAAATATGATTAAGCACAAGTATCGGTAGATACATTTTTTTTTATTTCTATGTGAATTAAATATTTTTTTTTGCAAATGCAAATCTCAAATAAATTAACAAGTCATAGCAAAGGTTTTTGAGGATAGAATTTAAACAGTAATTTTATGGGAATCTTATGTGCCGATATTATTTGTGTCCTATTACAAAAGATTTGTTTTTAAATAACGATTTAAGCAAGCCATTTGATTTATTAAATTGTGGCAAAATTTCTGAATAAGAGGTTATATTTGTGTTTATGAAAGGTTTTGGATCCAAAAAAGAAGATTTAAAAAAGAATAAATTCATTAAATACAATAAATTATCTCAAGAAGCATTTGAATTACATCGAGAAGGCAAGATTAAAGAGGCAAAGAATTGTTATGAAATTCTTATCAAAAAAGGTATGCTGGATCCTCGAGTTTTTACTAATTTAGGAGTCATATATCAACGAGAGAATAACTATAAAAAAGCCATAAAAATCTATAAAAGATCAATCTTAGAATTTCCAAAAAGTCATGAACCTTATTCGAATTTAGGCTGGATTTTTTTAAAATTGGGTGAATATCATTCAGCAGAACAATATCTAATCAAAGTCATTAATTTTAAGCCTGATTTTTTAATGGCCTATCAGAATTTATTTAACCTATACTGCAAAACTAATCAGCCAATCAAAGCAGAAACTATCTTATATAAGTGTCTTGAAATAGATCCAAACAATCTTTTAACAATATCAAATCTAGGTCGGTTTCTTCTAGAGGAAGGTAAATTCAAAGAAGCAAAAAAGTATATAAATAAAGCAATAAATTTAAAACCTGATTTTTGGATTGCCTATAATAATTTAGCTACTTTAGAAGCTACTGTTGGAAATTTACTTGAAGCAGAAAAAAACTTCCAAAAAGTAATTGAGTTAAATCCTAGAGTTTTCGAAGCATATTCTTATTTAGGAGAAATAAAGATAGATCTTAATAAGATTAGTGAAGCAGAATCATTATTTTTAAAATCGTTAGAAATTAAAAGAGATTATTCTTACGCTTACTGTTCTCTTTTTAGACTTTATGAGAAAACAAATGAGATAAAAAAGCTTAAACAAATCTTAGATTTACTTAAAGGGAACGAATACATCAAAAACGAACTCTTTATGTATAACTCAAGAGTATGTTTTAGAGAAAAAGATTTTCTAAAAGCTAAAGTTTTAATTGATAAAGTTTCTTTGGATTGGGCAATAAATACTGATGACAATACAAGAATAAATTACTGGTCATTTAAAGCTTTTATAGAAGAAAAAAATTTTAATTTTGACTCTGCATATGATTCTTTTTTAAAAAGTCAAGAAAACGTAAAATACAAAAATTGCGATTCAAAATTATTTAAGACCTACATTGAAAAATATGCAAACAACATAAAAAACAAAAATTATTTTCTTAAAAGAAATAAATTTTCGCAGGAAAATAGCAATATTGTTTTTTTGATAGGGTTTCCAAGATCAGGGACTACACTTTTAGATACGATATTAAGGAGTCATCCTGAAATAGATGTTATTGAAGAAAAACCTTTGTTAAATTCTTTAGAGAAAATCATTAAAAATCGATTTAAATGTAAGCTTGAAGAGATTCACAAATTAAATCAAGAACAAGTAGATATCTTAAAAAAAAGCTATTTAGAGCAAATAGAGAGATTTTCAAACAAAAAAAATGCTCGTTTGTTAATTGATAAATTTCCTTTTCAAACAGTTTGTTTACCATTAATTAATTTTCTTTTTCCAAATGCCAAAATAATTTTTACGCATAGAAATCCATACGATACAGTTTTATCATGTTTTCAACAAGCATTTGAGCCTAACAATGCAATGGCTAATCTAACCTCCTTAAAAAAATCTTCCGAAATTTATAACCTATCAATGAATATGTGGGTCAAATATAGAGATAATTTAGATTTAGATTTTACTACTTCTAAATATGAATCCCTGATAAATGATTTTGATAATCACACCAAAAAAATACTAGAATTTTTAGATCTTGATTGGAATACAAATTTAAAAAATTATACTGAAACTGCTTTGAATAGAGATAAAATTAACACCCCATCTTCCTCTCAGGTTGTACAACCTATTTATAAAACCTCAATAGAAAAATGGAAAAATTACAGTGGGTATTTTGAGGATTGTCATGTTTACCTTAAAAAATGGGTTAATTATTTTTAAATACAAAACTTAAAATCAACAAAAAAATTGAGTATTTCTAATATTTAAATTCTATGTAAAATTTGAAATTTTAAATAATAAATTTTTAACTTATTTAATCGGTTTAGTAAAAAAATTATATTTCTTAAATATGATCTTGATGTTTAATTTTTTTTCTCGAAATTTTGTAGGTTACTTTTTGAGTCTTAAATTGCTTCTTTTTTTTATCCTCAAAAGTATCCACATACCAACCAGAAGCTAACCTAGTATCAATTTCTTCATAAGCCTTATTCTCGTTGAGTTTATCTAGTGATTTTTTAATGTAGTCCATATTAATAAACACATATATACCATAATAGCAAAATATACAAATTTATAACGTTTGTTTATAATTGAAAAAAATTTTTTAATAATATTTTTCAAATAAATAACCTTGACTAAGTATTGAAAAAATTTAAAATCTTTAGATAAAATAAAAAATTAAAGAAATTCTCTCGTTAAATAATGAAAATAGCTAAATTTATTTGAAATATACCTGAGGAGCACAAGGTAAAATGACTCAAATAAACCTTTTTTTTAATTCTCTTCCAAGAGATTTATCAGAATTCTCGTTTTTCTTAATTATAGGTTTTACAGCAGGATCGTTGGGTTTAATTTAAAAATTTAAAACCTCTATTTGCTAAATATTTAAATATTTTATGTTCAAACTTTAAATTATTAGAAAAAAATTTTAGCCTAAATCCTCTTAATAATTTCCTTTAATTAACACTTAAATCATGATTCGGCAGGAATTAAAT
>QBZO01000030.1 GCA_003282225.1 Prochlorococcus sp. AG-335-I21
TTTGTTCCTTTCATAAAAACCATAACTGGATTAGTGTTGATAAGGTTTTGAATTTTATTTTTAGTAGGGTTTTCCATAATTTAATTAGGAGTTTCTGTTTTTAGTGCTAACGCATGGATAGCCTCTGAAGCTAATTCTTCTTTAAGTGCAGAATAAACTAGCTGATGTTGTTTAACTAATGATAATCCATTAAATTCAGATGAAATTACAGTTACTTGCAAATGATCATCTCCTTTTAGATTCTCAACATAAACTTCAGAATCAACTATTTTTTGCTTTATTAAGTTAATTACTTCACTTTTTGTAGCCATTATTGATTCCTATAATCCTTTGTAGGGTGTTTCAACAAAACCAATTTGAACCAAATCTGTATAAGCTTCCTTACCTTCTGAGCTAGTAGGCGACATTAATCTGATTATTTCTATAAGTAAAGGTACAGCTACTTCGGGTTGATTTTTACTTTTATATACTGCGGCTAATCTTCCATTTGATTCTGCCCAAATTTGTATTGACTTCTTACCTTTTTCTGACACCTCCCTAGGGATCCTGGCATCTAATCCTTTAAACGAATCATTTAAATCCCCGTAAAATCCTGCTAGTTTTTTTGCTAAATTTCTTGCTTTGTCAAAAGAATCTTTAGCTTTTTCAATCTCACCAGATTTTATTAGATTATCGCCTTCTCCTAAGAAGGCTTCTACGTTTTTAATTGAAAGCCTTTTATTAGTGCTTGAGAGGACTTTATAAGTATTTGGATCATCACTGTCTGCGTAAACAGTATTAGCAGGGGAAAATATTCCTAAAGATATTAAAATAATCGAAATTAACTTTAAGACTTTCATGATGTCGTGTTTGTTAGTCTCAATACTAACTGATAATGGATTCATCGACCGACTATTTTTAAAGCTTCGTTTTCAGCGGCTGTCATTTTTTGGTGCAATTTTTCATTAAATTCATGTATAGAAAAGTTTATATTGTCACTAATGATCAAAGGTTCCCCAAAACATAGAGAAACATTACTTCTAAACTTTGGAGTTACCTCACTGTAGGCTATACCGATAGGAATTATAGTTATAAAGGTTGCTTTTTTTTTAGCTAATCGGGCTAATCTAAATAGTCCTTGTTTTAGGACTATTTTTTTTCCATATTTATTGATTTTTCCTTCTGGAAAAACAACTAACTGCCTTTTTTTGACGATTAAATCAACAGCATATCGCAAGACAGCAAGAGAAGGAGATAATTGATTTATTGAAAAACAACCAAGTCTTTTTAAAAACCAACCTTGAATTCCAATCATCTCAGATTTTGTGACCATAAATCTACAATCCTTTTTGGTGACTCTCCTACCCATCGCCATAGTAAGAATTAATCCATCCCACCTCGATCTATGGGTTGGGGCTAAAATAACGGAACTGTTATGAGGTATTAGAAACTTATTATTGATTATTTTCTTTTTTTTAAAAAATATTTTCATAACAATATCTTGTGTTATGAACATTGCGATTAGGCCCAAAAAAGGGTTAATTTCATGGCAAATATTAATAGTCTTATTTTTCAAATTCAATTTACTTTATATTAATAAATTATAGGATTGTAATTTTTTATTAGCTAGAATTAGGCGGTTAGTAAATTGTCTAAATCAAAGAGTTATCAATTTATGGCAACATTAGGAGTAAATATAGACCATATTGCAAACGTCAGACAGGCTAGGCAGACTGTAGAACCAGACCCTGTTCAATTTGCTTTTTTAGCAGAATTAGGTGGAGCTGATTCTATAACAGTTCACTTAAGAGAAGATAGAAGGCATATACAAGATCGAGATATATATCTTTTGAAAGATACTATTAAAACGAAACTCAATCTAGAGATGGCAGCGACTGAAGAAATGTTGAGAATTTCAAAAAAGTTACTTCCAGATTACGTAACACTTGTACCAGAGAAAAGAAAGGAAATCACCACAGAGGGGGGGTTAGATGTCAAAAATAATGAGAAATACCTTAAAGACTATGTTAATAGTTTAAAAAGTTCCAATATTGAAGTAAGCGCATTTATAGATCCTGCAAATGATCAGATTAATTCTTCAGGAGAAATAGGATTTGATTTTATAGAATTACATACTGGCAAATATTCTGATTTAAAAGGACAAGATCAATATGTAGAGCTTCAAAAAATTATTGAATCCTCTTATTATGCCGTAGATATTGGATTAATCGTTAATGCAGGGCATGGACTTAATTATCAGAATGTAAAAAAGATTGCATCAATTAACAATATGAATGAGTTAAACATTGGACATAGTATTGTTTCAAGGGCTTTAGCGGTAGGTCTAGAAAGAGCTGTACGCGAAATGAAGACTCTAATTTCAATAAATTAATTATTTAAAATGACAACTTATTTTTTCGTTGCAGCAAGTGAGAAATTTTTAACAGTTGAAGAACCACTTGAAGAGATTTTAAAAGAAAGGATCCGAAACTATAAAGAAAACAATAAAGAAATAGATTTTTGGCTTTTAAAGAATCCATCTTTTTTGAAATCTTCGGCATTTTTAGATTTATCTAAAAAAATCCCTAATATACCAGCAGCCGTTATCTCTACAGATAAAAAATTTATTACCTTTTTAAAGCTCCGCTTAGAATTTGTTGCTGTGGGAGAATTTGAATGCCCTAATAGTGAAATTAATGACCCTCTTAAAGTTGAGTAACAAATAATAAAAGAAAATTGCTTAATATTTATAAATCAAACAAAATTGAAGTTATTACTGAGCTATTAGCAAAAGAATTAATAATTTGCCCCCCTTTCATAACAGAAAAACTAGATGTAGCAGTTCCTAATTATTTTTTAGGGAAGTGGTTGTGGGACCAAATAACAATAAGTAATCAAATAAGTGCTCTATATGAATTTAAGACTATATCAAGTTATACCGAGGCATTATTGACAAAAATTTTCCCGGCAGTTGATATGGGAGTATGGAATTTTGATTCGATAAAATGGGGAATTATAGATTCATTTGAAGAATTAAACAGCTATGATGAATCATTACCGCTTAGTAATTGGATTAATAAATACTTAAACAATAAAAAGATAATTGATGGGGATATTTACAACTTAATAAAAAAGATTGCAAATAATTTTATTGAGTATCTTATTTTCAGGCCTGAGATGATAGCTAATTGGCATAGATATGAGTTGAGTTCACGAAATCTTTTTAATAATTTAAATTCGTATGAATATTGGCAACCCATTTTATATAAATTACTTGAGAAAAAAATGCCTGAGAAACCCCCATGTTTATTCATGATTGACATAATCAATAATTTTAAAAAATTACAAGATGAAAAAAATAAAATACCTAGACAAATATATATTATTTCTGATAACAATTTATCAAGATTACATGTTAGCTTTTATTCTAAATTAGCAGAATTTACTAAGGTTAATTTATACTTACTCTCTGCTGGAGATAATTTGTGGAATAGAATAAATTCTCTTGAGGGAGAGGTTGATTTTAGTTCTATTGAGAGCAAATTTAATTTAAATAGTTCAAATATCGAAAAAATTTTTGGCAAATTTGGAGCTAATTACCAAAAATTAATTGACGAAACTTCTAATATTGAAAATATAAAAATAATCAATAATTCAATATATATTGATCCAACGTTTAGTTTTATAAGTAAGAAGGATATTCCTTTAATTAATCAAATACAGAAAAGACTAATTGATAATAATCAAGATGATTTTATAATACATGAAAAGGATGAGTCGATTATTTTCAAGGAGAATTTTAATCAATTAAGTCAATTAGAGTATGTACGGAATAAAGTCATAGAAATATTAGAAAATTGCAATGATGTTGAATATAGTGATATTGCTATAGTATCTCCTCAAACTAGTTTAATAAAACCTTATCTTAGGTATATCTTTAATAATGAATTAATAAACGGACAAAAGCTACCTTATTTATTTCTTGAAGAGAATTATGAAGAATCTTCAAATGTATTTAAATTCTTACTTGATATTATTGAATTAGCAAATGAGAAAATTACGCTTGAAAAAATAGAATATTTTCTTTCAAAAAAAGTTAATCAGAATATTTTTGATTTTGATATTGCTGAGAAAAATGAGATTATTTTAATATTAAATGAAGTTGGTTTTCATTGGGGATTAGATATTAACGAAAGGTTAGGTGATGAAAAAAATACTTTGGAGTGGTGTATAAATAGAATTACTTTAGGTCTTGTTTATGATAAAGAGTTTTGCTTAGATGATTCTAATCTTAAATCATTTAGCCCTAAGAATACAAGCTTGGATTTGAATAAATGGGTTAAAATATTAATTCAATTAAAACAATATATTAATCTACTAAGAGGATCTTTTAATTATAAAGGTTGGGTTGAAAGGATTAAATTTATACTTAATAACATCAAAAATTATAATGAAAATTTTAATTTAGATATATGTGAAATAAATAGAATACTAGATAATTATTTAATATCTTCAATATCTGATCAAGCGATTGTTTTGAATGTTTTTAGAGAAATTTTAATTACATGTATAAATAATTTTAAGTATAGAAATCAATCCTATATAAATAAGATATTAGTAAGTGATATTGAGAAGGTTAGGCTAATACCTCGTAAGATTATCTTCTTGATTAATATGAACAGTATTTATTATCCAAGATTATCGAGTAATGAAAATATAAATTTGTTAAATAAAAAATACCTTCTTGGGGACCCATCGATTCTTGATAGAGAAAAATATTTTTTCCTAGAGTTATTAATTTCTTGTAGAAAGCAACTTATAGTTTCTTGGGTTAATAATGATAAAGATAATAAAATTTTAGATATTTCCTTCCCTATCAAGGAACTAATAAACTATTTTGAGAGTTTTTTATCTGTAAAGCAAAGAAAGTCCATAATTAAATACTTTGATTATAAGAAACAAGAAGTTGTTAATCCTATTAATAATAATTCTTTAAAAAGTAATTATTCTTTAATAAAAAAAATAGATTGGGAAGAAAAGTTTTTTGATACTAAAGATTTTAAATTATCTGAATTACTTTATTGGTTTAAAACTCCACAGCTATATTGGCTAAATAAAAGAAATATTTCCCCTAAAGGAATATTTATGAATCATCCAGATGAAGAGTATGTAAGTAATTTACAAAAATTTAAATTAGTTACTAAAGTCATTCAGAAATTAGAAATTGATAATTATGACATTATTGATAAATTAAAGAATTTTAATATAAAGGAACAATTTCTTGAAAATGGAATTATTGCGCCAAGAAATAGTATTTTTATAAAAGAAAGAGAGATAAAAAATCTGTTAGGAAGTTTAGCTGAAAATTTGAGTAGAGAAAAAAAAATTAATAGAGTTTACGTTAAATCAAATTCAAATAAAGAAGAATATTTCATTTCTGATAACTTGGTAATTGAATTGTTTCATTCTAAACTTAGTTTAAAATGTTTATCAGAAGCTTGGATTAAATTACTCTTTATTTCTTCTTTAGAAAAGAGAATAACAAAGACTAAATTAATTTTTAGAAAAGACAATCAATATAAAACAGAAATTCTCCAATCGCCGGGGCAACTCCAATCAAAGAAAATATTAGAAGAATATATACATATCTTTAAGAATTACTCTGATAAATGTTTACCTCTTCCTCCAGAAAGTACATATAAATATATAGAAGCAAAAATGCAACTGAAAAATGAGAAAAAAGCTTTTTCAGATAGATGGAACGGAAATAAAAGTTTTACTAAAGGTGAAAGAGATAATAGTGTAATTAAAATGTGTTTTGGAAATAAAAAAGAAGGAGACTTCTTTTTTGGAAATGATGAATTTGATGATTTATCATTCAGATTATATGCTCCCCTATTTGAAGCATTCAAAAAATAAATAATGTTTAAATTTCAGTTGAATAGATTTCTTAAGACTCATTATGAATTTTTCCTCGTTATTTTACAGTTCTTAATCATCATTCTTCATTTTATTCAATTGGAATTTCTTCCTAAGAAAGAAATAATGCAAGTTAATTTTATTTTCAGTTTATTGGGCTTCTTACTTATCATAATCTCATCAATTGTTATTTTAATTGCAATTAAAGACTTAGGTAGTAATTTATCCCCTTTCCCAAAACCTACAGTCAATGGCAATCTAATCACTTCAGGTATTTATCGTTTCATTAGACATCCAATGTATTATTCTTTAATACTTATTTCTTTTGGTCTCTTTTTAACTAAATTATCTTTTTATCATTTAGGTTTAACAATAAGTCTTGCTTTCATAATCAAATTTAAGATTATTTTAGAAGAGAAATATCTAAATAAAAAATTCAAAAATTATTTTCTTTATACCGATAAGGTGAAATATTAACTTAAAGAATATATGGATATAAATAAAATTAAATTAGATAATAATTTCAAATTAATAGAAGCAAGTGCAGGTACAGGAAAAAGCTTTACTTTGGCTCACTTAGTTTTAAGAAATGTATTAGAAAATAAATTAATACCAGAAGAAATACTTTTATTAAGTTTCACAAAAAATACATGCTCAGAATTAAGAGATAAAATCCTTTCAAGATTTTGTAAACTCAAATTATTTTTACAGAATCCCCAAGGAACTGAGTTAGATAATACTCTTTTAGAGTGGTATAAATACTATCAAAAGGAGGAAACGAATCCGAAAAAAATAATATTAGATATTGATAATTTTATTAATACTATATATAAACTAAAAGTAACTACGTTCCACGCTTTCTGTAAAAATATTTTAGAGGAATTTAGTATAGATATTGGTTGCACACAGGATCCATATATTGAAAACAATATAGATAATTTATACCAAGATATAATCGATGATTTATGGATTGATAAATTTCTAAATCTTGATCCAGAAATAATTTCTGCAATTAATCAAAAAAAAATAAGTTCTAAATATGGGAGTAAAATTAATAAATCATTTTTTGTTGATATTTTAAAAAATATTGATCAAGAAAATATTTGTAAATTTGAAATAATCAATAAATATAAGAATATTGATATATCAAATTATTTAAAAGAATTTTTACATATAAATTGGAAAGAGTTTTGTCTTGAATGGAATAATAATGGCGAAGAATTATATCTACAACTTATTTTATTAGGTAAATTAATAAAGGGAAATGGAGGAAAAAGTCAGGTATATGCTTCCAAACCAAGAAACAATAAGTTTATCCAAATAATTAAATGGATCGAAGAGATTAATGATAGGCTTATTTCAGAGGATATAAGTCAACTTTTATATGATATTTCAAATGAAGATCTTCTATTTAAATATTTCTACAACAAAAATATAGATAAAGAAATTAATAAATTTGATCTAAGTTTAGATCTTAGTAGATTTAAATTACTCCAAGATAAAATTTATAAAATAAAGGAAGGTTTTTTTACTGAATTTGTAAGAATATTTACCCAATTAGCTTATATAAAACTTAATACCTTAAAAAAAAGTTTATCTATTTTTAATTTTAATGATCTTATAAAGACTGTTGAGAATAAATATTTATTATCAGATCTTACCAATGATAAAAGTCTTTCAGATATTCAAAATAGATTTAAATGTGTTTTAGTAGATGAGTTTCAAGATACAGATAATATTCAGTGGAGCATAATAAAAAAATTCTTTTTTACAAAAAATCACTTTTTACTTTGCGTTGGTGATCCAAAGCAGGCGATTTATAAATTTAGAGGTGGAGATATTGAAACTTATTTAGAGGCTAAATCTGAAGCATTTGAAGTTTTTAGTCTTACTAATAACTTTAGATCTTCAGATAAATTACTTGATGTTATTAATAAACTATATAAAAATGGACTTAAAGAATCAAAACTAGAATATAAGAATTTAAACTCTAGAATTAATAAAAGTTTAAATTATAAATTTGCTTTTAAGAAGGTATTTGAAATTCTTGAATTTTCAAGCAAAGAAGTTGATGTTGAAGATCTTATCACTAAATATATAGTCAGTTTTATTTTAGATAATAAAGAAATTGATATTAATGAAATTTCAATTCTTACCTTGTACAATTCTCAATGTTTGGAATTAAAAAATAAATTAATACAGCTAAATATACCATGCCAGATTAAAAATAAAAAAAATATTTTTGATACTGAAGCCAGTGAATTATTAGTATTTTTTATAGATTCTATATTATATCCAAGGCTTTATAGGAATATAAGTTTGTTGGCTTCTTCTAAATTTATAGAAATAGATTTAGCAGAATTAATTGATCATCAACATAGTAAAAAATTTGAAATTTTAACTAATCAATGTATCTCATGGTCTTTGGAATTAAGAGAGAAAGGGTTTTTAACCCTTGTTAATGAACTCATTATTAATTACAAGTCATCCTCAATTATTTGTGATGCAGATCTATACTCGAATCTATTTCAATTGTCAGAGATAATTGAAATAGAATTAATTAATAATGACTTTAATTTAAACAAAGTATTTAAGTGGTATCAAAACCAATTAGATGCTTCTTTAAGGAGTTGTAATGGAGAAGATTATATTACGAAAAATTATAATCTTCAAAATGGAATTAATCTTTCGACAATACATAATAGTAAGGGACTTGAATATGAAATAGTTTTATGTCCCTACTTATCAATTATCTCTAATAAATCAAATAAAACAAAAGGACCAATCTGGAAATCAAATTTGGATAGGTCTACATATATCAATATTTCTAATAATTACAGCAAGGTACAAGAATTTAGATTAATAGAAGAAAGAGATTTATTTAAAGAAAGTGAAAGATTGATTTATGTAGCTCTTACCAGGAGTAAATATAAGCTTATTATTTTTAATGATATTAATAATACAAATAATATTATTAATAATGATTTGTTCCCAAACCTAGAAAATATTAATGTTAATAAATCTAAAATTGAAAATAAAATAGAGGCAAAAAATATTAGAGAAATTTCTAATAAATTTAATATTGATGGTTTAAATAATAATCTTTGGAAAATAAATAAAGTTAATACAAAAAAACCTAAAAAAATTCTATCTGAGGAAGTTATTTCTTTCTCGAGTTATTCCTCATGGATCAGTAAAG
The DNA here is from genome assembly GCA_003282225.1 of Prochlorococcus sp. AG-335-I21. Taxonomy (GTDB): domain Bacteria; phylum Cyanobacteriota; class Cyanobacteriia; order PCC-6307; family Cyanobiaceae; genus Prochlorococcus_A. The sequence goes on from QBZO01000030.1 coordinate 9,098, forward strand.
AAAAAAAATCAGACTCTGCTTCTAATCAATACAAGGATTATGAAGATAATATCTCAATTCTTAATAATCTCAAAGAGACTAATTTAGATAAATCAAAAAATTATCCCAAATACTTAACTCTCGCCAATCCCTTAAGCGATTTTCCTAAAGGAACTATTGCTGGGACATGTTTGCATAAAATTATAGA
>QBZO01000031.1 GCA_003282225.1 Prochlorococcus sp. AG-335-I21
TTTTCTTCATTTTCTTGAAATGAAACACCAGATAATATTGATCTTAAATCCATGTTTACCATATTATCTTCAAGACATAATTGTTTTATCTGCCCAAGACTTAACCATATAAAATTTTCTTCTTCTTGAATTAATTTTTTATCCAGAATTTTTATAATATTTCTATTTTTCTTTTTATAAAATTTACTATTCTGCTCACTTAATTCACTGTCCAATAATACAATCTCGTTTTCTATATTATTTTGAATTAATTCTTGGTACAAAACTTTTTTACCTTTATGAACTTTATCTAAGTTACTTTTAGTGGCTTGAATAGTGGGAGAAATTTGAATAAAATTTAAGTTTCCAGGTTCAACCTTAAATTGAACTAAAAAATCTATTCTATTTTCTTTAATTTTTCCAATTAAACCAAGAACTCCTCTTTCAGTTTGATAAATAATTGGTTGTTCCCAATTTTTTTCATTTATTTCAACATTTAAACCACGTATGCTAAAGAATCTTCCAGTTTCATGGATTAATTTATCATCAAGATAATGCCAATTTTTTAATTTATTTAATGATTTCTGTTTAATAGAAACTGAAGAGTTTTTTATTTTCTTTTTATATAAATTTTTAAATTCCGAAAAACTTTCTTGATCAAAATTATGCCTAAATGAATTTTTTAAATATAGATTAATTTTCGTTTTTTCAAAAATATTCATTATGCATTCAATTACAACGATTTTATAAATCAGAAAATAAATTAAATTTCAGGGATAGAATAAATAATCTCCTTTAGGAAGTCTATCAAATTTCTTTTAACTATAATATCATCAGAGACATAGAATATATTTTTTGATTAATTATTTTTAAATTAATTTTTAGGTTTAAAGTTTAAAATTAATACAATAAGAATGAATCTTTTTAGGTTAATTTAAATTCTTCATTATTTTTCATGAATAAAAATTTGTTAGTCATTTTAATTCAGAGATTATCCCTAGTTAATCCCATATGGATTTTTTCTAAAGTATTTTTTAAACCTTTCGCTATTATTTACAATAATATGTATGACTTTAGATCAGATTTTTATAGAGAAAAGAAACTTTCAGATTCGAGTAAGGAGATGATTCAAAAAATTAAAGATGATTTAGTTTGTCTTAATGGTCCATTTTCGGGAATGTATTTTTGTGAACCTGAATCAAGATGCTCAACATTTATACCCAAACTACTAGGTTGTTACGAAAAAGAGTTAACTAAGGTAATAAATAAATCTAAGAAAAAAAAATATACATCAGTTGTAAATATTGGATGTGCTGAAGGTTATTATGCAGTTGGATTTGCTCGATTACTAAAAAATACAAGAATTTTTGCCTTTGATATTGATAAAAGGTCTAGATATCTTTGCCAAAAAATGTCTAAAAAAAATAATGTCTTAATTGATATTGGGGGTTTTTGCGATCGACAAAAGCTAATTAATTTACCATTAGGTTTAAAGGCACTTATATTTATGGACTGTGAAGGTTATGAGAATGTTTTAGTTGATAAAAAATTGGCAAAACAATTTTTGAATCATGATTTTTTAATAGAAAGTCATGATCTTTATCAAACCTCTACTACTAAGAATCTTCTAAAGGCTTTTTCAAGTACCCATGAAGTAACAATAATTAGTAGTGTAGACGATATAGAAAAAGCTTATCAATATAAAATACCTCAATTAAAAGGGTTTAGTTTGGAAGAAAAGTTTATTTGTTTAGCTGAAGATCGTGGGTGTACTATGAAATGGATTTATGCGGAATCTAAAGTAAAAATTTAATAGATCTTATAGAAAGACTAAAAGGAAAAACTACTAATGATTTATAAAAATTATACAAATGTGTTTACGGTTTGTACCTATAGTTATTTGGACTTAGCGATAGTAGCTATGAAATCTTTTACTGAAAATAACCATACTTCAAGAAATTTTATATTTGTTATAGACGCAAGCTTAGAAGCAATCAGTTATTTAAATAATCACAATTTCTCAAGATCATTAGAAATTATTTTCTTTGGAGTTGATCAACTATCAAAAAGTTACAAAAGCATATTTACAAAAGCCACTTCTTATTTCGATAGCATGGAGTTGTGCAGCCTTGCTAAATATATAGGCACAGGTCACATTTTAAGTTCTAAAAACGATTCTAACTTATGTACCTACATTGATGCAGATACATTCTTTTTATCTAATATAAAAAAAACATTAGAACTTTTAAAAGACAAATCATTATTAGTTACCCCACACTATGTAGAACCTACTTACACAAAATCACAATTATTGTGCTTGAGAAGTGGATGGATAAATTCAGGTTTTTTAATTTTTAATAGAGAAGAAAGAAATTATAAAAATATTCTAAATTGGTTAATCTCTATAGTTTCAAACAAAGGATTTATGGTTCCTGAAATTGGATTATATTGTGATCAAAGATGGTTAGGTCTAGCTTCGCAAATCTTTAGTGAATCAATTTTAGTTTCTAAAGATCCTAGTTTAAATATTGGTTATTGGAATTTAAAAGAGAGAAAAATTGAACAAAAAGGTAATTTTTTTTATTTAAAAAAAAGAAGAATCAGTTTCTTCCATTTTAGTGGTCATAAAATCAATTCTCCAGAAAAGCTTACCGTCCATAACGATACAGACTTTAATGAAAATGATTCTAAAAGCATAGCTCTTATAAATCTTCTTAAAAAATACTATGTTGAAAGAATTAGTTCAAGCTTATCACTCTCAAATCAGAAACTTAATTTAGTTTGCAATAAAGATGTTAAGACAAGGATAAAATTAAGTTGCAGATATAATAAAGATAATAAAGAACTATTAGTATTGATACCTAATTTTTACGAAAAAATTATCAAAAAAATTATTTTTATAGTGAAAACATTTTTAAATAGAATTTCCTAACCTCTGGCCACTATATCCTGACTTTTTAAGTATTTTTTCGCACCAAGAAATATTCTTCAAATACCATTCTATTGTTTCAAAGATTGCATCTTCAAATTTATATTTTGGTTCCCATCCTAACTTTGTTTTAATGTTTTTATAACTAACAGCATATCTTTTATCATGTCCAGGTCTATCTTGAACAAAATGTATTAATTCTGAATATTTACTAACTTTGGGTTTTAAAATGTCCAATACTGAACAAATATATTGGGTAATTTCAATATTTGTTCTTTCATTATTTCCACCTATACAATAACTTTCTCCAATTTTTCCTTTAGAGGCAATCAGAACTAATGCATTTATATGATCTTCTATAAAAAGCCAATCTCGAATATTTAGTCCATTTCCATAGATTGGAATTTTTTCATTTTTCATAGCTTTTAAAATAATATTAGGTATTAATTTCTCTGGAAACTGCCAAGGCCCAAAGTTGTTACTGCAGTTGCAAATAATAGTTGGAAGTTCAAAGGTGTTCGTCCATGCTTTCATAAAATGATCACTTGCCGCTTTAGAAGCTGAATATGGGCTTCGAGGATTATAGGGTGAGTCTTCATTAAAAAATTCATTTTCCCCTAAACTTCCAAATACTTCATCAGTGCTTATATGTATAAGTCTAAAACTATTTTTTTTTATCAATATTTAATTTTTTATAAAAAGAACGAGTTACTTCCAATAAATTAAATGTACCTATTACATTACTTTTTATGAAAGGTAAAGGATCATCTATTGATCTATCAACATGAGATTCTGCTGCTAGGTGAAAAACTAAATCTGGTTTAACCTTTAAAAAAACTTTTTCTAATTTAAACTTTTCGGATAAATCAACATTGAAGAAAAGATATCTTTCTGAATAAGCTTTATTTAAAGCTATAAGTTTATCAATATTACGAAAGTCACTTGAATACCCTTGGAAATCAACATTAACAATAATATGATCGGTTGTTGATAGCATTCTTCTTATTAAGGCACTGCCTATAAATCCCAAGCCACCAGTTATTAAGATAGTTTTGGCTGACATAAATTAAATTTAGTGAATAATAATAAAATAATGAGACTATACAAGGTTAATTTTTGAGCAATTTATAAAGATATTTACCATAATCGCTTTTAATTAACTTTCTTGCATTTTTTTTTAATTGTTCATCATTTATCAAATTCAATCGCCATGCCACCTCATCGGGAGATCCTATTAAAAGACCTTGCCTATTTTCTAATGTTCTTATATAAGAACTGGCTTCATGCATTGATTCAAAAGTTCCTGTATCTAGCCAAGCTGTGCCCCTTCCCATAGTTTCCACATTGAGTGTTTGGTTCTTTAAATAAATTTTATTCAAATCTGTAATTTCTAATTCACCTCTTTTAGACTTTTTAAGTGTACAAACCTTTTCTAAAACAGTATTATCATAGAAATAAAGACCTGTTACAGCAAAATTACTTTTAGGATTTTTTGGTTTTTCTTCAATATTTATAGCCAACCCGCTTTTATCAAAATATACTACTCCATATCTCTCAGGATCTTTTACAGGACAAGCAAAAATAGTAGCTCCCTGATCTCTACTACTAGCACTCTTTAACACAGGTATTAATGCTTGACCATGAAAAAGATTATCTCCTAGAGCAAGAACAACATCTGAGTTTCCTATGAAATCTGCTCCAATCAAAAAAGCCTGTGCCAAGCCATCTGGCGATTCTTGTACTTTGTATTCTATTGATATGCCAAATGAATGCCCATTACCAAGTAATCTTTGAAAAGCATTTAAATCATATGAGTTTGTAATTATCAAAAATTCTCTTATACCAGCAAACATTAATAATGTTAAGGGATAATAAATCATAGGCTTATTATAAATCGGCATCAGCTGCTTGCTAACACCTAAGCTTAAGGGAAAAAGTCGAGTACCTAAACCAGCTGCTAAGATTATTCCCTTTCTTTTGGGAAAAGATTTCATTAATATTCGTTAAATATAAAAAGCAAGATTTTTATCCTACCAAATGCTTCTTCCTCCATCAATTATGATGTTTTGACCATTCATATAAGATGAAGCCTCTGAACACAAAAACTGAATAGCACCATGATATTCATCTTTTTTAGCCATTCTATCCATTGGAATAAGATTTCTTAACCTTGAAACAAAAGTTTCAGATTGATTATTAAAAACCCCTCCAGGTGATAAGGCATTACACCTTACTCCATTTTTAGCCCAATATGTCGCTACATATTTAGTTAAACCAATTAAGCCTGACTTTATTACTGAATAGGTAACTGGCTTTACTTGTTGTTTATCTTTATCAATACCATCTATTTTATAAATCCTTTGATCAGGAGCAATAACGGAAAGATCCGATGCGATATTAAGAATTACACAATCACTCTTTGATTTTGACATCTCATAACCAAAAACTTTTATGCAATTTAAAGCTCCTGTCAGACCTACTGCGATTTGATTATTCCATTGCTCTATATCAAAGTTTTCCAATCGAGAAGGACTTAAAATATTCATGTTTTCATTTACTTTTGGATCGACTGCAGCATTATTAACTAAGATATCTATAAATATTTTTTCTTGATTTAAAGAATCTAATACAGAAGTTACCGAAATCTCAGAAGTAACGTCCATTAACATCATCTTAATTTTTTTGGGGTTATATTTTTCCTTTAACTTTAAGTAAGTTAATTGCAAATTTTCATAATTTACGTCAGTTAAAACTACAGAGCAGTCAACTTCTAACAATGCTTTTGCATGTTCTAATCCTAATAGACCCGCTGCTCCTGTTATTAATGCATTATTAGCGGAAAGATCAAATTTATTATTTTTTTTAATCATCGTTATTCTTTTTTAAGTATCTCCTAATGAAAGTAGAATATCTTTCTTTATCTTTTCTGCAATTTCTATCCCTAACAGTGCTTCAGATAAAGAGACAGGAGCGTTATCGTTTGGTTTGCAATCCATTAAATCTATAAAATTCTTTAGTTGGGCTTTAAAAGCATCATTCCTTTCAAAGCTTTTATATTCTTCAAATTCAAGGACTTTATCTGATGATTCTATTCTTAAATTACCTTTTACAAAGTCACATATTAACCTTACTGATTCAAATTGAATAAGTAACTCTCTGCTCTTTGGCTGGCCTAGATAATCCTGACTAAGCTTTATTGGAATTATTTTTCCCATATATTCTGTATACAATAATGAGAAGGCTGTATCTTCAACATTGATATTAAGATCGCTAAATTTTCCGCCAATAGCACTATGAAATTTCAATGTGCCAAAAAGGTAAATCAAATAATCTAATTCATGTATTTGAGTAAACACAACTCCCCCTCCGAGTTCCTTCCTTGAAGCATATGAATTTTTATAATCTTCATACTTATGCCAATCAGGCATATACTCGGAAACAAGAGCAGAAACAAACAAAGGTCTACCATATTTATTTGAATTAAGAATTTCCTTAACTTTCTGTAGCCAAGGCATAAATCTCAATTGAAAAGATACTGAAATTTTTAAATTCTTTTTTTTCGAAATTAATCTTAGCTCTTGACATTCTTTTTTTGTAAGAGTTGCGGGTTTCTCAAGATAAACATTTGATCCATTTTTTAAAGCCAATTTAGTTTGTTCAAAATGCAGTGAACTAGGAGTTGAAATGATAGATAATTTTGGTTTTAAAAGTAATGCTTGGTCTATATTGGGGAAAACTTTTATCGAATATTTTTTAAATATATCCACTGCTTCATTTAATTCTAAGGCATTTGAAATTTCATATTTTGAAATTCTATTTGAAACAGTCAAGTATTGATGTTTGCCATCAGTTAACTCGTGAAAATTTCTTAGGTGTCTTTGGCCAACCCCACCTAAGCCCAAAAAAAGAACTTTCATTTTTTAAAGCCACAACCTAAAATTTGCCTTTCACGTATCCACCTGAGTTTTGTTTTTTCTCGTTCTCTTATAAATAAAGCAAGTATATTTGAAATTTTTAATAAAAATTTATTATTCCAAAGCGTGGGTAACTGTTTAAAGTATTCAATTTTTAAAGAGGCAAATCCTGCTACTGAATAAAGCCTTTCCATCGTGACTATTGTAAAAGGGGTTTTATGGGTCCAGTCGTCAAAAAATTTCTTTGTCTGCAACTCCCAATCAGGAGTAAGAGTAATTAAAATCCCTCCAGGTTTTAAGACTCTGAATGCTTCATTAAATAAACATTCTGGATTATAAATATGTTCCACCACAGATTTACTAAAAATTACATCTTGAGAATTACTTTCAAAAGGAAGTGGCTCTCTTTCAATATCATTTTGCACAATTTTTAATTCTGGGTAATCCATTCCTGCAGATGACAACAAATCAGTTCCCGAGACATTTAAACCTAATAACATAAATTCATTAAGTAGATCACCGTTTCCACATCCAATTTCTAAAAAGGCACTACCTTTTTTTAAATTAAACCTTCTAAATACTTCTCTTGCCAAAAGAGAAGGATAACTTGTTTTAGGTTTTAATTCTCTGTCATAGACTATTGAAAGATAGTCCATAATTGTTCTTAATAAATTTAGAAAGTTCAATGATCATTTTATCATCTTCAGCTCTCTCAAGATCAGATAATTGATCAATATCAATAGTTCTATCAGTTTTGAAAACTTTAATTTTTTTCCCATGAAAAACCCCATCATTTATAAAGATATTTGGTTTAACTATATCCACATATCCATTAGGAATATATACATCAGGAAACATTTGCCTAGGCATATTATGAACTTCTAAACCTGAATCTTCCTTAAAAATAGGTTGAAAGTAATTTTCTTCAATCTTAAACCATTTAAAAGGACAATTTTTTGTTAGGTGAGCTGATCTAAGTGATGAGCAATTTTTATCTTTATAAAAGTCATTTATAGCTTTATCAATAATTTCAACTTTTCTTCCAGGTGTCGTAGGCCTTAAATGCACCAAGTAGTCAGATTTTTCTAAATCAATTATTTTTTGTGACTCAAGAAAGTGTATAAAAACTTCTCTATCAGTAGATTTATCTGTAGAAAGATAGTTGGGTCTTAAAAAAGGGGTGAGTGCTCCAAAATCTCTAGCAATTTCTGCTATTTCTTTTGAATCAGTTGAAACATAAACGTTCCTAATGAATTTTGATTGCCTAGCTACACAAATTGAATACGCTATTAGTGGGATCTTTTTAAGTGGAAAAATATTTTTTTTTAGAATTCCTTTTGATCCTGCCCTCGCAGGAATAAGGCAATCAATTTTCATTAAATTTTAAAATTTTCTTCAAAAATATTTTTAAACCATTCTTTTTGAAGAACTGTAATTTTTAATCCATCAATATCTCTGAATGCTTGCATAATAATTGGACCTCCAAATTTGAAATCTTTTATAAGTTTCACAACTTCTACAAGATTAGCATTTCCAGTACCTAATAAGCAGGGTCCTCCATTAAGGTTTCTATCCTTAATATGAATATCAAATATTCTTTCTCCATAATTTAGAAACTCCTCTTTAACATCAAAGCCTAGACTTGCACTATTTCCTGTATCGTAATTAATACCAATTACTTCAGAATTAAGTTTATTTAACAATTCTTTTGCTTCAATTGGTGGTAAATCAATTTCCAATGCTATCTTTATTTGTTTTTCTTCAAAATATCCAGTAAGTTCATTTAGCTTATTAACAACTAATTTATAAAGTATTTTATTTCTTAAAGACATTTTTTCTATAAGTGGTATTACAAAAACTTTAACTTTCATTAGGGATGAAATTTCAATTAAATTAATTAATAAATCAGCCCATTTTTCAAAATCTAAATAAAAATTACGATACTCCTCCATTAAGATATCGCAACAAATTGAATCAACTTTTATATTGTATTTATTAATTTGTTTAAAAATTTCAGTTCTACCTAGTTCAGTAAAAAAAGGGTTTGAATTATAAGAGTTTTTATCTACTATCCATTCAATAGAATTAAAACCATGAATACTACATAACTCAAATTCTTTTTCCCAATTTAATGGATGAGATTGATATCTGCCTTTTTGCATAGGTAATAAT
>QBZO01000032.1 GCA_003282225.1 Prochlorococcus sp. AG-335-I21
AACAAAAAAAAAAAAATGTGGATTAATGTTTAGTAATCCCCAACCTTCTATTGATAATTTAAATACATTTTATAGGTCAAATGATTCAAATAAATCTTTAAACAGTTATCCAAATTTTAAAAATACGCTTGAAAAAAAAAATAAATATAAAAGATTAATCTTCATGCCTTTTATAGAGAAAAATATTGGGTTACTAAAAAACTCAACTATCTTGGATATAGGGAGTGATACAGGCTGGTGGTTGGGACAATTTGATAAAAGTAATAAACTTATTGGAGTTGAATTATCATCAGCTAATGCTAAAAGAGCCTCCTCTTTTTTTAATGTTAGAACAATTAAAAAACCATGGTCACAGAATTTAGTTGATCATAATTCGGTAGATTTGATAACTTGTATGCATACTCTTGAACATTTTATAGACCCAGTTGATGCATTAATTAGTTGTAATAAAGCTTTGAAAATTGGTGGCTATATTCATATACAAGTCCCTTCTCCATTTGGTTTGGTATTTAGAAGAGGAATTGATTTTGCATTTAAGCCCTATCATCTATTTTATTTTTCTCAGGAAGTTTTAAAAAGCCTACTATCACAAACTGGATTTGAGATTTTGGATTCTAGAGAACTTAGAAGTTCAAGATATGGAAGACCCGCTAATAAGATATTTGATCCAGGAATTTTTTCTTCAGGTATTACTGAAGTAATAGCAAAGAAAAACATTGATTCATACAAAACAAATAGAGAAAATATGATTATTGATAATCTTCATTCAAAAAAGCTTTTAAAAAGTCTCAAATATTCAGAAAATCTTGATAGGTATTTTATATTAATCGATAATTTAAAAAAAATGCCGATCTTAGGTATCTTTATAAAGGTCGTTTATAAGATTTCTGTTAAGTTATTTGGGACTCATTGGAATCAAGATCAAATGTTAAACAATATTATGGAAAATTGGGGAGAGTTAAATGATTAGGAGGATTTTTGGATCATCAAAAATTGTGCCTGGCTTTCTGATTAACTTTTTGGGATTGCAAATTATTAGACTTTTATTTTCTTCTTTTTTAATAAATATTTCTAGGAAAATGTCTTCTTCTAGAAAAAGAGAAATCCCATTTGTAAAAAAATTAGAGTCTAGTGGTTATCTTATTAAACCATTTTTAAGTAATTCTCAATTAAAAATTATTAAAGAGATATGCGATGAGGAAATGAAATTTTCCAGAGTAATTAAAAGAGGACAAACAAATGAATTAATTTGTGATAATAGAGAATTATTGAAAAGACAATCAAAGCTTTTTGATGTTTTGAAAAATGTTGGTATAGTTGAGCTTTTTCAAAGTATAGAAGGATTAAAGCTTGATATAAAAAGTCTAAATATGTCAATTGAAAAAACTAAATTTGGCGTATCGCAAGATCATGATATTTTTAGGCAGTGGCATGTAGATACTTTTGCCTCGCATTATAAAGCTTGGATTCCCTTAGAAGATATTAATGATGAAAATTTTCCCATGAAATACCTGCCAAAATCACATTTAATAACTTTTAAAAGATTATTTGATGAGTGGATTTGGAGTTTTAAATATAAAAAAGGAGATTACAATATTAACGCTATTTCTAATCAATCTAGAAGAGCTAATATAAATAAAAAATTTTTCTACGAAAAAAAATCAATCAATTTAAGAGCAAAAGCTGGGACTATAATAATTGCTGATACAAGTGGTTTTCACAGAAGAGGAGATGGTAAAACTGGTTCAGAAAGATATTGGCTTAGATTTGGATTTAGGAGATCACCTTTTATTGTGAAATTCAATTAATTTAGTATGAACTTAGATTAATAAATTCTTTAAATAAGAAGTTATAATAAAAAATATCAAAAAGTTTTACAAAGTTTAAGGACAAACTCAAGGAATTAAAAAGAAATTATTTGGAGAATTATAAGATTTTAAAAATTTTCTTCTACTAAATTAAATTACTAAATAGTAAAAATTTCGTTGAGGACATAGTAAATTTGATTAATTGAAAAATTTTTTTTAATGCTTTCCATTAAACCTTCTGAATCAAGTAGAAATCTTGTAGATAATTTTATTGGTGAAAGAGAGTTTGAATGTGAACCTAGGGTAAATCCTTTTAAGAACCTAGGAGAAGAAGATGTTTTCCCATTGGTTTCAAATGGAAACTTAATATACTCATATATCCCAAAAGTTAATCACTATTTTTTTTCAAAGGTACCAAATAATAAATTCTTTAATGATTATTACCTCAATCATTGGTGCACAAGTGAAAATATAATAAATAAAAAATCATATCTATCAAATTTAAAGTCCTTTTCAACGTCTTTTTTACCATCATGGAAAGATGCTTATGGGAAAAGCAATATGATATTTAATAAGAACTCTCCACTTAAAATGTGGCTTTCTACATTAGATAAAATTCAATCAGCTATTGGGATTAAAAATAAAGCATTTATCAATAATTGGAATCATTGTTTTATTCATGGACAATATGATCTGTTTAAATCTTTTCTTCTGTTCCGCCCTTATCTAAAGAAAGATTCCATTATTTTTGATCTTGGAGGAGGAGATGGATCTTTCTTGCAGCCATATATAGATAATGGTTTCGAATGTTATCTTTTAGAGCCTTGTCCAATCACTGCTGAAAGAGCAAATTTGAGAGGTATTAATGTAATTAATTGTCAATTAGAAAGTCAGGATGATAAGGATAGAATTTCACAAATAATTTCAAAATCAGATTTGATTATTTCAAATCACTCCCTAGAACATCATTTTGATCCAAATAATTTATTTAATCTATGTAATGAAAATATGAAAGAAGATTCAATCTTAGGAATTACTGTTCCTAACGCAGATGCAAGTTTTCTTTTTATGGATCATGTCTTTCCTTTACACCTTGATAACTATACCGAGTTTTCATTAACCGCTCTTGCAAATAATCATGGTTTTAATGTATTGCAAAAGGAAATTTCTCATCAGCTAAGATTTCTATTCTCAAAAAAATATAATTTAAGTTGTAGAGATAAAATAAATTTTAATCATTTAAATAATGATTTAAATATTGATCATTTTAGATTTGAATACAGTAAAAAACTTGAATATCAATTACGTTCTTTTGCGTTGTCTAAAGAAAATCATAAGCAAGATAGCAATACTTTTGAAATAAGCTTGAATGGAGCTAGACCATTTTTGGGAATGAATTATGGTCAGAATGGTGAAAATGATGATCCAACTACCTTAGAAAGGATATTTTCAATAGAGCTTTCACAAAGCAAAGAAAATCTTATTACTTACTTAACAAACAATAAATTAAATTCTTTTGTTGTATTAAAGTAAAAACCGTTATAAATTGCACAATAAACAAATTTAGTATTTTTCGTGAAGCCTAATTTAGACTCTACCTGATTATGGATTTGCTTATAGTGGGAAAGTGTCAAGTTTTTAAGAATGTTGATGAAACATATGCATTAAATTTGTCATTCAATTTAGGTTTAATTTTTCTGCCAAAATTTTTTTTGTTATGCCAATTTGACTTTATAAGTTCAAAAATTCATAATCAATTAATCTTAAAGGGTCTTTGATAAATATAAGATAATCTTGATAAATTAATTTGGGAATTTTAAAAAAATTAGCTTTCAATGTTAATCTTTAGCAGTTATTTATGTTTTAATTAAATAAGGATAAGATATTATTTTTTTACAAGGTTTTACTATTAACAGAATTCTTAAATTTCTCTAAACATTGGTTGCTATAGTATCTCCTCTTCTATAAATTTAATTTAAGATTACAAATAAAAATCGATATATTTGGATTACTTGAAATCAAATGAATAAAAATATCAAACTTAAATTTTATTTATTTTTTTTGTTGGCATTATTTGGAGTAAGTTTTTATCTTTTCAATTATAAATTTAGTTATGAATTTTTAAATCTTGACTCCTTGATAGGAAGAAAAAATAAACTAATAATAAAAAAATATTTTTTCCCATATAGAGTTATTAAAGAGCAAAATAAATTATTAAATGAACAGAAAACTCAATTAGATGATCAATTAAATAATTTAAATTCTCTTAAAGTGCTTGAGAGTCTTGTTAATCCTTATTTGGACGATTTGGAATTAGAAATAAAAAGAAAAGGTTCTGATATAGAGGTCAAAGAAACTAAATCTATATTATCAAATAATAAAATATTGAAAAAATTTGGGTTAACTACTGGTTTCTTTGCCGGGATATACCAAAAATATCCTGGAAGTGGATATATAGATTTCCATAATGATAATTTATTTGTTTTATCTTCTAGAGGAGTTCTCGCATTTAATAAAGAATCCATTGATAATAATAACTTCAAACAAGTTAGAAATAATATTGATGAATTTATTTCTAGTAAACAATTTAAAAAGGACAATAGATATTCTATTAAAGATTTATTAATTTTTAATGATAAAATATACGTTTCTTTTACAGAAGAAATTGAATATAATTGTTGGAATACAAGCATAATATATGCAGATTTAAATTATGAGGATGTTAAGTTTAAAAAATTATTTCCTTCAGATGAATTAGTTAAAGAAGAGTTAGTAGAAGCAAAGTCAGAGGAACCAGAGGTAATTGAAGTTAAAGAAGAATTTACATATTCAAAATGCATTCATTCCACTGGTGTAGATGGTGAACCCGCTCAACCAGCTCAATCGGGAGGAAGAATTATTAGACTCGATGAAAACCATATTTTGTTTTCTACAGGAGAATATAGAGTACGAAACCTAGCACAGAACGAGAAAAGTGTTAATGGTAAAATTCTCAAAATCAACATTCAAAATGGTGAATATGAAGTTATTTCTATGGGTCATAGGAATCCTCAAGGACTTTATTTAGACAAAGAAAATAATTTTTTACTTGCTACAGAACATGGTCCAATGGGTGGTGATGAAATTAATTTAATAGAATTAGAAAATGAAAAAATCCAAAATTTTGGATGGCCAATTGCATCCTATGGTGAGCATTATAAAGGTAGGATTAAGTTAAATGAAAAAAAATACGAAAAATATCCACTACTTAAATCTCATAAAGATAATGGATTTATAGAACCAATTAAATATTTCACCCCATCAATTGCTATTTCAGAAATAACTAAAATTGGAAAAAATAATTACGTTGTAAGTTCTTTGAAAGCAAAGTCTCTTTATTTCTTTGAATTAAATAAAAAAAGAGAATTAATAAATTTTAATAGGTTAGAAATTTCCGAAAGAATAAGAGATTTAAAATATAAAAATAATAACTTGTATATGTTTTTAGAAGATACAGCTTCTATAGGTTTAATTAAATTAAAATAAAATTCAGTTTAGTTTTATAAAATAGAATTTAAGTATGTATTTTATTTTTATTTGCTGCTAAGTCATCTTTATTGGCTGTTGCAAATTAATTTTGGATATAAAATTTTAATTTAAAATTTGTTTATATTTTCTAGTTTTATCAACCATTTTTGGATATTGCATTTTTGCAACAAAAAATATATTTACAAGACCATTTTATTTAGACAAAAAAGGGTAAGAGTTTTCTAAAACAATTAAAATTATATGCATAGTTAAGCTAAAATTTTCTATTGAAAATAATTTTATCTTTGTTCTAATTTATTTATTTTTTCTCTTATTTCTTTAATTTCATTTAACAAATCTAAATTGCTTTGATCTCTAAAAATCAATCTTTCTACGGATACTACGCCATATAAATTAGTCTCTTTGATATTTTCGTTGCCTATTACAACTTGATTAGATTTATCATTTTTCGCTCTATAACCAATAGCTATTGAATCATTAATATTTTCTACTATAGATTTTCCTGTAAAGTTACCAATCCATACATTTCTATTGGCAAATCTAGCATTTATTTTACTTTTTACGTCGTCATAACCACTCATATACCCAATTGATACATTGTCACTTCCATTGATATTGTCGTGTAAAGAATCATATCCAACAGCAATATTATTATAACCAGTCTCAGAATTGTACATCGTATCAGTCCCTAACCCTATATTATAAGAACCTTCTTTAAGATTTCTTTGTGATGCAGCTCCTATTGCTATATTTCCTGCTCCTTTCGTTAATACGTATTGTGCAGATCTTCCAATTGCAGTATTTTGTTCTGCATTGCATAGAGTGTGCTGCGTATCTGGACCTATTGCCACATTCCATTTCCCCTCAGTACAATATTCTTCATCTAAAGAAAACAAAGCTTCCTTACCTAGGCGAATATTTGTTTGATTACTTTGAAAGGATAAATCATTAAGCCTGACATTTGGTTGACTATTTTTGTTAAATTTCAAATAAATAAAAATAAAACTTATAAATAAAAAGTTATTGATAAGCAATAGATAAATAAATTTTTTTTCTATTTTTAAAAAGCTCCAAAGCTCGGAATTAATCATGTTCAGTAAAAATTCAATTGCGTAATTTAGCTATATAGTCAACTATAAACATATATCACTCTAATCATCAGATTTATGAGAATCGCCGTAATCTTCTGCTATCAATTCTAAAATTTATGGAGCCAAGGGGATTTGAACCCCTGACCCCCTGCATGCCATGCAGGTGCTCTACCAGCTGAGCTATGGCCCCAAAAAAAAGTATATAAAATGATCATATAAATGAAATTTTATAATAAATATTAATTTACCATATTAGATTCATTGCATTATGTTTTTATATTCTTGGATAGCTAAATATCAAGACCACTTTTCCCAAAACAGGTTTTTATTTCAAATCTTGATTAATAAAAGAGTGGATATATTCAAGTGCTTTGTCTGAAACTTCATGAGTAGCATGGGATCTGTCTTCAAATACATCAAAAAGTCCCAAACCAATTTTTTTGACTCTATCTTGAATAGGTTTTTTATAGTATTTATAAATATCACCAGGATGTAAAGGTTCAAAATAATTTACTATTTGAATTTTTGCTCTTCCTTCACCAGATGAACCCATCACATATAAATCGTGGTAATTGAATTTAGAAAAAAAAATATGTTCTCTGTCTTCCCAATGCCCTAGATATCCAGAATTTAGAGTCATTGGTTTTCCATCTGAAACAGGGAAGCTATATGTGATCCTCGGATCAAAAGCTGCATATAAGGTTGTTGTCCATCCCCCGCCGGAAATTCCTACCATGGTAACACTTTCATATTTTTCATGATTAACTTGATTTAAAAAAACTGTTATTGGCTCAAAAAAATAAATAAAAGGATGGTATTCAGGCTGGCCATTTTCTTTACCAAGTAAACTAAATTTTTTGTGAGTGTTAAATTTTATATAGCCTAAGTTATCTATATAAATTAATGGTTGGGAGTTCATACCGATTAAAGGCATTGCCATTGCTATAACTTCGTATCCTTTCTTTAGGAAGAATTCAATTTTTGATTTAGAAATTATAAAATCTCCTCCATCTAAGCCTCCTAGACCATGCCCTTGATGATAAATAATTAGTTTATTATTTCTCTCATAGGGAATAAAATGATAAGCAATTGAGTTTAATCCATGCTTCATATCGTGGGTATATTTATTTATGTAAGCTATATCTTGAAAATCTTTATATCTATTATCAATAAACTTTTTCTTTACAAAGGGAAGCTTTTTTGTTGGTAAGGTTTCTTGACCGTAAACCATTTCAAGCATTTTGGCTCTCTTTAGATCTAACTCCAGAGTGTTATTTATTGTAATTAGTTTTTCTGGATTATAAGGATATTTAAGTACATATGACTCAGAATCTATTTTCATAAATTTTGGTCTTAAATAATTTCTTACTGAACGTCTTAAGTTTGCTTGTATTGAAAAAATTGGTTCTTGTTCTCTAATGTAGATTGTGTAGTAAGAAAGAAAACCTAAGGTAAATATGAAAGAGTATTTAAGTAGGTTTCTAAATAACTTCATTATTAATTAATTGTCTTTTTTATTAGATTTATCTTACTTTAATATTCAATTTAATACGTAATTTTTAATAATCTTCAAAGAAAAATCATCAAGAAGATGAGCGCTATCAAGATAACCTATGGCTTGACAAATAGTTTTGTTACAATAAAAATCAAGATTTTTATTAATTATTTTAAAGTTTTTATCTTGAATTTCTTTTTCTATAGCACTAAAAAATAGTCCTCTGTCTTTATCTAATTTATCTCTTTTGATAAAGCATTCTTTCCTTATGTAACTAATTGGCCTAAACCATTCTTGAGAACAATAAGGATCTGTAATTTTTTTAAAAATAGGGGGACTTGCTATTAAGTAAATTCTTATCCCCTTTTTTTTATATTTATTAATTAATGATTTGAAATTAGCTAAATAATTTGCAAATTCTTGCTTTTCAACTTGAAAGTATCTAATAAGACTACTATTAGCTATTACTAATACGTCACCATAAGAGGAATTTTCAATGATCCATTCATTTGCCTCTGTCATATTTTTTTTGCATATGTTTTCCGAGATTTTACTTAAACTCAGACTATCTGCAGGGAAAAAACAATTATTTCCAGTTAAATTAACTAACCTAAAATCCTTATAATTATAAGAAAATGCTTTACTAAACATATTTGCATGACTATCTCCAACTAGAAATATTGAACTTTTGTAGATATTGCTAGATTCCGGAAGACAATCACTTCTTTTAATTAAATTTATAAATTTAATTTCCCCAAGATTACATTTATTCAAAATAATATTTCGTGAATTGAATGACCTATTAAATGAATTATTTAGATTCCCGGAATATATTCTCTTGTGACCTCCTAATCCAAAAACAAATAAAGTTGCCTGAGAAATTAGAATAGATAATATTCCCGCTAAATAAGAGAATAATTTCCTTTTTGTTTCCATTCTTCGAAAGGGACATTCAATAAATTTATAAGAAATATAAGAAAAAGAGTAAATCAATAATAGTTGGATAGGGATGGTGAATTTATTTACTCCTATTGTCCAA
>QBZO01000033.1 GCA_003282225.1 Prochlorococcus sp. AG-335-I21
ATTATTAGGATCTACAATATTTTCGACTCCTAAAGATTTAAGATTTTTATAAGTGTTTTGTAGGTTATTTTTTGATCCAACAATTATATAATCAAGATCTTGTGGAATTTCTTTTGAAAAAAGAGCTTTCAAAATAATTTCAGGTCCGATACCTGACTCGTCTCCAACGCTTATGATAATTTTAAATTTATCTTCAATACTATTGCTTTGATTATTCATGATTTAATTTTAATAAGGCAATTATTTAAACCTGCTTTGTAGTTTTTATAAATAAGTTTATATCCTAATTTTTCACATAATAATTTATTTGAAACTCTTCTATTTTCCTTCCAAAACGATTGGGCTATTGGCGATAAATCTTTTTTAGCTTCTTCAAAAAATATTTTTTTTGGCATTTCTAATCCAAGTAATTTGTAGCCATATTTTATAACTTCAATTTGTGAGCAAGGCTCGTCATCTGCGATATTAATTATTTGATGAAAATCCAAATTATTTTTATTTTGTAATAAATAAATAATCGCATTTGCAATATCAGCGACATGAATTCTTGAGAAGACTTGATTTTCTTTATCTATCACTTTAATTTTTTTTGTTTTAATAGCTTCTAAAGTTGACCTCCCTGGACCATAAATACCAGGTAATCTAAAAATTTGTATTGGCAAATTTGAATTAATCCATTCTCTCTCACAATTTAACCTCCTTTGACTTCTTTCTTGAAAAGGATTGGGTTGATCTCTTTCACAAACCCAATCACCATAGGTGTTGCCATAAACACCAGTAGTAGAGAGATATCCAACCCATGTTAGAGATAAATTTTTAATTTTATTTTTAAGCCTCTTTAATACAGGGTCGTTACCATTTTTATCTGGAGGTATACAACTAAGAATATGAGTTACTCCCTCAAAGATTGAATCTTCAGGGATTGAATTATCTTCGCTATTAAAAATAAAACTATTTGGCTCATTACTTATAGATCGAGAACTTGCTAATGCTATGCAGCCTAGTTTTCTGATTGATTTTGCAAAATAGTCTCCGCTAAAACCTCCTCCAAAAATTAGGAATTTATTTTTAGCTGTAATTGGACTTGATAAATTGGCCATTAAGTATTATAAGTAGTACATGTGTATTATTAAAGAAAATGCAGACTTTAATTCAGCCTGAGGTAAAACTAAAGATAGTTTGTTTTGATAATTCCAATTCTCAAGTTAAAGAAAAATCAAATAATCCAAAATCTGCTTTAGATTTTAAATTCTATCAAAAATTATTTGTAATACTTTTAGTATCGTGTGCATTTTTAATATTTCCTGAATCCCCAAAAGATTCAGAAGTTTTGTGTAAAAAATATCATTCTACAAAGGCTTGTATGGTCTGGTAATTACGCGGCATTATATTCATCATCATCGAATTCATAATTTTTATATCTTTTATTCATAGAGGTAGGATTTGCCCATTGTAATAATCTTAAAGCTAATCTCAGATCACCATCTAACCATGCCCTAATAGCCATTGCTCTTCTAGGATCATAAAATTTTTGTTTTCTATACCAATACAAAGCATTATCATCTGACTTGTCGCCGTTGCATGATAAGCATGCTGGTACACAATTTTCGGTTGTACTCAATCCTCCCTGGCTTCTAGGAAGTACATGGTCAATGGACTCTGAGGGTTTTCCGCAGTATATACAACTTTTTCCTGTGAATGTATGAATTGATTTTCGCCATTGCCTTAATCTGAATTTGGGGCATAAATCTTCTAAAAAGACAGCATCATTAATGTGCATTCAGATTATTTAATTTCTTACAATTTTGACTGATTCAATATAAAAGTCAATAGGTTTTTTATTATTTTTAAGACCATATTTCCTAGATTGAATATATTTTATGTATTTAATTATACTTAATAAGTAATATTTAATTTATAAGCTAAATGTAATTAAATAAACTTTTAACGTTAATAGCTATATCTATCAAAAGTTTCTTTGGAGTAGTCTTCACTTTCTTTTTCTCTCAAAAGTTCTTCTTGTTTTTGCCTCTTTTCTTTTCTATTGTTTTCTAATTGTAGCTTTCTATCAGGATGAAGTTGATCTAAAAATTCAACACAATAAGAAAACTTATCTCTTTCTCTTACAACTGTTTCAATAATTTGCCCGGCGGCCTGCTTTGGAGAGGTCTTAAAAATTCCTCCTTTTTGTTTCTTAATATAACTATAAGCCGCTTGCCAACTGCTCTCATGGTCATTCCCACCATCTCTCATCGTACAAAATATTTCTGCCCCAAAAGAACCTGCAATTGCTTTAGGGGCAAATAATAATAACGGAACAAACATTGCACCTAAAGGCAAAATGAATCTTATCTTTTTATTTCCATTCATTAGTTTTTTATCTGTCTATATAAAAAGTATCTTTAATTTTGATTATGTCTAGATAAATTTAAGATTTTATTATTCCAAATAGATTGAGCATTTTTACAACTAATGGCAGAATTAAAAGAACAGTAACTAATCTAACTGCGTGAAGAGTTGCAACTGCCGCCCCTACTCCATATTCAGTACCAACCAAACTCATACCGCTTATCCCTCCTGGAGCAGCGCCAAGAATTGTCGTGATTATATCTACATTAAGTAATCTGCTAGTCCATAAACCAATTGCTAAGCCAGTAATTATTAGTGTAAATGTAATTAATATTGCAGGTTTCCATAAAGTTTGTAATTCTACTAATGAGTCCTTTGTTAAGCTTGTTCCAATAACAGTACCAATGCCTATTTCTAATATAGTCCTTGTGCCGTTTGGCCACATAGCCGCCTCAACTTTCCCGCTGATGCTTAAAATACTTGCACCAATTAAAGCACCTGCAAGTGGAGCTGCAGGGATGCCTGTTTTTAAAGCTAGTGCTCCAAAAGCGATACCAGCAATTAAATAATAAAATAGATTTATATTTGACATTAAAAAAATAAACTGTTTGGACATAATATTAGAAATAAATTAAAAGGCTCGGGTATATGTTCAAAATATGTTGTTATTTAGTTATGTACAGGTCTTTATTGAATAAAATAGATTTTACCTTTGATAAACAAATTTTAAAATTAAAAATTTAATATTTAAAAATTAGTTAGATTTTTACTGCATAAAGGGCCTTCGAGTTGGCATAATATTAATAAAGCAGTATTTGTTATGACTCCACAAATTTCTTACAGAAGTAATAAAAACCCAATCAAAAAGAAATTATCTTTTTTTGAAGGTGGTCATCAATTAGAAAAGTTAGAATTTGCTCTCGCAGTTGCTCAAACTAAGGGTGATGAAGAAAAATCTTTATTACTAAAAGAAAAAATTGTTGAATTGGGTGGAAATGTTGAAGAACCTGGAACTTAGATTACATTGCTTATAGATGGCTCGATGCTATTTTCAAAGCTTCCCCCACTTTTTCAGTAGAAATTATATTTTCTTCAACTAATGTATTCCCTACAGCTGCTATTACTGCAATTATGTCTCTATCATTTATGTAACCTAAGTGACCGACTCTAAATATTTTACCTTTTAAATGATCTTGTCCTCCGGCTAATAAAATATCGTATTTATTTTTTATAGTTTTTCGAAAGTTTTCTGCATCTATCTCTTCAATTTGAATTGCAGTAACAGCAGGACTTAAATGGTTTTTATCAGCAAATAATTTGAGATTAAGTGTTTTTGTGGCTTCACTGACTGCGAGTTTATGTCTTTCATGTCTTTTAAAGATTTTATCTAGTCCTTCATCTTTCATCATTTTTAATGATTCATCTAAAGCAAAAACTAAATTTACTGCTGGTGTATACGGATTGCTATTACTTAAAAGACTTTTTTTATATGATTTTAAATTTAAATAGAATTTAGGTAAATTTGAATTTTCTGAGGCTTGCCAAGCTTTCTCGCTCATTGACACAAAGCTTAAACCCGGAGGTATCATATATCCTTTTTGAGATCCTGAAGCAACAACATCTAGTTCCCAATCATCTATCGGTACATTACAAGCTCCAATACTTGTTACGCAGTCAATAATTGATAATGCTTTTTCATGATTGCGTATATGAGAACTTATTGTTTTTAAATCATTTATAACTCCAGTTGAGGTTTCTGAATGTGTAAGGATAACTGCTTTTATTTCTTTTTTATCATCTTTTTCTAAAATTGTTTTAAAATTTTCCGGATCAAGTGGTTTTCCCCATTCTGACTCAATTTTAATCACTTCGAGCCCGAATTCTTTTGCAACTTTTATCCATCTTTGACCAAACTTTCCATTTTCACCACAAATAACTTTGTCTCCTTTGCTTAAGGTACTAATCATTCCAGCTTCCATGGCAGCTGTCCCACTACCTGTAATCGTTAAAACATCATTTTTTGTTTGATGTAGCCATTGTAGATTTTTAGTAGTGATTTCCATAAGGTCTTGAAAATCTTTACTTCTATGTCCTATGGGATGCCTTCCAAGTGCTTGTAAAACTTTTTCTGGAACTGGCGTTGGACCAGGTATCATCAATGATAATTTTTGTTGTATGGCCACTTTTTTATTAATAGGTCATTCTAAGATTAGTAGTCATAAAATATTTTTCAATTACTTGATTTGAAAAAAGGATTTTCTCTACCTTTATGGGTAACTGGAGCTGCTAAGTCAGCAATTAAAAAATTAATAGGATTACCATTTGAAGATTATGAATTAATTAAAATTCCAAACGATAAAAATTTAATAAAAATCAAGATTCATTCTTCTGGGTTAATTAATGAAGAATCTCATGCCCTTGGAATTTCTTTTGTAGATTCTGGATTAGATCTTGATTTAACACAAAACTTAGAAATATGGACAATCGCTTCTTTAGAAAAAACTTATAAGACAAGTAACAAACGATTAGATCGAATCAATATTATTCCTGGTTACGGAGTTGGTATCGATCAAAAGACCTCTAAGATCTGTATTTCTAATTTTGCTAAAGAAGTATTAGTTAAAAATTTATTAGATATTATTCCAGAAGGATTCAAATTGAATTTAGAGATTATTTTTCCAAATGGAAAATTTTTGGCCGAAAGAACTAGTAATAAATCATTTGGTATTGTTGAAGGGCTTTCAATTATAGGTACTAGCGCTGAAACTTTTGTAAGTGCTTCTCCTGATCAATTAAAAAATGCAAAAGCTCAGCTAAAACAAATTATTGCTAATGAAGTTTGTGACACAATAATTTTTGTTATTGGTGAAAATGGCTTAAATTTAGCAAAAAGTTCTAATATCAAATTTCCTATAATTAAAGTAGGTAATTGGATAGGACCCTTATTAGTTGATGCTGCAATACAAAAGATTCAAAGAGTAATCCTTTTTGGTTATCATGGAAAATTAATTAAATTAGCTGGAGGAATTTTTCATACTCATAATCATTTAGCAGATGCAAGAATTGAAATTATTGTTTATTTAGCTGTAAAAGAAGAAGTTCCACTAGAAATAATTCAAAAATTATCACAATCAAATACGGTTGAAGATGCGTTGTTAGTTCTTGAAAGTTTTAGTCTTTCTATGGCTGACAAATTATGGAATAAATTATCAGATACTATTGAAAAGCGCTCTACACAATATATAAATAGATACATAAAAACAGATATGAAAGTTGGAGCAATTATCTTTGATAGAAATAGAAATATTCGTTGGTCAGGTAAAAATAGTAAAGACTATATTTCTGCTTTCAAAGGCTTCTAATTTTAAGTGGTTTGTGTTTTTGTAAATAAATTGAGGTAACTTTTATACATGAGTAAAAAATTACTAAAAAAAGAAAGAGATCCTTCAATATTAATACTAGATTTTGGATCTCAATATTCTGAATTAATTGCAAGGAGAATAAGAGAAGCAGATGTATTTTCTCTTGTAGTTAGTAATTTTACCTCTATAAAGGAGATTCAGGATATAAATCCAAAAGGGATTATTTTAAGTGGTGGTCCAAGTTCTGTTTATGAAGACAATGCACCTAAATGTGATGTAAAGATTTTTGATTTAGGGATTCCAGTTTTGGGTATCTGCTACGGAATGCAATTAATGGTTAAAGAATTAGGAGGTGAAGTAACCCCAGCAATTAATAAAGCTGAATATGGCAGAGCACCAATAAATATCGATTGTGAAAGTGATTTGCTATCTAATGTCCAAGACAAATCCATTATGTGGATGAGTCATGGAGATTCTATAAATATTTTGCCTGAAGGATTTATTAAAATCTCTCATACAGAAAATACGCTGCATGCTGCAATATCAAATAAACAAAAGAAATTATTTGGGGTTCAATTTCATCCTGAAGTTATTCATTCAGAATTCGGAATGACGGTAATTAAAAACTTTGTTTATTCTATTTCTAAATGTAAAGCCGATTGGACTACTGAAACTTTTTTAGAGGAAACAATTCCACGAATTAAGCAACAAGTAGATGATAAGAAAGTTTTACTTGCTCTTTCTGGCGGTGTAGATTCATCAACCCTCGCTTTTCTTCTCAATAAAGCTATTGGTAAACAGCTTACTTGTATGTTTATTGATCAAGGCTTTATGAGAAAAGGGGAACCTGAATTTTTAATGGAATTTTTTCATAAAAAATTTCATATAAAAGTTGAATATATTAACGCTAGGGAAAGATTTATTAATAAATTAAACGGAATAACTGATCCAGAAGAAAAACGCAAGATTATTGGTAGAGAATTTATTAGAGTTTTTGAAGAGGAGAGTAACAGACTAGGTCCTTTCCAATATTTGGCTCAAGGGACTCTTTACCCAGATGTTATTGAGAGTGCTGGAACTAATTTAGATCCTAAGACCGGTGAGCGAATCGCAGTAAAAATAAAAAGCCATCATAACGTAGGCGGTTTGCCAAAAGATTTACAATTCAAATTAGTTGAACCATTAAGAAAACTTTTTAAAGATGAAGTAAGAAAAGTTGGGGGTGCTTTAGGATTGCCAGATGAAATTATAAAAAGACATCCATTTCCTGGCCCTGGCTTAGCAATAAGAATTTTGGGTGAAGTTTCTCATGAAAAACTGAACTGTTTGAGAGATGCGGACTGGATAGTAAGAGATGAAATAAAAAAAGCAGGTCTTTATAATGATATTTGGCAAGCATTTGCCGTTCTTTTACCTGTTAAGACTGTTGGGGTAATGGGAGACAAAAGGACTTATGCTTGGCCAATAGTTTTACGATGCGTATCAAGCGAAGATGGTATGACGGCGGATTGGTCCAGAATACCTTATGAAACCTTAGAGAGAATTTCTAATAGAATAGTTAATGAAGTAGAGCAGGTTAATAGAGTTGTTTTCGACATTACTAGTAAGCCTCCAGGAACAATTGAGTGGGAGTGAAGAATAGAGTATAAACCCAGTTATAGACTCAAAAAGTAGGTTTCCCTCAGGTTTCCCTCAGGAAAATGTGTGTTATTATGGGTTCAAACATATTGGTATCAATACGTTTATGACTACCTCTTTTCTCGGTAATATAGAGTGGGAATAAACAGATTTTAAGAACCCAGTTATAAGTTAAACTAATCGGTTTTATGTGGGTTTTACGTGAGAATAGTGCTATCACTCAAGTCAATGATACCAACTACTTCGAAGCATCAAAATTGGGTGGAACCATCTAGCGGGAATAAAAAAAATACTTTAATTTTTTATCTTTAACTTTTTTACACAATTATTATGGATGAAACTATTAAATTAAGTAGGTCTACTGTTGAAAAATATCTTAATTGTCCTAGATGTTGCGTTCTTGATAAAAAGCATAAAATAAAACCTCCATCATTACCATTTACTTTAAATATTGCTGTAGATAATTTATGTAAAAACGAGTTTGATTATTATCGTGATAGACAGGAATCTCATCCTTTATTTATTGAGCATAATATCGATGCTATACCTTTTAAACATAAAGATATTGATACTTGGAGAAGTAATTTTAAAGGAATCAGATATAAATCTACTGAACATAATTATGATTTTGGTGGTGCGGTGGACGATGTCTGGCAAAAAAAGAATGGAGAGTTAATTATCGTTGATGTAAAAGCAACATCAAG
>QBZO01000034.1 GCA_003282225.1 Prochlorococcus sp. AG-335-I21
ATTTTTATTTGGAGAAAGCAATTCATATTGAGTAGATTTTGTCTACAAAAGGATTTGAACACAACGGAGAGTTTGATCCTGGCTCAGGATGAACGCTGGCGGCGTGCTTAACACATGCAAGTCGAACGAACCTTCGGGTTAGTGGCGGACGGGTGAGTAACGCGTGAGAATCTGCCCTCAGGAGGGGGATAACGGTTGGAAACGACCGCTAATACCCCATATGCCGATAGGTGAAATGAATTTCGCCTGAGGATGAGCTCGCGTCTGATTAGCTTGTTGGTGAGGTAATGGCTCACCAAGGCTTCGATCAGTAGCTGGTCTGAGAGGATGATCAGCCACACTGGGACTGAGACACGGCCCAGACTCCTACGGGAGGCAGCAGTGGGGAATTTTCCGCAATGGGCGAAAGCCTGACGGAGCAACGCCGCGTGAGGGACGAAGGCCTCTGGGCTGTAAACCTCTTTTCTCAAGGAAGAAGATATGACGGTACTTGAGGAATAAGCCACGGCTAATTCCGTGCCAGCAGCCGCGGTAATACGGGAGTGGCAAGCGTTATCCGGAATTATTGGGCGTAAAGCGTCCGCAGGCGGCCTTTCAAGTCTGCTGTTAAAGCGTGGAGCTTAACTCCATTATGGCAGTGGAAACTGATCGGCTTGAGTATGGTAGGGGCAGAGGGAATTCCCGGTGTAGCGGTGAAATGCGTAGATATCGGGAAGAACACCAGTGGCGAAGGCGCTCTGCTGGGCCATTACTGACGCTCATGGACGAAAGCCAGGGGAGCGAAAGGGATTAGATACCCCTGTAGTCCTGGCCGTAAACGATGAACACTAGGTGTCGGGGGAATCGACCCCTTCGGTGTCGTAGCTAACGCGTTAAGTGTTCCGCCTGGGGAGTACGCACGCAAGTGTGAAACTCAAAGGAATTGACGGGGGCCCGCACAAGCGGTGGAGTATGTGGTTTAATTCGATGCAACGCGAAGAACCTTACCAGGGTTTGACATCCTGAGAACCTCTTAGAAATTTGAGGGTGCCTTCGGGAATTCAGTGACAGGTGGTGCATGGCTGTCGTCAGCTCGTGTCGTGAGATGTTGGGTTAAGTCCCGCAACGAGCGCAACCCACGTTTTTAGTTGCCAGCATTTAGTTGGGCACTCTAGAAAGACCGCCGGTGATAAACCGGAGGAAGGTGTGGATGACGTCAAGTCATCATGCCCCTTACACCCTGGGCTACACACGTACTACAATGCTACGGACAAAGGGCAGCAAACTCGCGAGAGCTAGCAAATCCCATAAACCGTGGCTCAGTTCAGATCGTAGGCTGCAACTCGCCTACGTGAAGTAGGAATCGCTAGTAATCGCAGGTCAGCATACTGCGGTGAATACGTTCCCGGGCCTTGTACACACCGCCCGTCACACCATGGAAGTTGGCCATGCCCGAAGTCGTTACTCCAACCCTTGTGGAGGAGGACGCCGAAGGTGGGGCTAATGACTGGGGTGAAGTCGTAACAAGGTAGCCGTACCGGAAGGTGCGGCTGGATCACCTCCTAACAGGGAGACAACAAAATGTAAATATTAATTTTGTCACCTTAGGTCGATCGGTATCTCAGATTCTTATTTTTTAGGAATTTCAGTTTCTAAGTTTTTTCTAGGTCACACCCATCACTTTTTCCTGGGCCATTAGCTCAGGTGGTTAGAGCGCACCCCTGATAAGGGTGAGGTCCCTGGTTCAAGTCCAGGATGGCCCATATCTCTATGTTGGGGGTATAGCTCAGTTGGTAGAGCGCCTGCTTTGCAAGCAGGATGTCAGCGGTTCGAGTCCGCTTACCTCCACTGAATACCACCTCTTACATATATTTAAAGAGGGAAATTGTTTTGAGTCGTGTCCTATTTTGCTCTGAGCGAATCTAGCTTCCTATTTTATTTAATAAATAAGATGCTGGACTCATTGAATTTTTTCATTGTTTTCAGAGAACCTTGACAACTGCATAGATTATTTTTGAAGACAATAAGCATCTTTAATGATGCAGATTTATTATTTGTGCTAATGCATTAAATAACAATTCTATTAAGCTGATGCTTCAATTATTGAAGTTATTGGTCAAGCTACAAAGGGCTCACGGAGGATACCTAGGCACACAGAGGCGATGAAGGACGTGGTTACCTGCGATAAGTCTCGGGGAGTTGGAAGCACACTTTGATCCGGGAATTTCCGAATGGGGCAACCCCTTGAACGACCAACTGAATATATAGGTTGGTGCGAGCTAACCCAGCGAACTGAAACATCTTAGTAGCTGGAGGAAGAGAAAGTAAATAACGACTCCCTCAGTAGCGGCGAGCGAACGGGGAATAGCCCAAACCGATAGTCTTGACTATCGGGGTTGTGGGACAGCAATATGGATCAACAATTCTAGAAGAAACGTTTGAATGGCGTGCCATAGAGGGTGAAAGCCCCGTAATTGAAAGTTGAGTTGACCTAGCTGTATCCCGAGTAGCACGGAGCACGTGGAATTCCGTGTGAATCTGCGAGGACCACCTCGTAAGGCTAAGTACTACTGTGTGACCGATAGTGAAACAGTACCGCGAGGGAAAGGTGAAAAGAACCCCGGGAGGGGAGTGAAATAGAACATGAAACCGTGAGCTTACAAGCAATGGGAGCCCGACTAATCGGGTGACCGTGTGCCTGTTGAAGAATGAGCCGGCGACTTATAGGCACTGGCAGGTTAAACCGGAAATGGTGGAGCCACAGCGAAAGCGAGTCTTAATAGGGCGTTTGTCAGTGTTTATAGACCCGAACCCTGGTGATCTAACCATGGCCAGGATGAAGCTTGGGTGATACCAAGTGGAGGTCCGAACCGACTGAAGTTGAAAATTCAGCGGATGAGCTGTGGTTAGGGGTGAAATGCCAATCGAACCAGGAGCTAGCTGGTTCTCCCCGAAATACGTTGAGGCGTAGCGTCTAGTGCTCCAGCAGGGGGGTAAAGCAACCATTTCGGTGCGGGCTGCGAAAGCGGTACCAAATCGATATGAACTCTGAATACCCTGTGTGTAACTAGGCAGTCAGACTGTGGGGGATAAGCTCCATAGTCAAGAGGGAAACAGCCCAGACCGCCAGCTAAGGTCCCAAAATTAACGCTAAGTGATAAAGGAGGTGGGATTGCCCAGACAACCAGGAGGTTTGCCTAGAAGCAGCCATCCTCAAAGGAGTGCGTAATAGCTCACTGGTCGAGCGATCCTGCGCCGAAAATGAATGGGGCTAAGCGTTATACCGAAGCTGCGGATAAATTTATTTATGGTAGGGGAGCGTTCTATGTTGGGTGAAGCGTTAGCGTAAGCGGACGTGGACGGCATAGAAGTGAGAATGTCGGCTTGAGTAGCGAAAACATGGGTGAGAATCCCATGCCCCGAAACCCTAAGGGTTCCTCCGGCAGGCTCGTCCGCGGAGGGTTAGTCTGGACCTAAGGCGAGGCCGAAAGGCGTAGTCGATGGATAACAGGTCAATATTCCTGTACCAGTTATGTTTTGGGAAGGGGGACGGAGAAGGCTAGCCAGGCCAGATGTTGGTTACTGGTTCAAGCGTTCAAGGCTTTGAGAGATGGAGAAAACATCTTGAGCTGAGGCGTGAGTACGAGCTGCTACGGCAGCGAAGTTGGTGATGTCATGCTTCCAAGAAAAGCCCTATACCCGTTAAGACATAAATGCCAGTACCCGAAACCGACACAGGTGGGGTGGTAGAGAATACCGAGGGGCGCGAGATAACTCTCTCTAAGGAACTCGGCAAAATGGCCCCGTAACTTCGGGAGAAGGGGTGCCAGCGAGAGCTGGTCGCAGTGAAGAGGCGCAAGCGACTGTTTACCAAAAACACAGGTCTCCGCTAAGTCGCAAGACGATGTATGGGGGCTGACACCTGCCCAGTGCCGGAAGGTTAAGGAAGCTGGTTAGCTTTTAGCAAAGCTAGCGACTGAAGCCCCGGTGAACGGCGGCCGTAACTATAACGGTCCTAAGGTAGCGAAATTCCTTGTCGGGTAAGTTCCGACCCGCACGAAAGGTGTAACGATTTGCGCGCTGTCTCGGAGAGAGGCTCGGCGAAATAGAATTGTCTGTGAAGATGCGGACTACATACACCCGGACAGAAAGACCCTATGAAGCTTTACTGTAGTTTGATATTGTGCTCGGGCTCTAATTGCGCAGAATAGGTGGGAGACGTTGAAATAGTACTTGTGGGTATTATTGAGTCATCGGTGAGATACCACTCTATTAGAGCTAGGGTTCTAACGCTTACCCGTTATCCGGGAAGCGGACAGTATCTGATGGGCAGTTTGACTGGGGCGGTCGCCTCCTAAAAGGTAACGGAGGCGCACAAAGGTTCCCTCAGGCTGGTTGGAAATCAGTCGTTGAGTGCAAAAGCAGAAGGGAGCTTGACTGTGAGACCTACAAGTCGAACAGGGACGAAAGTCGGTTTTAGTGATCCGACGGTTCTGCGTGGAAGGGCCGTCGCTCAACGGATAAAAGTTACTCTAGGGATAACAGGCTGATCTCCCCCAAGAGTTCACATCGACGGGGAGGTTTGGCACCTCGATGTCGGCTCATCGCAACCTGGGGCTGAAGTCGGTCCCAAGGGTTGGGCTGTTCGCCCATTAAAGCGGTACGCGAGCTGGGTTCAGAACGTCGTGAGACAGTTCGGTCCATATCCGGTGTATGCGCAGGAATATTGAGAGGATTTCTCCCTAGTACGAGAGGACCGGGAGGAACGCACCTCTGGTGTGCCAGTTATCGTGCCAACGGTAAACGCTGGGTAGCCATGTGCGGAGTGGATAACCGCTGAAAGCATCTAAGTGGGAAGCCCACCTCAAGATGAGTATTGCCATGGCTTAAGCCAGTAAGGTCACGGGAAGAACACCCGTTGATAGGCTCTACGTGGAAGCTTGGTAACAAGTGCAGCGGAGGAGTACTAATAGACCGAGGGCTTGACCAAATAAACTTAATTTATTGTCTTTAATTTATATTTTCTATGCAGTTCTCAAGGTTCACACTATCCTGGTGTTCATGGCGATGTGGAACCACTCCGATCCATCTCGAACTCGGTTGTGAAACGCATCAGCGGCGAAAATATTTAGGGGGTAGCCCCTTGAGAAAATAGCTCAATGCCAGGTAAAATATTTTTAAAGGGTTTACTTTTTCAAAGTAAGCCCTTTTTTAATTCTGACATTTACGACACCAATGTGTACTTCTTCCTGAGATTTTCTGTCTCTCAATTAGATTTTTGCATTGACGACATTCTTTACCAGTTCTTCTATAAACATTAGTTTGTAATCCAAAATTGCCATTTTCACCTTCTAAGTCTCTAAAGTCACTAAAGGTTGTTCCCCCTGCACCAATACTTTTTTTTAAAACGTCGACGACAGCTCTTATAAGTCTTTTTATTTCATTTTTTTTAATTGTTCTAGCCTCTCTAAAAGGCGATATACCTGCAGAGTATAGACTTTCATCTGCATATATATTCCCTATCCCAGCAATTATTGTTTGATCTAATAATATAGATTTTATCGACCTTGATTTGTTTGAAATTACTTTTGTTAGATAATTGACATTAAAATTTTGAGAAAAGGGCTCAGGCCCCAATGTTCCTAATCCCTTAATAATTTTATTAGGAGATAATCCCTCTCCAACCCACCACATTTGACCAAAACTCCTTACATCAATATATCTAAGTTCATTATTATGATTATCAAACAGCCTTATTCTGGTATGTTTACAAGGATTAGTAAGAGTATTATTAAAAGTGAAATAACCAGTCATCCTTAAATGAACGACGAGAACACCATTTTCTTCAAGTGATAATTCATTTGCATCAATATTATTACTAACATTTTTCTTTAATTCCGCGATTAAATATTTTCCTCTTCTATTCCATTTATACAGCAGTGAATTTTGCAGACCCTCAATAAAGTCTTGTTTATCAATGGGATACGCAACGGTTGACTCTCTACAGATTTCAACTCTTTTGATAATAAAGTTCTTGAGTTTTTGTTCTAAACCTCTTCTAACAGTCTCAACTTCAGGTAACTCAGGCAAATTTTTAAATTTTTTCTAATTCAACTTCAGCAAAGTTATTTGTCACGTTTCCACCGTCAGTCCCGCTGATTCCGTAAAAATTAACTCTATCAAATTTAACTGTGACATTATATTTAATCCCTGATTTATCGATAGAAGCCACCTTCCCTGTATCGTTATACCAGTAAGATTCCTTTCTTTTAATACGAACAAAATCGCCTCTTGCAATTGTCATAAATTTGAATTTCACTAATAAAACAATACCTCAAAAGGGATATCCAAAGAAAAATTATTCACACATATTAATCAAAAGGATTAGCAGAAATCATTTATTAGATTTTTTTCAAATTGTTCTTTAGCAGGAATCCATCCTCTCCATTTTCTTCCGGGAATTCTTACATCTAAATCTTTTTTTTCACACCTTATAGAGATAATAACTTTTTTATTATTTTGATTTAGAGCGTTCAGAAGTTTTCTGCCACTTACTTCTTCTAATTCGGTTTGTTGAGTTGTTAAAGGACCATATTTTTTACTCCCTTTACTTATAAATTGATTATTCTTTTCTTCTTTAAGTGAAGTATTAACTTCTTGATTATTGATATTCTTTTCACTTAAAAATAATTTCGAACCAACTTCTAATGAATCTGGATTCTTGAGATTGTTAATTTCAATAAGTTCTTTAAAGTTTAAACCATATTTAATAGAGATTTCTGTAAGGCTCTCC
>QBZO01000035.1 GCA_003282225.1 Prochlorococcus sp. AG-335-I21
TTTTGCGACTCTCTCGGCAGTCTCTTGAGAGTTATGATCATTATCGATATCTATAACCAAAGACTTTAATAAATCTCTTACTTTAGAAGCAACCTCTTTCTGCAAAATTTCAAGTTCGCCAGGATTGATGAAATCAGAAATATTATCATTAGCATGGAATCTTTTTTTATTTAATTTAATGCGATTCCTGATTATTTCAGAAACTAATTTATTGCTAATTTGATCACCAAAATTTTTCTTAAGATTATCGTTAGGTAATGTAGAGGTCATAGAATTGTTATCAGAAAATAGTCTGCAAACTTAATTACTTTATCTACTTAGATGGTATATTGCCCATACACTATATCACATTTGAATGTTCATAAGAGAGAAAAAAAAAAATAAAAAAGGTGACTTTATAAACATTTAAAATAGGAAATATTGTCCTTAAAAAGCGCCTCCTGCAGGCATGAGAGTTAAATCTTCTATTGTTTGAGAATCTGGTTGCTCAGCCATATATAGAATTGTCTTTGAGACATTAGTTGAAGAAAGCATAGATGATTTATCGAAATCTGATTTAATTGATTCCGTCTCCCAAAGAGGTGTATTAACTGAACCTAAAGTAATTGTGCAGGCTCTTATCGAGTTAGATCTCTCTTCTTCTCTAAGACACTTTGTAAACATCGCTAGAGCAGATTTTGATACGCAATAAGCACCCCACTGAGGAAAAGCATTATAAGAAGCATGACTGCTGACATTAATAATCAAGCCTCCATTTTTTCTCATTTTGGGGACAATTAAACTACATATTTGAAATATACTTGTGAGGTTAATTTGAATTATTTCTTGCCATTTTGACAAAGGCATTTCAACTAAATTTCCATTAAAAGCACATCCAGCATTATTTATTAAAACGGAAGGACACCCATATTTTTTTATTGATTCATTAATTGAATTATCTATTTCATTTGGATTAGATAAATTGCACTTTACAAGATTAATTTTTGACCCTGTTTCTGATAGTTCTTCTTTGAGTATTTCTAACATCTCTAAATCTCTTGCGAGTAAAATCAGATCCCAACCAGCATTTGCGAAAGTTACTGCTGTAGCTCTCCCAATACCTTTAGTGGCTCCTGTAATGTATGCTATTTTCAATTTATTCTGTTATTTGAGGTAATTCTTCCTGAATTTCTTCAAAATTACTTGATTCAATAAATTTTCCCAAAACCCTGAATTTTGAATATCTTTGTTCTAAAAGTTCCTCTTTATTCAATCCTAATAATTCATTTAGGTGCTTCTCAATAGCACCTTTTAAAGTATTCCCAGCCTCTATGGGAGCCCAGTTATTGCCTCCTGCTGGTTCTGATAAAACTTCATCTATTACACCTAATTCAAGAAGATCTTTTCCAGTTATTTTTAACGCAGTTGCAGCTTCAGAAGCTTTTGCAGCATCTCTCCAAAGAATTGAGGCACAAGCTTCTGGACTAGCCACAGTATAAACACTATGTTCAAACATCAATAGCCTATCAGCAACCCCAATTCCGAGAGCTCCACCAGACCCCCCTTCGCCGATAATAGTAGCAATTATTGGGACTTTAAAACCAAACATTTCTCTTAGATTTCTAGCTATAGCTTCTCCTTGACCTTGTTCTTCTGCAGAGAGACCAGCATATGCCCCAGGGGTATCAATAAAAGTGAGGATAGGCAATGAGAATCTATCAGCATGCTGCATTAACCTTAAAGCTTTTCTATAACCTCCCGGTTTTGCCATTCCAAAGTTTCTAACTACATTTTCCTTCGTATCTCTTCCTTTCTGATGACCTAATAAAAGAACAGGTTGATTATTTACCGAACCTAAACCTCCAATTAAAGCCATATCATCTCCTCCATTTCTGTCTCCATGTAACTCGATCCAATCATCACAAAACATTTGAATAAAATCCAAAGTACTTGGTCTTTGTGGATGTCTAGCTACTTGTATTTTCTGAGCAGGTGTTAGAGATCTAAAAATTTCCTCTCTTCTTCTTGTGGCAAGTGTTTCTAGTTGAAGTAATTGTTGACTAACATCTACTTCTGAATCTCTTGCTAATTCTCTAATTTGCTCTATTTGCTTTTCAAGCTCTACAAGAGGTTTTTCAAAATCAAGAAGATAACGTCTTGGCATAATTCAAACTGCTAGGACTTTTGGATGCTTATCTAGGCCAATTGCAGAGAAGCCATGCTTTACAGAAGCAGCTCCAATAAACTCCATTTTCTCTAGAGATATATTATTTCTTCCCCAGCTAAAGTTTGTATGACATTTTTCAAATTCTAAAATCATTGCTTCTGCAAAGCATGCAAACATTTCTCTCTGGGGATTTTGCATTTCCGCGAGTTCCATCATATTCCAACCTATATCATTGAAGAATCTTACTATACCTCCTTTTACAACATGTATATTATTTCCTTGAAATTTTTCATCTAGATTCTTTGGATAACCTCCATCAATCATTAAACATGGTTGTTTAAGATTATTGGCATCGATTTCCATGGTCTTTGGCATACTTGCTACCCATACAACAATATCTGCTTCAGGCAATGCTTCATCTAGATTTTTGATAGTTCCACCATCTAATTCTTTTTGCAAAGAATCCAAAGGTTCCTTTTGCCTAGCAACCAAAAGAAGCTCCCCAATACCTGTTTTATTAATTAACCATCGACAAACAGCACTGCCTATATCTCCAGTAGCACCAACTACAGCAACTGTTGCACTTTTAAGATCAATGCCAATTTTAGGAGCATTCATCTCTAATTGCCTGCAAATAACCCATGCAGTATGAGTATTACCAGTTGTAAACCTTTCCCACTCTAGTGAAGTGTTTCTAATCTGCTTGTGTTGAAGAAGATTAAAATTTTCAAAGATGATAGAAGTGAACCCTCCCAAAGCGGTAATATTAATACCTTTTTTTTGAGCTAATTCCATTGCATTTAATACTTTTCTTCTTGCCGTTTTAAATCTTGAAAGCATTTCAGGAACGAAACATGAATCAATATAAGAACCTTCAATTGATATACCTGTAGCACTTTTAACCTCTACATTTTCAACTAGTTGAGGTGGAGCTGTGCACCAAACATCTAAATCGCCATCTGCAATATGATCAAAGCCCAATAATGAAGCCTTTCTTTTTGCATCTTCAAAACTAGTTGAATGACCTATAAGCCCAAACATTGAATAACTTATTTATGGAATCTATATGTTGATATGAACAATAGCACAGAGCTATTTACTTAATAGAAATTAAAAAAAAC
This sequence comes from Prochlorococcus sp. AG-335-I21, assembly GCA_003282225.1. Taxonomy (GTDB): domain Bacteria; phylum Cyanobacteriota; class Cyanobacteriia; order PCC-6307; family Cyanobiaceae; genus Prochlorococcus_A. The sequence continues at coordinate 3,268 of QBZO01000035.1, forward strand.
TTAGATGTATAACTATAAATTCTCTAGGATTTAAACAATTGCTGCCATTGCCATTCTTGCTATTTCTCTATTATCTAGACCCATTTCCAAAAGTGCATCTTGATAAGCAATCATAAATTCTTCCATCAATTCTTCTTTGTCCATTGAGAGAGTTGCAGCATCATCAGCAACTTGATCAAGCATCTTCTTAATGATGGGAAGATTTACCTTATTAGCCGCAATTAATTCATCCTTGCATGAATGAAGATTTTCTTTCAACCATTTCTCACCATAATTTAAATGTAAGTATTCATCATTAACGACACCTTGCGTAATTTTTTTTGCAAATGGATCAGCGACCCTTATATAAACGTGATAAGCAGAAATAGCAAAAGCTTCAATCAAAATAGCTTGAATAAGGAGACAGGTAGTTAGCTTTTCGTCTTTCAATGCCGTCTGGAAATTACCATGTAATTTTGAAAAGAATTCCTTTGCAAAGGGCATATCTGCTTCAACTCCCAAATTTTTACCACAGGCTGTAAAACCTCTTTTATGTTTAAGTTCCATTTTTGCCAACTTTGTCAATTCTTCGGAGTCGTTGGGTAGAAGAGTTGCAATTGAAATATAGTTGTCATAAGCTTCTTGTTCGCCCTCAATAACTATTGCATTAATTCTGCTGTAAGCATCTTTGTAAGCATTTGTTGTGAAATCAGGCAGACTAACTGATTCATTTTCAGTCGCTGCTCCTAATTGGATGTTTTTATTAGATTCTAAAGTTTGCATTTCAGTTAAAGCTTTTGTTCATTATGCAATGAGTTTACACAATTATAATGAAAATATTAAAATATGCTGGAAATAGTTTCAATTTTAAACTAATTCATTCATTAGAAACATAAAAAAACTAATTTGGCCAATCAGATTGCATAAGATTCATAATCAATTTAAACCAGTGATTGACTAATAAGCTCTTTAAACTATTTCCAAGTTCTTTATTTGAACCTTTACTATCCCCTATAACTCCAGATTTACTTAAATCTTCTGTAAACCAAGCAGTTGGAGCATTTCCCTCCAAACTCCAACCCTCTGGAATTTGCGTTTCAATACCTTCACAAGGTCTTTCATCTCCTACAAGTTCAGATTTTAAAGCCATCATCAAACTAGTTTCTGCTAAGGATGCATGTAATCCATTCTCAATTTCATTTTTTGTTAACAGTTCACTTAACCCATGAACTCCACTCCATAAAAAGCAAGGGAAGATTGATAGTTTGGGAGCTACACTTCTTAATTCTCTTGCTGCGGTGTTAAGTAAAGAAATTTGACCTCCATGTGCATTTATTAATATCAATCTTTTAAATCCCATATCCGCCAATTGGACTCCAACTTCTTTTATCAATGAGGTTATTAAATTCGAAGAAAGAGATATAGTTCCTTCAAATCCCTTATGTTCTGGAGAAAAACCTATATATTGAGTTGGAAGTTTTTTTATAGGTGTGTCAGACGGAATTAATTTTAAAACTTCGCAAATTATCTCATCAACAAAAATACTATCTGTAGCCAAAGGTAAATGAGGGCCATGTTGTTCTACTGCTCCAAATGGCCAGATAATTGTTGATCTTATATCTTTTGAAATATTTTTTACTTCAGGCCATGATAAATACTCAAATTCGCTAGGTATTGATTTAAAGTTCATTATTTTTAATTGTGAGTAATAACATTTAGAATAAGATAATATTAAATTACTCTTATTTTACCTATGAAGGGAGTTAGTAATAAAGATGCCCAAAATAATAAGAAAAACAAGGGCGACAAAAACAATGTTAAGAAGCCTCTTCAGGTCCTCCACATAAGCAAAAAGGATACTATTAGTAAGAAGGAAGAAGTAGTTGATGGTCATCAAAATTTCACAAAAGAAGTTAAAACTGACGTCAGTGCTGTAAAGCCTAAAATTAATGAAGCCTCAATAAATGAAGTAAAAGAAAGTTATTCCAATAATATTAACTTTGAAAATATAAGTTATGAGGAGTTAGAAAAGCCTTTAACTTTACAAGATGAAGATTTCATCATAGAAAGAAAAGTTGATGAATTTGATTTTGACGAAAGCGCCTTTTTAGAAGCGTTAAACGAAAATGAGCCGATAGGTGCAACAGGAGAGACAATTAAGGGGAAAGTTATAGCATTAGAAAGTGATGGTTTGTATATAGACATTGGTGGTAAAGCACCTGGTTTCATGCCAAAAAAAGAATGTGGATTAGGAGTAATTACAAATTTTAAAGAAAATTTTACCATTGGTTTAGAAATGGAAGTTTTAGTAATAAAAGAACAAAATGCTGATGGTATGGTCACAGTAAGTGCACGAGCGTTAATTCTTAGACAAAGTTGGGAAAAAGTTGCAAGTTCTGCGAAAAATGGAGAATTAATACAAGTTACAATTAATGGTTTTAATAGAGGAGGACTTACTTGCGATGTTGATGGCCTAAGAGGATTTATTCCACGTTCACAACTTGAAGATGGCCAAGATTATCAATCTTTAGTTAATAAAAATTTAAAAGTTGCATTTTTAGAAGTAAATCCAGAGACACGAAAACTTGTTTTATCAGAAAAAAAAGCACTATTAGTTTCAAAATTTGCAGATCTAAAATTAGGACAATTAATTGAGGGTGAAGTTTTAGCAATAAAACCATATGGATTCTTTGTTGATTTAGGAGGGGCAAGCGGGCTTCTTCATCAATCCTCCATAACAAATGGATCCATCCGAAATTTAAGAGAGATTTTCGTAGAGGGTGAGGTTATAAAGGCACTAATAACAGAAATTGACTTGGAAAGAGGAAGAATTGGTTTAAATACAGCCTTATTAGAAAATACTCCTGGAGAATTAATCATTGATAAAGAAAAAGTTATGATTGAAGCCTCTGAAAGGTCTCTAAAAACTAAGTCACTTTTTGATAAAAAAGATTTAGAAAAATGACCATAAATGAAAAAATAATTTCGAATAAAGAACTTAAAATATCAGATTGGGAGTTGGACTTTTATTCGAGGCCAATTATCGAAAAAAATGGTAAAAAAAGATGGGAATTAATTATTTCATCTTCAAAAAGCTTTAAAACAGAGAAAATATTTTTGTGGAATAAAGTATGTCCCGCAAACGAAGTTAATTCAATATGGCTTACAAAAGCTTTAAATGAAGCTCTGAATGATGCAGAAAGAGAAGGTTGGGCAAAGCCATTAAAAATAAGATTTTGGAGAGCATCAATGAAATCAATAATTAAAAAATCTATTGAGAATATAGGAATTGAGGCTCTTATTAGTAGAAGGACTTACGAATTATTTGACAGAATCGAATTTCTCGAACAAGAGATATATCCTTCGGAGAAAGGATATGTAAGAGGAGTATTAGCTCCAACCTTTACATCTAATATTCTTAATGACCCTAAACCTTTGCCTGAGGCTGTG
>QBZO01000036.1 GCA_003282225.1 Prochlorococcus sp. AG-335-I21
GAAGCATCATTACACGCTTCTAATGTAATGTTTTTTTCAAAGGATAAAAATCTAACAAGTAAAATAGAATATTTTATTGACAAAGAGGGAGTTAAAAAAAGGAGATTAAAAAAAACTGGTGAACTAATTGATTAAATTCTTCATCAAAAACGAGATTTCAATTTTCTTATTACACAATTCTGACAAAGACCAGAATTAATTACAAAAATCATGACTCTTAAAACTCGCTACAAAGAAGCAATAAGACCAAAGCTTTTAAAAGAACTTGGTCTTAAAAATATTCATCAAGTACCCAAGGTTATTAAAGTTAACGTAAATAGAGGTCTTGGAGAAGCTGCTTCAAATTCAAAGGCTTTAGAGGCCTCTTTAAATGAAATGGCAACTATTACGGGACAAAAAGCTTTAGTTACAAGATCCAAAAAAGCAATTGCTGGCTTTAAAATAAGAGAAGGAATGGCAATTGGCTGTACTGTTACCCTTAGGGGAGATAGAATGTATTCTTTTTTAGAAAGATTTATAAATCTAGCCTTACCACGAATTAGAGATTTCAGAGGTGTTAATCCAAAAAGCTTTGACGGAAGAGGTAATTATACTTTAGGAGTAAAAGAACAATTGATATTTCCTGAAATTTCATTTGATAAAATAGACTCCATTAGAGGAATGGACATAACAATCGTAACCAGCGCCTCAACCGATCAAGAGGGTAAAGCTCTCTTGAAAGAGTTAGGAATGCCTTTTAGTAATTAACCCTTATAAACATGTCAAATCACGATCCTATTTCAGATATGCTTACTCGTATAAGAAATGCGAGTCAAAAAAAACATACATCCACCGCAATCCCAGCTTCTAAAATGTCTCTTAGCATAGCTAAAGTTCTGCAAAAAGAAGGCTTCATAACCGATATTAATGAGGAAGGTGAAGGTTACAAGTCTCAAATCGTTTTAGGACTTAAATATAGTGGTAAAAATAAATTTCCTACTATCAGATCAATGCAAAGAGTGAGTAAGCCTGGATTGAGAGTTTATAAAAATACAAAGGGCTTACCAAAAGTTCTTGGGGGTCTTGGAGTTGCTATAGTATCAACTTCAAAGGGTGTAATGAGTGACCGTGACGCAAGGAAACAAGGCATTGGTGGCGAAGTTCTTTGTTATGTTTATTAAGGGGTATTAATTATGTCAAGAATAGGAAAATCACCAGTACAAATACCAGAAAAGGTAACTGTTGATATTAATGGATTAAGCATTACTGTAAAGGGTCCAAAAGGGGAACTGAAAAGACTGATGCCTGAAGGTGTAAATTTTGATCAGAAAGAAAATCAGATCGTTGTTACTCCAGCAACTACGAAAAGATATTCACGGGAAAGGCATGGTCTTTGTAGAACATTGATTTCAAATATGGTTCAAGGAGTTACTGAAGGCTACTCAAAGAAATTGGAAATAGTAGGTGTTGGATCTAGGGCTCAAGTGAAAGGAAAAAATTTAGTAGTAAGTGCTGGATATAGTCATCCAGTAGAAATGAGCCCCCCCGATGGTATAACATACAAAGTTGAAAGTAATACAAATGTAACTGTATCTGGAATTGATAAAGAAATTGTTGGAAATGAAGCAGCAAAAATCAGATCAATCAGACCTCCAGAACCCTATAAAGGTAAAGGTATCAAATACCAAGATGAGAAAATCATCAGAAAAGCTGGTAAATCCGGCAAAAAATAATTGCTTTAAAAATCATGGCTAAAATTTCAAGGAAACTTCAAACTCAAAAAAGGCATAAAAGATTAAGGCGTTACTTAATCGGTAGTAGCGCACGCCCAAGATTAGCTGTTTTCCGTTCAAATAATCATATTTATGCCCAAGTTATTGACGACGATGCACAACAAACTATATGTTCAGCATCTACGATAGATAAAGAGCTTAAGGAAGATGAAGAAAAACTCTCTTCTAACTGCAGCTCTTCTTCAATTGTTGGTAAGTTATTAGCTAAAAGAGCAATTAAGAAAGGTGTTAAACAAGTAATTTTTGATCGAGGTGGGAATCTATACCATGGGAGGGTTAAGGCTCTAGCAGATGCGGCCCGTGATGCAGGCTTGAATTTCTAAATATTTATTATCATGACAGACACTCCAACAAAACAAGAAAATCAGTCTAAAACTGAGAATGCACCCTTATCTAATGCTAATGAGCAGAGGAGAGGTAATCGTAATAATGATCGGAAAAGAAATCGAAGAGGTGACTCTAAAAATGAGAGAGATTCCGAGTGGCAAGAAAGAGTTGTTCAAATTAGAAGAGTATCTAAAACAGTAAAAGGTGGTAAAAAAATGAGTTTTAGAGCAATTGTTGTTGTGGGGAATGAGAAAGGGCAAGTAGGAGTAGGAGTAGGGAAGGCAGGAGATGTTATTGGAGCAGTAAGGAAAGGAGTCTCAGACGGGAAAAAACATCTTGTTAGAGTTCCTTTAACTCCAAATAATTCTATACCTACCTTATCTAAAGGGAGAGATGGAGCAGCGAATGTACTAATTAGACCTGCTGCACCTGGCACGGGTGTAATTGCTGGTGGTTCAATTAGGACAGTTTTAGAATTAGCAGGTATAAAAAACGTCTTAGCTAAAAGATTAGGCAGTAAAACTCCCTTAAATAATGCGAGAGCTGCAATGGTGGCTCTTTCCCAATTAAGAACCCACAAATCTGCCTCTAGAGAGAGAGGTATTTCTCTTGAACAGCTTTACTCTTAAAATTATGACTTCAACTTTAAATACACTTAAATCAAAAACAGGTTCAAGAAAGAAAAAATTAAGAAAAGGTAGAGGTATCGCAGCAGGGCAGGGAGCTTCTTGTGGTTTTGGTATGAGAGGACAGAAATCTCGATCCGGTAGACCTACACGACCTGGATTTGAAGGTGGTCAAATGCCCCTCTACAGAAGAGTTCCCAAGTTAAAGCATTTTGAAATTATTAATCAAAAAAATTTTTCAATAGTTAATCTAAGCAAATTAAGTGAATTCAAAGACGGTGAAGTTGTCAATATAGATTCACTTGTGAAAAAAAAGTTGTTATTTAAGCCGAAATTTCCTCTCAAAATTTTGGGTAATGGAGAAGTTAAAGTAAAATTAAAATTTCAAGCTCATGCATTCACTAAAGTTGCTAAGGAAAAAATAGAAGCTGCAGGTGGATCTTGCGAAATTATTAATAATAAATAAATTTACTTATAAATTTAATTTCACTTGCCGATGTTAATTAACAAAAGTAGAAATCCTAGTGCTTCAGAAATAGTCACTCAATTATTTTTAAATAAAGAGTTAAGGAATCGAGTTTTAACAACTTTAGGTCTTCTACTTTTGGTCCGACTGGGCATTTATATACCAATGCCTGGAATTGATAGAGTTGCGTTTAAAAGTTTTATTGACCAGGGTGGTCAATTAATTGGTTTTCTAGATATTTTTACTGGAGGAGGAATTTCAACCTTAGGAATATTTGCACTTGGAATTTTACCCTTTATTAATGCTTCAATTATTATTCAACTTTTGACTGCTTCATTACCTGTCCTTGAAGATTTGCAAAAAAATGAGGGTGAAGCAGGTAGAAGAAAAATCGCTCAGATTACCAGATATGTTTCATTGGGATGGGGTTTTTTACAAAGTATCATATTCTCGTTAATTCTTAGACAGTATGCAATCGAGGGTATAAGTGAAACCGCTTTTGTTTTGCAAACATCAATTGCCCTTGTGACAGGCTCAATGATAGTGATGTGGTTTAGTGAAATTATTACGGAGAAAGGAATAGGCCAAGGAGCCTCATTGGTTATCTTCTTAAATATTGTTGCAACCCTCCCGAAAGCTTTGAGTTCAACTATTGAAAAAGCACAAACTGGTGATCGTGGAGATGTTCTTGGTATAGCGGTTTTACTTGGTGTCTTTTTACTAACAATTGTAGGCATAATTTTTGTTCAAGAAGGAGCAAGACGAATACCAATTGTTAGTGCAAAAAGACAGATTGGTAATTCTTCATTACTTCCAACAAGACAAAGTTATTTGCCATTAAAGTTGAATGCTGGAGGAGTTATGCCAATTATCTTTGCATCTGCCTTGATCTTTTTACCAATAACAATTGCAAATGTTACCGGTAATCCAATTCTAATTAAATTAGCTGGTAGTTTAAATCCGGGTTCTTCCAATCCATGGCCATATGCACTAACATTTTTTGCTTTAATTTTAGGTTTCTCATACTTTTATGCTTCTCTTACCATTAATCCAGTAGATGTAGCATCTAATTTAAAAAAGGGAGGAGTTGCTATTCCTGGAGTAAGACCTGGTTCTAATACAGCAAATTACTTGTCAGGTATTCAGAATAGGTTGACACTCTTAGGAGGATTATTTTTAGGTTCAGTAGCTATAATTCCTGCGGCTGTAGAAAGAGCAACTAATGTTCAAACTTTTCAAGGTTTAGGAGCCACTTCTCTATTAATTCTGGTAGGAGTTGCTATCGATACGGCTAAACAAATTCAAACTTATGTTATTTCTCAGAGGTATGAGGGATTAGTTAATAATTGATGAAAAAACATTTACTATTTTTAGGACCACCTGGAGCAGGTAAAGGAACTCAAGCTGCCCTTTTAAGTGAAGCCAACTCTTATTTACATTTATCTACTGGAGAATTGTTGAGAAAAGAAATTGATTTGGATACTGATTTGGGTAAACAAGTAAAAGATATTATGAATAAGGGGGAACTTGTAAGTGATCAATTAGTTTTAGAAATTGTAAAAAAAAATTTGGATAAAAATAATAATGGTTGGATTTTAGATGGTTATCCTAGAAATTTGTCTCAAGTGAATTCTCTGAATGATGTATTGATTAATATAAATCAACCTTTAGAGATCGTATTTTATTTAGACATACCAGACGAAGTTTTAATAAAGCGTTTACTTATTAGGGGTAGAAAAGATGATAATGAAAAAACTATTAAAACAAGATTAAAAATTTATAAGGAAACTACAGAGCCATTGATTGAATACTATAAAGATCTCTCCTTATTAGAGAATATCAAGGCTGATGGAGATCTAAAAACAATTTCTGCTGATATAAAACAAAAAATGGCTTGATGATGATGTACAATATGAAATTAACATTTTAATGAGAAAACCTTATGAAGGTTAGAGCCTCAGTAAAAAAAATGTGTGACAAATGTCGTGTTATTCGTAGACATGGCAGGGTAATGGTTATTTGCACCGCTAGCCCTAGACACAAACAGCGTCAAGGTTAATCTTTGACTACATTAAATTAAAAACCTTTTATTAATTAGAAACAAGTGGCCAGGATTGCAGGAATTGACATACCTCGTGAAAAACGAGTTGAAATTGCACTTACATACATCTATGGAGTTGGTCTGACAAGATCAAAATTAATCCTTTCAAATACAGGAGTTAATCCTGATACTCGTGTCAAAGATTTATCAGATAGTGATGTACAGAAATTGAGAGTTGCAACAGAAGACTTTACTGTAGAGGGTGATTTACGTAGGAAAGAGGGTATGGCGATGAAACGCTTGCAAGATATTGGTTGTGTTAGAGGGAGAAGGCATAGAATGAGTCTTCCTGTAAGAGGTCAGAGAACAAGAACAAATGCTAGAACGAGAAGAGGCTCAAGAAAAACAGTTGCTGGAAGAAAAAAATAATTAATTAACTATAAAAAATGACACTAAATTTATTTATCTAAATTGTTATGGCAGCTCCAGTTAAAAAAACAGGTTCAAAGAAATCAAAGAAAAATGTACCAAATGGTGTAGTACATATTCAAAGTACATTTAATAACACTATCGTATCTATCACTGATACTTCGGGCCATGTAATTTCTTGGTCTTCTGCAGGAGCAAGTGGATTCAAAGGTGCTCGAAAAGGGACTCCATTTGCTGCTCAAACAGCTGCTGAAGCTGCGGCTAAAAGAGCTCTTGATCAAGGCATGAGACAAATAGAAGTATTAGTTAGAGGCCCTGGCTCAGGTAGGGAAACCGCCATAAGAGCTTTAC
>QBZO01000037.1 GCA_003282225.1 Prochlorococcus sp. AG-335-I21
TTTTTTTAAAACTTCAATATCTTGAAAAGTCTGACATCTAGCAATTATCTGTCCTTTTTGATCGAAGCAACTGTAATAAGTCATATTTAGCAATGCAATTTATAGTTTATGGTTGGGTTCAGTTTTACCTGGCTCATGACAACCATATAATTATTATAAGACAGTCATTTAATTTATTAAATTAAAATACATACCTCTTCCCGTACCATATAGTTCCTCAAACCGCCCTGTAAATCTCAAGTTGATAGGAGGACAATATAGGTATAGATCTAGGAGGTCTGTATGAAACTATTTAATCAATACACTATCCTCAAAAAGAATGTAAGAGACCTGGATTACAGTAAGAAAAATAGGTTTAATTACTGGACTAGGGAATGCGAAGAACATCCAACTAATCAGCATTGTTTAGTCTATTGCGACTAGCAAATTATACCCACACTTTCGTACTAGCAGGATATCAATCAGAAAAAATGATTAAGGGATTTGGCTAATTTAAAATATTTAATTAAATAAGGATTTAACCAATAATTAATAAAACTACCTTATAAGTTAACTATGTATAACAACTTTTGATTATGAAAAAACTTCTTTTAATAGTATTTTCTTTATCTTTTCTATCCTCATGCAGAAATGATAAAGATTTTTTTCTTACCAAAGAAAATGCATTAATTAGTTGCGGTGGGAAATCTCGTATTATCGAAAATGAAAATGAAGAGATAATCAATACAGAAGTCAAGGACTTAATAGATGGAATAGGTAAGTATGTGGAATTTACAGTTGTAGAAACTGATAGGAAAGGCGGAAAATATAGAATTATTAATTGTTTTCCAAGTGAAGAACCACAAGATTCAATAATAAAAACTATAAAAACAAATTACAAATTAAATAATTAGAAGATTTTGGGAGTGAGGGACTTGCATTTAAAGAAAATAAAGGGAATATAAAGAAAATGATAATTCCAATGGAATCTATTAAAACCCCAAAAAGAATCATTAAGAAACAGATTAAAAATGTCAATAAAGCAATTATTGAAATTGCAGAAATGAAATTTGCAAATATTGAAGAAAAAGAAGAAAAATTAGATGCGCTTGTTTTTTTAAAGAATCAAATATTGAGGAAGGCGGTGAAGTTAGAAAATTAAATAAAAAAAACTTATTTCAGATATTTAATCTTTACCATTTTGTATCAGCTACATTCTTAAAGAAATCACAATAAGTCATTAATTCTGATTCAGTTTCAATTTTGAGATTTAAATCATTAATTGCTTTCTTAGTATCAATTCTGTAGCCATACCAATCTAGACAAACTTCTCTCTGTCTCTGGGTGTCAGAAATCCCAGGAGTATCTAATTTATTCGATGTATTGGCACAACCCCAAATCAAAGCCATAAAGGGGATAAATAAAATTAAGCGTTTCATTTTTTCCTTTTAACTAATCCATAAGTACATAATATAGGGTTCACTATTAAAACAACCCAAAAAGGAGGTGGAGGACCTCCATCAACAATTTTTCCAGCATTAAAAGTATTGAATAAGGCGACTGCTAATAAACAAGCCATTAAAGCTAGTTCACCTGATAAAACTTTTTTTAAAGATTTTTTATCTTTGATATAGCTGCAAATAATCAATAAGAAACCTATCCCTAAATTACTAGCTGCTACAACATCTGCGGTCCCTCTTACAAGAAGCAATGTTTCACTTGAAGCGTTGCCTGCGATAGTTTCCACAGAAAAAATTAGTAGCAAAATAATTAATAATCCCAATAGGATATGAAGACTCCCAGTGGTTTTTAAAACATTTTCTAACTTCATACTAAAAAAGGAGCAAATCGCTGCTTAGTTTAGATCGACTGTCAATCACTATATATTCTAGATTTTCAGCTTCTCTTGTAAACAAGTATTTTATTTAGCCAGAACAAGAAAAGGCACCTGCAAGAATATTTTTAAAAATTGGTGCTTGACCTAATGCGTATAAAAAGAAAGTGGATGATGCGAGAGTAATAGCTATTTTTGAAGCTCTGTTAACTTTCAAATTTGAGACTTTTGCAAATGCGGAATTCATTTATTCATTAATGTACTGATAGGATATTAGCTGAATAGATAAAATGTTCAGCATCAAAATTTACCAAATATAAATTTTATTGCTGCTGTTGCATTAGTAGCTATAACTCTAAGTTTTTGTGCATTAAAAAAAGAATCAAATTTCTTTAATGAATGTGTTGAAGAAATGAAAGCTACTGGTTCGCCAATAGCTGATTCTGTTCATTTCTGTTCTGGTGGTTAATTAATTATCAGTAAGAAGAGTAATATTTTCCTCTTCAAGTTTTTTCTTTAGTTCTGTTGGCATATAAGAAATATCTTTTTTAATTGCATCTATAGCATCCTTATACTTTTCAGGATCAGATAAAAGCGTTTTGATTAAATTGTATTGGCTTTCTATTTCTTGAGAAGAAAATTTAGCCATTAAAAAGGAACTAATTACTATTTATTTTAGATCAACTGTCAATCATGATAATCAACTTTAGAAACAATATTTCCTGAAACGGGATCAGTAACTCCAAGCTCAGGAGACAACTCTTCCATAAATCCTCTAACCTCATCAAGGTGAGCAATCATAGCTGGTCTTTGAGCTGCAATAGCTTCTGCACTTTCCCAGATACCAACAAAACAGTAATCATAAACTCCAGTTTTAGCGATATATCTTTGAGTCATCCCCTCAAAACTTGTTTTATCTATAACTTCAAAATACTTATCTACACAATCTGACTTTAATTTAAATCGAACAATATTCATAAAATTTTGAGCAGTCATAAAAAAAGGAGCTAATTGCTCCTAATTGTAGTTTGACTGTCAATCAAAAATAATTGATTTAAAGTTGAAATTATCCTTCTGCGGGAATTAGAATTGGGATATCTTTTGCACCTATTGCTGCGAACCAAACTATTGCGTTATCAGTTTTTGCATTACCCATTGTATGTTTTGGTGTCTTTGGACCAACTATAAAAGTATCCCCTGCTGTATAGGTAAGATCTTCCATTCCTTGTCTTTTGACAACTATCGTACCTTGCTCAACATTACCTAATAATGGAATTGGATGAGAGTGGAGTGGGACTACCCCTCCCTCAGCTAACTCGACTCTTTGTAATCTTATTTCTGCTTTTCCTTTTGGATATTTAAGAGCATCACCATCCATAGTTTCAGAACCTATAAAGACTTCTTGTACATCTACAGGAGATTCTGCAGCTATAGAAATACTTGGGTTAATGAGCATCAAAGCAAAGGCTATTGCTATGAATAAATTCTTAATCATGAATTTGAATTCCTAGAAATTATATAGGCTCATATTATTAATTTTTAAAATATTTGTCAGTACTAAATTTAACTTTTTGAGTTTTAATTTATCAAATATCAACTAATAAAAAGTTTCAGTAAAGCTAGTTTTAAAATATTTTTAGTCTTGCTTTAGTGATGACCTCATTGTTAGTTTGGATGTACTTATTTTAACAAAAGTATTATGGCTAAAAAAGAAGGTAAAGAATTAGCGACAGTAAAGGTCTATCTCAATACTGGAATAATTGCTGGATTAGTAGGTGTTGGATTTGTTGCCTCCACTTTAATTTTTGGTGTATTACTTCTGGTTTTAAAATAAAAAGGATTCAAAAATTTATTATCTTTAATTAATTTTTTTTGAATTTAATAGAGGTCTTATTTTGTTTTTTAATTCCTCAAGCGGCTTATCAATAAAATCAGGTTTTTTTAAAACTGCAAGTACAACCCATCCTGCGCTAATAGCCAGAACCATACCTAAATAAGCAAAACCATAAATCATTGATACTTTAATTAAGTTGATTTTGATTCTACTTCTTTTTTGACTTCTTCTTTAGGCTCATCCTTTAGATCGTTTCTAATCTCTTCTTTCTTAATTCCTTCTTTAGGCTCATCCTTTGGATTGTTTCTAATCTCTTCATTCTGATTTGATTCTACTTTAATTTCTTTTCTTCCGAAATCATCTTTCCCCGCAACAAAAAATACTATAGTAACTAAAAAAAACAGTGCAAAAAGTAAGACTTCCATTATCCAATACTCTTAAATTATTTACATTAAATTAATTTATATAGCTATTTTTATCAATATCAAATAATACAACCTACTGTTAATTGAGAGCAGTTAATCAAATTGTTTCTTTTTATTTTTTGTTTGATACTGTAACGCGGCTTTTAAATGTTTAACTTCTTTTTCTAAGTTTTCAATTCTTTTTTCTAAATCTTCGATAATAGCCATTTTTAAAGTTTGGATAGAGTTTAGGCAAATGATAATTTCAGATCATTCTGCGACATAATTGACCCATTTGTGTGTAAGGTAGAACAAATGATACAAGACCTTCGCAGTCTTTGTTTACAATTAGTAATATTTATTTATCAACTCCAAAACAATGAATTCAAACAAAGACATCCTTGACAGAGCCATTGGAAGACCAGCTATGATGGCTTTCATGATTTTAGTCGGAACATATGTAACAACTGGTCAACTTATTCCAGGTGTTTTTTAATGGAAAATAAAAATCAAAAAAGAAATATTGATCCTCAAAAGACAAGTGCAGAGAAATTAAATGGCAGATTTGCTCTTTTGGGAGTAATAGCTCTTGTGGGAGCATACATATCAACTGGACAAATTGTACCTGGGATAATTTAATAATTTATTCAAACACCACCATATGAAAGTCAGCTAAAGATATATGGGCTGACTTTTTTTTTTGAAATTTTTTCATATCTGATAATACTTTTAAGTTTAAATAATACTTAAGAGAAAGTTTTTTTAATTAAAAGGAGAGGTGTTATTAGTTGGAGCAATTAATAGGATTTCGAAGACTATACCAGTTAAGGCTATAGGTAATACCCAAACACCAATAAATCTATGATCAAAAAATCTTATATGATCATTACCTTTAAAAACATTTTTTAAAGAAGTATATAGGGTTTCGGGTTGATCATAAGAAGGACCTGTTTTTGATGGTGAGTAAGGTTTTATGAAAGCAGATGATGCATAGAATTTTGAAATTTTTTTTATAAAAAATATAGGCAAAACCCAAATTGCTACAAATCTAGCCCCTAACCATTGTCTTGCATTAGGAAGAGCGTACTCTTTGATAGACTTATTTTCTGGCATTCCAGATTCTAA
>QBZO01000038.1 GCA_003282225.1 Prochlorococcus sp. AG-335-I21
TATTAAAGATTATCTAGACTTTATTGGAAGTGATAAAGAATATAAAGCAGAAATGCAAATATGTGAAGTATGTGGCTCAAATGATTTTTTTCAGTTGTTAAGTCATACGGATGCCGGGAATAATGTTTTAGCACCACTTCCAGTTCAAGCATGTAATAAATGTGGCTTTATAATGCAAAATCCTAGGTTTTCAAAAGAATATTATAAAAGATTCTATTCTGAATTTTATCCTCAAAGTAGAGTTCGTAGTAAGTCAAATGATCCAAATGATCCAAAAAGTATTGGTGGGAAGCAGGTTGTCACAAACGATGGAAGGCCAACTGAAAATCATTACCAATCAGCTTATAAAAGGGCAAAATTTCTCTATTCATACATTAAAGAAAAAGGTTTCACAATCCCTAAGAAGTCTTTTCTTGATGTGGGTTGTGGTTGTGGCGCTTTTCTTGAATATTTTAACGATGAAGGTTTTGAAACTTATGGGAATGATCCGGAACCGATGTCTGTTGAGATGGCAATGGAGAAAGGTATTCATATTGATAATATTCCAGGAGAAGAAATGCTTTTTGAAGAAGAGAAATTTGGAATCATTATTATTATGGGATCTCTTGAACATGTTCATGATCCAAATATAATTCTCAAAAAATGTTGGCAGTACTTAGCTGAAGATGGCTTGTTAGTTCTTCAAGGTAGATTTTATCCGGTTTCAGAAAGTTTTAGATGGCTTAATTCTAATCATCATAGATTTTTAACTAATGAAACAATTCAATCAATAGCAATTAAACATGGATTCAGTATTTTAGAATCAACTATCAATCCCGTTTGTGGAGAAGGTACTGGTAGAAAAGGTAATGGGTTTTTATTTGCCAGTAAGAAATTCAAAAATAAGACTTACTATAAGAAAGAGGTTATAAATGATTTAATATCTTTGCTGAAAGAAAAGTCTCTTGTTAAAAAACCTGAAGAATTAAAAAATTATATTGATTCTCACGATAAGAAATTTGTTTCTTAATCTGTTATATTTATTTAAAATTGTTAACTCGTTATGGATTTCGATGCTGGTGATTCAATTAATACATCAAGGGGTGGATGGAACTTTAAAGATATTGACACTAAGGAATTCGAGAATCATGTAGCTAAATCTGTTCCTAATTATTATGAAGGACATGAATATATTAGATTTTTAAGCGATTATTTTATACATAATGATTCGGTAATTTATGATATTGGATGCAGTACTGGCAACTTACTATCAAAACTTTCAAATTATCATAAAGATAAACATAATTTGAAATTTATTGGAATTGAACCTTCTTTGAATTTTGAAGACCTTTTTAATAAGACTACAAATTCATCAGAAATTAACCATAATTTTGAATTGATTACAACTGAAATTCAGGATGTAGTACTTGAAAAATCTGATATGATAATTTCTTATTATACGATTCAATTTATACCTCCAAGATATAGACAAAAGATAATAAATAATATCTATGAATGTCTTAATTGGGGAGGCAGCTTCTTTTTCTTTGAAAAAATAAGGGGAAATGATGCTAGATTCCAAGACATGTTGAATTTAGCTTATCTTGAGTATAAAAAAACAAAAGGTTATAGTAATAATGAAATAATGAATAAGATGTTATCTCTTAAAGGGAGATTAGAACCTTATACCACTAAAGAAAATAATTTATTTTTAGAGCGAGCAGGATTTAAAGATATCTGCACAATTTCAAGAAATTTATGTTTTGAAGGAAAAATAGCTATTAAGTAATCTCTAATATTTTTCTTTAAAGCTTATTAAGGATATTTGTTAGTCTTTCTTTGTGAGATTCAATAGTATATTTTTCTTTTAATTTATTGCCATTTTTTATTAATTCAGATCTTTTCTCTTCCTCATTCCAGAGTATTTTAATTACCTCTGCAATTTCTTTGACAGAATTTGGATCGAAGTATAAAGAGGCATCTAGTAATTGCTCAGGCATTCCATATACTCTAGAAACACCAACTGCACAACTGGAAAAGATAGCTTCTAATGGTGGTATATTAGTAGGCCCACCAAAGGTAGGCATGATTAGTGCGGTAGCCTTTTTATATATAAATGGTAAATAAACTAAATCAATTTCTTCAAGTATAGTTATTGAATTTTCAAGTTTTAGAAACTTTATCTCACTCATTATTTTATTGTATTCGTTACCCTTATTCCCAGTAAAAATAAAATGTATGTCACTTGAATATTTCTTTTTAACTATGAAGATGGCCCTTAATAAATTAATATGATTTTTATGTTTCCAAAATTTTGCAGGATAAAACATATATTTAATTGGTAAATTTAAATCCTCAAAGTTGGTTGGCTTAGCAAAATCTAATTTTTGAATATATTTCGGAGGTACAAATGGCAATATATGTATTTTTCGTGAATTTTTTTTATAAGCAAGTTTCATATGATTTTCCCCAACTTTAGAATCCACCAAAATACCCTTTGCATTATTAGATATAGCTTTAAATCTTAATTCCCTTATGAATTTTTTAAAGAAGCCTGATAACTCCGAAAATCCTGGTTCATATATATGCATTAAATCATGAATTGCTACGACATATTTTATATCTAGTTGATAAGATAATAAATCTGGATAGGGATAAAATAAAAGGTCACATCTCTCTTTCTTAATGAGCGAAAAAGATGGATTTATAGACTTATTAATAAATTGCGCTACTTTAACGGGCAGAAAAGATATTAATAAAAATTTTGAAAGAAAATCCATAAAAAATGGTCTATTTAATTCCCGTAAAATAAATTTGCTTTGATAATTTTTTAGATTTTCATGCCAATATTTTTTATTATAAAAAACAATCACTTGATAGTTTGACAAATAAAGGGCATCCAAAATAGTTAATGCATATTGATATATCCCTCCTCCCGAAGAACCAAAATTAAGAATTAGTCCTATTTTTTTTTTCATCTTTTCCTCAAAATTGAATAGGCATTCCAATCATCTATATTTGGCGGACTATTTTTAAACCAACTACCGTGTTTTAAAACCTCAAAACCAAATAATTCTGCGTACATATTGATTTCATTTAAAAATAAATATCTCATATTATGTGTTTCATATATTTCTTCAATTAAATTATCATTTCTATCTACAAAATTTATTTTGTATTTTACCGAAACTGTTGAATTATTTGTGTTAAGTTCAGATATACATGACCTTTTTATTAAGCCATTACTTGTAGGGATTACTTTGTTTCTATTTGAAGGTTTTTGGTGTATGACGGCTGGACCATACCAGTAATCGAAAATAAATAAACAATCTTTAGATAAATGAGAAGAAGCTTTTTCAAAAAATACTCTAAGCTCCTCGTTAGTATTAAAATAACAAACAACATGAAAAAAAGATATTAAAAGATCAAATTTTTTTTCAATATTGAAATTAATAATGTCACAATTATGAATTTTGATTTTTGATGCAACATCATTTCCAGCCTTTAATAAGTTCTTTTGAGCAATATCAATCATTGTCTTACTGGAATCTACACACGTAATGTTGTCGAATTTGGATGCAAGTATTATTGAAAGTTTTGATGTGCCAGAACCAAACTCTAGGACTTCATTAGGGTGCACTCTCCATACACTCAATAAGTTATATAGGAAATTAGCTTCCTCTATATATTCTTTATCACTATAAATTGTTTCGTAATATTTTGAATAGCATCCAAAAACGGATTGAGAAGATTGCATATTTTTATTGATTTTTGGCTACCCAAGTATTGTTGATATTTTTTCACAAACATAATCTATTTGATCATTTGATAAAGTCAAACCACTAGGTACATAAAATCCTCTTTTTGCCATTATTTCAGAATTAGAGTATCTTTCTCCCTTAAACCAACCTTTATTCATGAAAACTGGTTGAAGATGTATTGGCCAAAAAAATGGTCTAGTGCCAATATTAAGTTTATTAAGTTCAACCATTACATGTTTTGCGTCTTTATCAAAATTTTCATTTAGTATCATACCAAAAACCCAATAAATATTTTGAGAATATTTAGTTTCGGTCATTTGCAATATCAAATTTTTATTTTTTCTTAAATTCTGATAGTACCTCATCCCTATTTCCCTCTTCCTTTGAACGTTTGATTCTAATCTGGTTATCTGCGCTAGGCCTAATGATGCTTGAAGACTAGTAATTCTATAGTTCCAACCAAGCTCCTTATGAACAAATCTTTGTTCTTTTTGAAAACAAAGGTTTCTTAGAGATTTACATCTATCTGAAATTGATTTGTTATTACAAACAATCATCCCTCCTTCGCCTGTAGTAATATGTTTATTAGGATAAAAACTGAAAGTACTAATATCTCCGAATGATCCACATGGTTCATTAAAATAAAACTGACCATGCATTTCCGCAGCATCTTCAATAATAAAAATCCCATATTTTTTTGATAATTCAATTATGGGATTAATATTTACTGGTAAGCCATAGGTATGAACCACCATGATTGCCTTCGTTTTTTTGCTTATTTTTGACTCGATAGCTTCAACATCCATATTCCAATCATCTAGCCTACTGTCAACAAGAACAGGCTTCGCCCCGGCTCTTACAATTGCTGCTGAACAAGAAATTATTGAAAAAGTGGGCAAAATTACTTCATCTCCTGCTCCAATAGATAATGCAGCAACAGCAATATCTAAAGCAGCAGTACCACTTGAAACAGCTATACCATAAGTTCTATTTACCAGTTTTGAAAAATTGTTTTCAAATTCAGAAACTTGAGGACCTTCTGATGAAATCCATCCACTTTCAATGCATTCGATAAGTTTTTCTTTTTCAAGATCACCTATGAGTGGTGTGTTAACTGGGATGTAATCCATTAATTATTAGTGCAAGCTTTAATTTTAATTTAAATTAGATAATTTTATAAA
>QBZO01000039.1 GCA_003282225.1 Prochlorococcus sp. AG-335-I21
TATTAGGAATGGAAATTAGTACAAAGTATAGAGAAATACAAAATTGGGAACAACCTTTATTACAATCAGTGGAGTCAGAAAATAATGTTTTATTCTTTTTTAAGGATAAAGATTCCTTATTGGTTTTGGTTCAATTTAAAATTGAATGTGGTTGTAGTGAAGTTTCAGAAATTGGACCAACAATTCAGTTTAATGGCTATGAAGAAATTGATGAAATTGAAAGTTTTCTAATTAGCTTTTATAAGAACGGGAATCAAAATCTTAAATTTAAAGTTAAACAATCTGAGGAAGGAGGTAGATTTTTTAGAGAAGAAAATTTAAATATTTTAAAAGAGTTAAATTTTAAAGAAAAAGAGATGATTGATAATAAGATTAGTTTTCAAAAATATAACTGGATTGAACTTGGGAACCTCATTAAATTAATAAGTAAAGGAGGTCCTATTAATATGCAATTAAGAAGTGTTATTTCTATTATTAGCTCAGAAACAATTATATGAATGAAAAAAAAGTTTATAAGGTAGGCCTGTTTGGGGCATCAAATATTCTAGATAATGTTATGGGAGATGTATTTTCTAGTCATCCAAATTTCACTATAAATGGATTATCTTCTAATTCTTATAAAAAAAAAGAAAGAATTGCTGACTACTTAAATTGTCATAAGTATTCTTCCTATGATGAACTGGTAAATAATGATAAAATTGATGTCGGTTATGTATCACTAGCAAATATAGATCATTTTAGAATTGCAAAAAAATTACTGATTAACAAAATTCATTGTCTAGTAGAGAAGCCTCTATGTTGCTCAGTAGAGGAATGTAAAGAGTTAACTTATATCGCCAATAAAAATAATTTAGTTTTAATGGAAACTTTTCAATTTCAGTTTCATTCCCAATTTAAATATATTAATGATTTAATCAAAAATAATAAACTAGGAAGTATAAGATCAGTTGATGTAAAATTTGGATTTCCCCCATTTCAGAATCTTAAAGATATAAGATATCAAAAATCATTGAACGGAGGTTCCTTCTTTGATGCGGGTGTTTATATCTCAAAAATTGCAACTTTGCTCTTTGACACTTCCAATGCAGAAGTACTAAGTACAATTTCTAATATTGAGGGTTTTGAGGTAGACATATACGGTTCATGCATGATTAAAACTATTTGTAAAAATACAATTTTTGGATCATGGGGATTTGATAATCATTATTCTTGTTCGCTGGAGATTTGGTTTTCTAATGGAAGACTAAAAGCTAATAGAATATTTACATCGAAAAAAGGATATCACGCAAAAATTGTAGTAGAAAATAAAGACAAAACTTTTGAAAAAAGTTTTATAGATGATCAGTATTTTAATATGCTTAATGAACTTTATTTAACTCTTTCATCATCTAAAAAAAGAAAAGAAAACTATATTGCTAATCTTAAACAAGTCGAATTAATGAAGAAAATTTTTTTATAAATACTTTGATTTATAACTTCAATACATTTTTTAGTTTGTGTAATTTTAGAAAATTAGATATAAAATGATTTTTCAATGAATACAATAATAACCTTACTTCTTAGTCATAAAGGACTTAAAATAATTAGAAATAAAGTATGTAATAACTGTAAATAAATAATTTAATAGCTAGGATTAACAAATAAAGTATTTTTGAAAAAATTCTATTACAGAGTTAATGATTTTTACATCCTTGCCATCTTTATGTTCAGCTGAAGAATATCATAGTATTGTTAGGTCAGCCTTTGAATCTGGGATCCTAAGTCATAATGGGCCAATTCTTAAGAAATTAGAGAAACAAATTTGTATAGACTTAAAAATAAATAATTATTTGGCAGTTACGAGTGGGACAATAGCACTTCAATTGGCTATTGAAGCCTTAAAGATTAAGGGAACCATAATAATTCCTGCTTTTTCATGGATAGCTAGTGCAGGAGCAGCAAAATGGCAGAATTGTAAGATAAAATTTTGTGATATAAATCCAAAGACTCTAAATATTTGTCCAACTTCGCTTGAAAAAAATATTGATTCAACAGTAGAAGCAATAATGCCAGTACATGTCTTTGGAAATCCTTGTGAAGTAGAAGTTTTAGATGAACTAGCAAAGAAATATAATTTAAAAATAATTTATGATTCAGCACACGCTTTTGGGAGTGAAGTTAATGGGAATTCTGTATTGGATTATGGTGATATCTCATGTGTTAGTACGCATGCAACAAAAATATTTAATACAGGAGAAGGTGGTGGTTTAGTCTCTAACTCTAGAGATCTTAATGAAAAAATTAAATCACTTAGATTTTTTGGCTTTGATGAAAATAAAAATGTAGTTAGTAAGGGTATTAACGGGAAAATGACTGAACTGCATGCTGCTTTAGGATTAGGCAATATAAAGTATTTTTTAAAAACTTTAAAGCATAGAAAACATTTAAATCATGTATATAGAAACCATCTTAATATCTCAAAAAATATTACTTTTCAGCAAATAAAAGAAGGTTCAAATTGCTCCTATTTTGCCATTATCTTTGATGATAAAAATTTATGCACAAAAGCCATAGAAAAACTTGAATCAAACAAGGTTTTTCCTAGAAGATATTTTTATCCTGCGTTAAATAGATTAGAAATATTGAATTCTAAACAAAATTGCCCAATTGCCGAATCCATTTCAGAAAGAATTTTATGTTTACCTTCTCACAATAATGTTTCTGAAAATGATGCTAGATTTATTTCTGAAATTATCCTATCACTTTAACTAAATGGGAGTTTTTGAAAAAACCTTTAAATTTGATAGAAGTTTTCTTAAGAAATTATTCAATAAGGATTTAATTTTCAGTAAACTTAGAGAAAGATCAAGAAATCTAAAAAGAAATGAGCGCATTAGTAAAGCCTCTCCTGAAATTAAGCAAATTTTTGAGAAAGGTTATTTAAAGCTATCTTGGAGAGAGGTTTTTGGGGAAAATATTTCTCAAAGCAAGTTGTATAAAGAGATGAAAGGAGAATGTAATGAATTGAATTTTGAAGATTCATGTAAATACAAAAGTGACAAGACATTTTATCTGGCAAAAAAATATACAAAAGGATCTTCTATTGTTGATGGAGCTCTTTTAAGGTTTATTCATTCAACAAATATTGATAAAATTCTTTCTCAATATTTTTTAGAAAACTATAGACTTATATACGCTGATTATTGGTTAAGTAAATTTCATAACAAACAAAGGGTTGGTTCCCAATTGTGGCATTGTGATCCTGAAGACCCAATTATGTTAAAAATATTTGTATATTTTCAAGATGTAACAGAAAAAAATGGGGCTACTGAAATAATTCAGCAAACTCAAGTAGAAGGTTCAAAATGTTTTAGAACATGGCATAAGAAAAAATTATCTGGGGGTTACATAGAAAACAAAGAATTAAAAAGGAAATTCCCAGATTATAAGAAGTATATTTTCAAAGCCGAAGGAAAAGAAGGTGATATTTTCTTCATAGATACTACCGCGCTTCACAGAGGTGGATATGGAATTGATGAAAGAAGGATTGCTAACATAAGTTTCGTTTCAATGGATTGCCAGACCCCACCTGCATGGAGAAGTATATACTGTTAATTTTCTCTTCTAAGTAGTTTTAGGAAGATGATCTCTTAATTTATTTGCAATTATTTTTTCTTCTTCTAAAAATTTCTTTTTGCCATCTCCTTGAGCTAACGCAACTTTTTTTATTGCACCAACAAGGTACTTTAGACTGTAGAAATCTATAGAAGCTGCTTGATCACTTCCGTACATTGATCGGTCTAGTGTAATATGCCTTTCAATAGAAGTGGCTCCCAAAGCAGCAGCAGCAATTGAGATTGCTGTTCCTGATTCATGGCCACTATAACCTACATTGCATAAGTATTTGTTGCGAAGAGTGTTTATCATTTTCAAATTTGCATCTTTTTCTCTCATGGGATACGTTGAAACGCAATGCATAAGTTCAAAACTGCAATTTTGCTCTTTGAAAATTTTTACAGCATTATCAATATCATCGTAGGTTGACATTCCTGTAGAAATGAAGGTGTGTTTACCTTCTTCGGCAACTTTTTTTAGTAGATCGGTATATTTAAGCATTGGAGAAGCTATTTTATTGTATTTAGTATTGAATTGCTTTAAAAATTCTTGACTTTTTAAATCCCACGCAGAGACAAACCAATTTATGGATAATTCTCTACAGTAGATATCTATCTCTTTATACTCAAAAGCTCCAAATTCCAAGGCCTCTTTTTGATCTCTTTGAGTATCTCCCCATGGAGATTCTCTAGGACTGTCTAAAAATTCTTTAGAATAAACCAAATCGACGTCTCTTTTTTGAAATTTAACTGCGTCACAACCTGCATCAGAAGCTAATTTTATAAGTTCTTTTGCCTTATTCAGATCTCCATTATGGTTTATGCCAATCTCGGCTATGAAAAATGGGGATTTTATTTTAGTATTCATTGTTTTAATAAGGAAATAATTTGTGAAATTTCCATAAATTCAATTTTTAGGATTTTTTCAACAAAAGATCTAATAAATCCAGCCCCTCCATCTCTTTCAATTGTTAAATTTGAAATTTCTTTAATTAATGGATGAGCATTATTGGGACATATTGTAAATCCACATTCCATCATAGCCTCAAGATCATTCAAGTCATTACCCA
>QBZO01000040.1 GCA_003282225.1 Prochlorococcus sp. AG-335-I21
TTCAAAGATTTATCACCAAAGGATATGTATCTCAAAGATTAGCGGGAGAAAGGGTCGCTCAAGTAGCTACTTTTAAAAAATATGCGAAACCAGCCGTTCATTGGAGTTGGGGCAATCGCCAAAAATATGGGAGAGAAGCTTTTTCTCAAAAATTGTCAAAGAGAATTATTGATTCAGATATCTCAAGACAAACTTATGAATTAACTAGAAAATTGGTTGGTTTAGATTAAGGAAGTTAGTCAAATCCCAATAAATCAAAAATTTCTCTATCTTTAAGTGGAGTACCCTCAAGTGGCTCTACATTTTCTAACATATTTCTAGCGAGTGATAAATATTCATTCTGCACCTCAATTACATCCTCAGTTTGTTCCATTTCAAAAATAGTACACTTTTTAAGCCTTGATCTTCTAATGGCATCTACATCTTTAAAGTGAGCCATAGTTTTTAAACCAGTTCTATTATTGAACTTATCAATTTGATCTGTATCTTTGGATCTGTTAGCTACTACTCCACCTAATCTGACTTTATAGTTCTTTGCTTTGGCTTTAATTGCAGAAACAATTCTATTCATTGCAAATATTGAATCAAAGTCATTAGCTGTAACAATTAGGCAGTAATTAGCATGTTGTAATGGGGCTGCAAAACCTCCGCAAACAACATCCCCTAAGACATCAAAAATAACTACATCTGTATCTTCTAGTAAATGATGTTCTTTTAATAGCTTTACTGTTTGGCCTGTTACATACCCTCCACAACCTGTACCCGCTGGAGGGCCTCCACTCTCGACGCACATTACTCCATTAAAGCCTTCAAACATAAAGTCGGTTGGTCTTAGTTCCTCACTATGAAAATCAACTTCCTCAAGGATATCAATGACAGTAGGAACCATTTTGTGAGTCAGGGTAAAGGTACTGTCATGCTTTGGATCGCACCCTATTTGTAAAACTTTTTTACCTAATTTTGAGAATGCTGCGGAAAGGTTTGAGGATGTTGTGGACTTACCAATACCTCCTTTGCCGTAGACAGCGATTACTAATGCTCCTTCTTCAATATTTACTTTTGGATCTTGCTTGACTTGAACACTGCCTTCTCCATCAAGAGGTTTATTTATTGTACTTGTCATTTAAGGCTGAAATTAACACGTTGATAATCATATTCTTGCAGGAATATGCCCCTAGAAATGTATTTCTCAACAAATAGTTATTTATTAAGATTAAAGATACAAGATATATGCTTATAACTAGATATTCTGGGATTATTATTAGCAGTATGAGTGAAAATACTCATGCTAGAATAATAATTTATTTATAAGGATTAACCGAAATAAGCTTTTGCGTCATAGAGGGTCTCGTCACTAATTTCAAGAAGACCTTTAGAGAGAGCGTATTTCTCAGTATTTGATTTGACCTTACCTCTAACAAAAAATGGAACTTTTGTGAGCTCTGCTCTTCCAGATTCTGTCCAAAGAATACCTCCTTTCTTTTGAATGTTTATATTGCTTCGCTCATTCTCATCTTCTTTATTCTCAGTTCCTTTTGTCGCAGTATGACCTAGATGACTTTGATGGCCGTCAACAAATTCAAAATCATGCTTGAACATATCAATTAGATGTTCTTCAAGACCCATCATTAGAGGATGAACCCAATCATCAAAAATTACATTTCCTCCTTCCCATCCCATTTGAGGACTATATCTAGCAGGAACATCTTGAACATGCATTGGAGTACTTATTACTGAGCATGGGATACCTAGTCTTTTTGCACTATGCCTTTCCATTTGAGTCCCTAAAACTAATTCGGGGGATGCTTTTTTCATAGCATCTTCTACTTCTAGATAGCTGTTTGTAATAAGTGCCTCTATATTTAATTCTTTAGCTGAAGCTCTTACTTGCCTTGCCATTTCTCTACTATAAGTGCCCAGACCTACGACCTCAAAGCCTAATTCATCCTTGGCAATTTTGGCAGCTGCAATAGCATGAGTACCGTCACCAAATATAAAAACCCTTTTCCCCGTAAGGTAATTTGAGTCAACAGACTTTGAATACCATGGAAGTTTTGACTTATGTTCTAGTTCTTCTTGATTAGTTAAAGGAAGGTCAAGTTTTTGATGAACTTCATTAATAAAATTAATTGTATTTTTTATACCAATTGGAATGGTAGTGGTATATTCCATTCCGTAATTACGCTTAAGCCATTCACAAGAAGTCTCAGCGATTTCGTGGTATAGACAAATATTAATATCAGCATCTGTTAATCTTGTAATATCATCTGGGCTTGAACCGAGTGGAGCAACTACATTAGTATCAATACCTTGTTCAGAAAGTATGCGTTGAATTTCAATAACATCATCTCTGCATCTAAAACCTAATAATGTAGGCCCTAATATATTAACTTTTGGTCTTCGGCCTAAAGACTCCCATCTTTTAGGATTAATCTTTTCAATTTCATTTACCTTATCTTTCAAAAGCGTTCTAATTATTTGATAAAAGGTTTCTGAAGCACCCCAATTTTCTTTTTTGCTATAAGCAGGCAATTCAAGGTTAACTATTGGAATATTAAAACCCATACCATTAGCAAGAGCACCTGGCTGATCTTGTATTAATTCAGCAGTACAACTTTCACCTACTAAAAGAGTTTTTGGTTTAAATCTTTCAACTGCCTCAGTAATATTCCTTTTAACTAATTCCGCTGTATCTCCGCCTAAATCTCTTGCCTGAAATGTTGTATAAGTCACAGGAGGTCTTTGACCTCTTCTTTCAATCATAGTGAAAAGAAGATCTGCATAAGTATCTCCTTGAGGTGCATGGAGAACATAGTGAATATCTTTCATTGATGATGCCACTCTCATAGCACCTACATGAGGAGGTCCTTCATATGTCCAAAGAGTTAATTCCATAATTTAATGAGTTGCTAGTGTTTTAGATGTAAGTATTTGATTCCTTCTTAAAGGCCTTGAAAAGAGCCCAGCCAAGTCTGCCGCTTGATCAATTCCATGTATTGGACTAAATACCATCTCAATAGACCACTTCGTACTAATACCCTCTGCTTCCAGTGGATTCGCTAAACCCATTCCGCAAACCACTAGGTCAGGATTAGAGGACCTTACTCGATCAAGTTGTTTTTCTACATGTTGACCTTCAACTATTTTTGTATCATCCGGTAATAAATTAAGCTCCTCTTCCATCAAATCTTTATTTAAGTAGGGAGTTCCTACTTCAATAAGGTCCATTTCACATTCATTATGTAAAAATCTTGCCAATGAAATTTCAAGCTGTGATTCAGGTAAAAGAAATAATTTTTTCCCTCTTAATATTTCGGTATGTTTTTCAAGTGCTTGCCTAGCTCTATTGGCTAAAGGAGCAATTACTTCATGAACTTTTAGTTCGGGAATTTTAAAGGCATCAGCGGCAGCTAAAAACCATTTTGTGCTTCCCTCCACACCTAGTGGAAATGGCGCATAAACTATTTCACAACCTCTATGCTTAAGGTCTCTGACTGTATCACTTAAGTATGGTTGAGTTAATAAAACTTTTGTATTCTTTCCAATCTTTGGTAATTCGGTTGATTGCCTTGGAGGAAAACTTTCAACATTAGTTATCCCAATATTATTGAATATCTTTTTAAATCTATCTTCTACATTATTAGCTAGTGTCCCTACTAATAATAATTTCTCCTCATCTGTAGATTCCATTAAAGGTACAAGAGCTTTTAATGCACCATCTTCTCCTTGGGTAAAGGTTGTTTCGATCCCGCTGCCTGAATAGTTTACGAACCTTACTTGACCTAAAAATCTGGCATTTAATTTTTCTGCAACAGTTGCGAGATCAAGTTTAATAACTTCGCTAGGGCAAGAACCAACTAGGAAAAGGGTTTTTATTTCAGGTCTTCTAGAAATCAGAGCATTCACTACTCTATCGAGTTCTTCATGAGCATCGGCAAGACCTGCTAGATCTTTCTCTTCAAGAATGGCTGTTCCAAATCTTGGTTCAGCAAAAATCATAACCCCTGCAGCACTTTGAATTAAATGTGCGCATGTTCTTGACCCCACAACCAAAAAGAATGCATCTGGCATACGTCTGTGTAACCACACTATTGAAGTTAGGCCACAAAAGACTTCTCTTGGCCCCGTTTCTTTATTAAAATCTACTTTACTCATTAAAAATACTAAGAGCTTATAATTCAAGCTTGCATAAACTTTAGGATTTAAGCATTAATTGATAAGTTCTCTTACAAAATGTATACATTTAAAAAACTTATATGAATGTTTAAAAACTTTAATAAGAATAATTAAATTAAAATATTTATCTTAAAATTTAATTTCTGTAATAAGAACTTACTTGCCCTAGTT
>QBZO01000041.1 GCA_003282225.1 Prochlorococcus sp. AG-335-I21
ATTATTCCTCCCGTTTCATTAAGCATTAATGTGTAGACTCCTTGCCCTTCTGAAAAGGAGTATAAATTAGTGGGAAAAAATTTTTGAATATATTCTTTAGGATTAATTCCTCTTAGAGAAATTACACCCATATGGGAAATATCAAAGAATCCTGCTGATGTTCTTACTGATTCATGTTCATTTATTAATCCCGAAAAGGATATGGGCATTTCCCATCCTGCAAAATTAACTAACTTTGCATTTGAATTAATATATTTTGAATAAAGTGGACTTTTAAGCAAATCCATGAAATATTGAATGAGTTATTTAGTTTTTCATACTCTAGTTTAGAAATTTTTTATTGCATATTTTTTAATGACATAATTAAGCTTCTCAGTACTTTTGCGGCAACTACACTACTCACTCCGCTATTATCAATTTCTGGAGATAATTCCACAATATCTGAAGCGACAATTCTAAAGTCTTTTAAAGTTTCAAGAATTAGTTCAAAGTCATTCCAAAAGAAACCCCCTGGTTCTGGAGTTCCCGTACCAGGTAATAAACTAGGATCAAACCAATCCAAATCTATTGTTAAATATATTGGAAAATTAGAGTAAGGAAGAAGAGCTTTTTTAAATTCTTGAGGATTTCCTCCTGGCAAGAATTTTACTAATTGATTTTGTTGACGCATAAATTTAAATTCTTCTTTGGTGCCACTTCTTATTCCGACTTGCAAAATCTTTTTTTCAGGTAAGACATCTAAGCATCTTTGCATTGCACAGGCATGACTATGTTCATTCCCCATATATGAGGTTCTTAAATCTGCATGAGCATCTAGTTGAATTAAAATCAGATCTGGATATTTATTTACTAACGCCTCAATAGCACCACTAGTAATAGAGTGCTCACCTCCAAGCATAATGGGAGTAAGCTTTCTACTAATAATGAAATCTGTTGCTGATTTGACTGATTTAATGACAGACTTTGAGTCATTTTTATCTATTTCTAGTGAACCAAAATCAACATAATTAAAATCTTCTAAATCTTTGTCTAATCTTGGACAAAATGTTTCTAAGCATGTGCTTACTAGCCTTATGGCATTTGGACCAAATCTAGTCCCTGACTTATAAGAGCATGTACCATCATAATTGACTCCAAATATTCCAATTGAACAATCATCCGGATTTCTTTTAGCCCCCATAAAAATTGTACTTTCGTTATCAAATAAATTTTTAATGATCATTTTTACGAATTAAGTTCTTTTACAATCTTATTTGGCATCATTTTGAATGCAGCATTTTGAAAATTTAAATTCCAAACATCACAATCCTTTTCTATGTTCATGACTTCTTTGTTATTGACTTTTGATAAATTTAATTTTTCTTCTGAAGCGAATGTCCAACTCCAAATACCACTTGGATATATAGGCACAAATGAATACATAGTTTCAGATAATTTGAATATTTTATTGAGTGATTTCAAAATATGTATATGAATATTTTTGAATGATTCAGGTGATTCACTTTGAGTCGCTAATATCCCATTTTTCGTAAGTATCCTTTTACATTCTTTATAAAAGGAACCTGTAAATAATAAATTAGAAAATTCTGATGGATCTGAACAATCTATAAAAATAACATCATAAAAATTATCTTTAGTTTTTTCTACCCATTTAACTCCATCATCAATATGTATATCTAATCTCTTATCACTCCATGCATCACCACCAATTTCTTGTAAAAATGTTTTAGATACTTTTATGACTTCTTCATCAATTTCTACCAAATCAATTTTTGCAACTTGAGAGTATTTTAAGCATTCTCTTGCAGTTCCACCATCACCCCCTCCAATAATAAGTACGTGAGATTTTTTATCAATACTGCTTAAAGCTGGATGAACAAGACATTCATGATAATATTTTTCATCTCTCAATGACGTCATCCAACATCCATCTAACATTAAAGCTTTACCATAAAAATCAGTGTCAATAATGAGAATTTCTTGATATTTAGAATTTTTTTTAAATAATACTTTCCCATTGAGTCCAAATCTAGAGCCTTTGTAGTACTCATCTATCCACGTTGTCATATCTTTCATTTTTTTTTCAATTTTTCTCTCATTAGTGTTTTTTTAGCAACTTCCCAAAGCCGCTGAAAATCTTTTGGGTTTTGTTTTTTAATATTATCTCCTACTTGATCTTCAATTATTGCAAATCTGTCTAAAAATTTTTTATTAGTTTTTTGAAGAGATGATTCTGGATTTATTTTTAAAAAGTTTGAAAGACTTATCAAAGTAAAGTAAACATCTCCAAATTCATCTTTTATATTATTTGCTTTTTTGCTTTTAATTGCCTCTTTTAATTCGCATATTTCTTCATCTAGTTTGTCAAAAATTTTTTTACTACTTTCCCACTTAAAACCGTACTTTTTAACAGTATTGGTAATTAGGTTTGATCCAATAGTTGCAGGTAAACTTTTTATTTTTGAATTCAATTGTCTACTAATTGATGATTTCTTATAGAACGTCTTACTTTCTGAATTTTTAATATTTCTCCAAATTTCTTGTGATTTTTTTAAAGATACTTTTTCTTTTTTTTTAAAAATATACGGATGTCTACTAATAATTTTTTTGTTTAAATTTTCAATAACATCTTTTAATTCAAATTGTTTTTCTTCAAAGCCAATTTCCGTATGAAGCATTATTTGTAATAAGAGATCTCCTAATTCTTCACAAATATTATTCGCGTTTTTTTCATATATTGCATCAATAAATTCACTACTTTCTTCATTTAAAAATGGGATCAAGGATTTATGTGACTGTATTTTTTGCCATGGGCAGCCCCAAGTTTTATCTTTTAAATATTTAATATTTGATATTAAAATCTTGAAACTCTCTAAAGTGTTTAAATCACTATCTTTCTGATTGTTATATTCATTGTTTAATTTCATAAAACTGTATCTTATTTATTCAATTTTGCCTTAATCATGAAATATTTAAATACTTTGTATAAAATTTTCAACTTCATCTACTAGAATGATCCATTATAGGGCGATTAGCTCAGCGGTAGAGCGCCTGCCTTACAAGCAGGATGTCCCTGGTTCGAACCCTGGATCGCCCATTTTCTTTTATGACAATGACTGAGATCGTTAATCTTTCAATCAGTCAAACTGCAGCATCAGAGCTTTCTAGGCAAGCATCCTTTGGTGGATCGCCGGGTGAAATGTTTATTGATTTAATCAAAGATGATATAGGCACAGAAGGATGGATGCATATTAAATTAAAACCAGGTACATGTAGTGGGTCTCCAATATCTAGAACTGAAGGTATAACTTTATATGCTGATACTAAAAAGTTCTCCTTGTTAAAAGATCTAAAACTTGATTATTACAGTGATTTAAGTGGTGGAGGTTTTCTCATCTCAACTCCTAAAAATGCCAAGAGGTGTGCTTGCGGTTCTGGTTTTAAACTCTTGTAGTTATACATATATTTTGCAAACTGATATTTTTTTAAATTATTTGCTTCTATCAATATAAAATAAGTAAAAAGCTAATGAAATAACTATTGCAAATGAATGAGTCGAATAATGAACTTACATTAAATAATTATTTGCCTTCGCAGGTAGAACAAAAATGGCAAAAGCAATGGGATAGTTTAAGAGCATTTAGTCCTAATCCTAGTGATAAAGGGGATCCTTTTTGTATAGTTATCCCGCCTCCAAATGTAACAGGTTCTTTGCATATGGGCCATGCTTTCAATACTGCATTAATAG
>QBZO01000042.1 GCA_003282225.1 Prochlorococcus sp. AG-335-I21
GAGTTTGTACGTTTTGGAGTAATGCATAGAAATACATTTTTAGAATCCCCTAAATTACTTCTGCCAACACTTCAATTTTTGAAAAGAGAAACTCTTTTTGCCGCTGGTCAAATAACAGGTACAGAGGGATATGCCGCTGCTGCTGCTGGAGGTTTGTTGGCTGGAATAAACGCTTCCTTATTGGCCAAAAATAAAAGTCTAGTGACTTTTCCTAACGAATCAATGATTGGGTCTCTAATGAACTTCATTAGTAATAGAAATGAAATATTGTCTAATCAGAATAAAAATAAATTTCAACCAATGCCTGCTTCATTTGGTTTAGTCCCAGAATTAACTAATAAAATAAAAGATAAAAAATTAAGATATAAGGCATATCAAGAAAGGTCACTAAAAGAATTGCATATATTTAAAAAAGTATTAGATTCATCTTTTAAAAATGATCAATTACTTGTTGAGATTAATTAAAATGGAATATTCGTGAATTCAAAAATGAAATCAAATAAAGAAAATTTCGACGCAATTATTGTTGGTTCAGGTATAGGAGGTTTAGTAACAGCATCACAATTAGCTGCTAAGGGAGCCAAAGTCCTTGTACTTGAAAAATATATTATTCCAGGGGGAAGTGGAGGTTCATTTAAAAGAAAGGGTTATACTTTCGATGTTGGCGCTTCAATGATTTTTGGGTTTGGAGAGGAAGGTTATACAAATTTGTTAACTCGTGCCCTGAAAGATGTAAATGAGAAATGTGAAACTATTCCCGATCCCGTTCAACTTGAATATCATCTCCCAAATAAACTTAGTATTTCTGTAGATAAAAGTTATCAAAAATTTATTAGTACATTATCAGCACGTTTTCCTCATGAGAAGGAGGGTATAAACAAATTTTACGGAACTTGTAAAAAGGTTTTTAATTGTTTAGATTCCATGCCTCTATTATCAATAGAGGATCCTAGTTATCTTTTTAAGGTATTCTTGAAGGCGCCATTATCCTGCTTAGGCTTAGCTAGATGGCTTCCAATAAATGCAGGAGATGTTGCAAGAAAGTTTATTAAGGATCCTGAACTTTTAAAATTTATTGATATTGAGTGTTTTTGTTGGTCAGTAATGCCAGCCCTTAAAACTCCTATGATCAATGCTGGAATGGTTTTTACTGATAGACATGCTGGAGGAATTAATTATCCAAAAGGTGGAGTTGGCAAGATTGCAGAAAAATTAGTTTCTGGGTTGGAAAGACTTGGAAGTAAAATACGTTATAGAGCTAATGTGACTGAGATACTATTAAAAGATGGAAAGGCAGTAGGAGTAAAGCTATTAAATGGAGAAGAAATTTTCTCGAATATTGTTGTATCCAATTCCACAAGATGGGATACTTTTGGGCTTAATAATCTTAAAAAAGGATTAATTAAAAGTGATCAAGTACCAAAAAGTGAAAATAAGTGGTCTGAAAATTATAAGCCTTCTCCATCTTTCGTCTCAATTCATCTTGGAGTTACAAAAGATTTAATAAATAAAGACTTTAATTGTCATCATATAATTGTTGAGAATTGGGATGAGTTAGAAAATGAAAAAGGGGTAATTTTCATCTCTATACCTACATTACTAGATCCGTCCTTGGCTCCAGAAGGTAAACATATTATCCACGCATTTACTCCTTCATCAATTGAAGAATGGGAAAACCTCTCACGAGAAGATTATTTAAAAAAGAAGCAAGTTTATTATTCATTACTTTTAGAAAAAATTTCTAAAATAATTCCTAACTTAGATCAAAATATTGATCATAAAGAGATTGGTACTCCAAGAACTCATAGAAAATTTCTTGGGAGATTCGAAGGCAGTTATGGACCAATTCCTAATAAAAAATTGCTTGGATTACTTCCTATGCCATTCAATACTACAAAAATAAAAAACCTTTATTGCGTTGGAGATTCATGTTTTCCAGGACAAGGTCTTAATGCAGTTGCTTTTAGTGGTTATGCTTGCGCTCATAAAATAGGATCGAAATTAAATATAAATAGTTTTAATTTACCAGACTAAAAAGATCAATCAGATGGTAGAAAATTTCAAAACTCTTTTTTTTGTTAAAAGTTCCTTGATTTTATTATATTTAGCACTTACATTTCCTATCCCGTTTATTTCAAGTGAAAAATTAAAAATATTCTCAATAATTATTTTTGTCTTTGGGTTACTTTTGATTATCAATATTACAAATGATTATGTATATACCTGTGATAAAAAAATTTCTTATAAAACAAGCTTTATTTCTAAAATATTTGGGAAAAAAAATTGGGAAATTTTTTGGAATGATATTAAATTAATTAAATCTTTGCCAACCAGCCAAGGAAGTAATGTACATTATTTCATTAGTAATAAAAATGAAAGTTTTCTTATTCCACAAAGGGTTGAAAATTTCGAAAAGTTTGTATCTATAATTGAGAAAAAGACAAAATTAAATATCGATAAATTATCATACATTTCACCTTTATGGACATATAAACTACTAACTTACTTGTCTATATTAATGATTATGGGTGAAATAATAGCTTTTACAATTTAAATATTATCAATACTAAATCTATATCCTTGCTGTCGAACTGTAGTAATGCCTCCTCCTTCTCCTAATCCTGCCTGCTCTAATTTTCTACGCAATGTCAGAACTTGAGTATCTACAGATCTTGGCCCTCCGCTAAATGGAGGCCATGCCAATCTTAGAAGCTCTTGGCGACTTCGAACTATACCAGGAGGCATAAGTAAAGCACAAAGCAATGCAAACTCTCTAGGGCTCAATTCTACAGGCTTCTCGCTAAGAGTTACTTGCCTTAAAAGTAAATGAACTTCCAATGGACCTACTGCAACTTTCTCCTGTAAACCTATACGACCCCTCTTTAGTAGAGTTCTGCATCTTGCGGCTAACTCCTCTAATCCAAAAGGTTTTCTAAGAACATCATCAGCACCTTCATCTAATAAGCTGACTAATGGTTCTACCCCAGATCTCGCTGTTAAAACTATAACTGAGCAACCCAATTGTTGAGCTAACCTCATTGCAGTATTTTGTTCTAATATCTCAGCACTGACAAGCAAGTCAGGAGACTGCTCTCTGCATAAGTCAACAGCTTCAATAGCTGATCCTACGGCGGCTGCTAAATGACCGTCTTGACGAAGTCTTTGTACTAAGACCGTTCTTAGTGTGGGGTGAGGTTCAACAACAAGAACTCTCGAAGGTGTTTGAGAGGTCGAAGGCAATTGGGAGCTGCCAGGAGCTGAAGCTAAGATTTGCTCAGTTGATTGCATTCTTAATTACTGTTTGGCCAGGCAATTTTTAATCATCCTTAATAAGGTATAACAAATGCTAAATAAAAATCAGAATCTATCAAATTATGACATCATTTGAAAATCCAGTAGCAATTCGCCATTTTCAATCAATTTGCGATAGTTGCCAAGACCTAGTAACTAGATTTCATACTCCCTCAGACTTGAAATTATATAGTGATGGGTATCTCCAAGCCTTAAGGAATTGCAATAGTTTAGAGCTAAAAGATCAAGAGAAATTAGAAAGATTAATTGAAAGATGGATATTAGATCCATCCAGTTTTATAAATCCAGATGGCGATGAAAATAAAGGTTTTTTTGATAAAAAAAAGATTTAAAATATTAATTTTTATTAACTAAATTTAGTATTTATACTTAGTAAATATTTTAAGAAGCTAATGCAATCTCAATTTTTTCTTTCAAGGTACCTGAGT
>QBZO01000043.1 GCA_003282225.1 Prochlorococcus sp. AG-335-I21
TTGAAGCCTTTCAACTGTCTCAAGA
This sequence comes from Prochlorococcus sp. AG-335-I21, assembly GCA_003282225.1. Classification (GTDB taxonomy): domain Bacteria; phylum Cyanobacteriota; class Cyanobacteriia; order PCC-6307; family Cyanobiaceae; genus Prochlorococcus_A. The sequence continues at coordinate 26 of QBZO01000043.1, forward strand.
TTATGATTAAAGCAAATTGGCCTTTGTTCTAGAATTTTTTTAAGCCTATCTTCTTGAAGTTTATCTTTATCTTCAAAAGATTTTCCTCCTCCCCATAAATCAGGGGTAAGGACTTCTATTTGAATTTTTGGGTCAATTTTTCTAATCTGATAAATCGTTGATACAAATAAATTAGCTCCATGATCGGGGAGGTCATCTCTAGCTACTGATGTAAGTACAACATATTTTAAGTTTAGAATTTTTACTGCTTCTGCGACTTGAATACTTTCATATTTATTTAGTTCACTAGGTTTACCTTTGCTTACCTGGCAAAAAGCACAGGCACGAGAACAAATTGAACCTCCAAGTAAAAAAGTAGCAGTCCCTGAGGCATAACATTCTGCCCTATTAGGACATCGCCCTTCTTCACAAATTGTATGTATATTTGACTTTCTAATAAGTCTTTGCATTTTCTCAAATTCTGAAGCTTTACTAATAGGAAACTTTATCCAAGAAGGAAGCCTTAAAATTTTTTCTACTTTCATCTGATTTTTATTTTCCATTTTTAAATTAAATTTGTTCTTCCTTCTAAAGCTCTTGCTAAAGTAACTTCATCAACATATTCAAGTTCACTCCCCATAGGAAGACCATAGGCAATTCTAGTAACCTTAGTAAAAGGAGTTAGTAATTTTCCAATGTAGAGACTTGTAGTATCTCCTTCAACACTTGGAGTAAGTGCCAGTATTATTTCATCAATATCTGATTTGCTAACTCTCTCTACTAGACTTCTTATCTCTAATAATTCTGGACTAATTGAATCCATAGGAGAAATCAACCCCCCAATAACATGGTATGTTCCTTTAAACTCCCTTGATCGCTCTAAAGCCAGTAAATCTTTAGTTTCTGCTACTACGCAAATTATCTTTTGATTCCTCTCAGTATTTCTACATATTTCACATTCTTCTTCTGAAGTTAAATTAAAACATTTTTTACAATGACCAACATTACTATGTGCCTCTAATAATGCTTTAGAAAAATCTCTAATACTACTTTCAGGTTGTTTTAAAATAAATAATGCCAATCTTTGAGCTGTTCTTGGACCTATTCCGGGAAATTTCTCAAAATGACCAATTAATTTTGAAAGTGGCTTGGTAAAAGTTATCAAGATTAAATTTCTTCTAGAAACAATTTAGACGTATATTTTGAAATTGGATATATTTGTTTGCTTTTAATGTCTTATTATATTTTTAGTTAATAATTTCTAACAAAAATGAAAAATATGAAAATTAACCCTTTTAAAAATTTATTATTAATAATTTTATGTTTTGCATTAAGTGCATGCAGTGGAGGAATAAATGCAGGATTAGAGGCTTATAAGAGTCCTGATGGGAGATATGCCTTTTTATATCCAACAGGTTGGACAAGAGTAAAAGTAGATGGGGGTCCTGAAATTATTTACCACGATCTAATTAATAGTAATGAGACTTTAAGTTTGGTGATATCAGATGTAAATAAAGAAGTCGAATTAGAGCAATTAGGGAATCCAAAAGAAGTTGGACAAACATTAATAACTAAAGTCATTGCGCCTGAGGGTTCAGGAAGATCAGTAAAACTTATTGATGCTAACAAGAGAGAAGCATCTAATCATATTTTTTATGATCTAGAGTATGAATTAAATCTTAATGATCAAGATAGGCATGAACTTGCTACTGTTGTGATCGACAGAGGGACTTTATATACTTTTGCTGTCGGAACAAATGAAGAGAGATGGAATAAAGTTGATGGTATGTTTACTAATGTTATCGAGTCTTTTAACTTCTTAATTTAGTTTTTGAAAAGATATTTTCTAAATACCTACTTGAACATTCCATAAATCTGAATATACATTTTTATTATTTAGCAAAAAATCATGTTTTCCGCTTTCAATAATTTTGCCATTATCTATAACAATAATATTATCAGCGTTTTTAATTGTACTTAATCTATGAGCTATGACTATGGTTGTTCTTTCTTTAGTTATTTTAGATAATGATTTCTGAATTAAAACTTCTGTCTCGTTATCAACTGAAGCAGTAGCCTCATCTAAGATCAATATAGGGGCATCTTTTAGTACTGCTCTTGCTAGAGCTATTCTCTGGCGTTGTCCTCCAGAAAGCCTTTGTCCCCTTTCCCCAACGATTGTTTTATAACCATCTGGTAATTGTTCAATAAATTTATGAGCTTCAGCAATTTTAGATGCTTTTACAATATCTTTAATTTTTGGACTAGTTGCCCCGTAGGCAATATTTTCCTCAACAGTTCCATGAAATAAATAAGTTTCTTGACTTACTAGAGAAATGCATTTTCTTAAGTCTTTTAAATTAATATCTTTTATTGGTATGTTATCCAAAGATATTAAACCCTTATTACTATCATAAATTCTCAGAAGAAGTTTAATAATTGTACTTTTGCCAGAACCAGTTAATCCAACAATTCCTAATGTAGAGTTATTCTGAATTTCGAAAGTTATATTTTTTAATGTTGACTCTCTACCTGGATAATTAAAATTGACATTTTCAAAACTAACATTACCTTTTATCTCTTTAGAGACAATTTTTATTTTGCCATCTTTTATTTTTATAGGGGTATCTATAAGATCTATTACTCTATTAATTGATGCCATTGAGCGTTGAAAATCATCTAAAACATGACCTAGAGTAGTTAAAGGCCATAACAACCTTTGAGTAATAAAAACTAAAAAACTATATGTTCCAACATTAAGTACTTTATTCCAAGTTTGAAAACCTCCAATAAGTAAAATTGCTATAAAAGCAAATAAAATAGCAAATCTTATTAGTGGAATAAAAGCAGATGATAATTTTATTGCTGCTTTATTACTTCTTTGATATGCAAGGCTTTCTTTATTAAGTCTATTAAGCTCCCAATTCTCTTTAGTAAAGCTCTTTATAGTAAGTATTCCACTTAAATTATTATTTAATCTTGAAGCTAAAAGACCTGCTTTAATCCTGACATCTTTATATTTTGGAGAGAGCTTTCTTTGAAATCTTATTGATCCAATAAATATTAAAGGGATAGGTAAAAAAGCAAATAATGCGATCTTTGGTGCAACAAAAATCATTGTTCCGCCAATAATTAAAACCGTAATAAATAATTGAATAAGTTGATTAGCTCCTTGATCAAGGAACCTCTCTAGTTGATTTACATCATCATTTAAAATCGATAGAAGTCTTCCGGTATTATCGTTTTCAAAGAAAGCCATATCTAATTCTTGTATATGCTTATAAGCCTTTATTCTTAATTTATGTTGTGATATCTGGGCTAAATTTCTCCATAACACTGAATATAAATATTCAAAGAAAGATTCAGCTGACCATACTATCCCAGAAGCAAATGCAAGTATTATTAATTGATTTGGAACTTCTTTTATCCCGAAATTACCGATCCAAGAATTCTGTTCTTTAACTACAATATCCACAGCAATACCAATAATTACTGGAGGAGCTAAATCTAAGATTTTATTAATTATCGAACTTAAAAAAGCAACAAAAAGTAGACTCCTTTCATCTCTTAAATTCAGATAAAGCCTAACTATAGGATTTTGATTATTTGAAGATCTCATTTTGTTTTAACTATAAATTAAATTTTTTCTGGGTTTCTAACTTACATTTAACAATTGAATTTTGATGGCTCTTACTATTTGA
>QBZO01000044.1 GCA_003282225.1 Prochlorococcus sp. AG-335-I21
TCTTTTTAAAAGAGAAGCCATAATAAAAGAAGTTAACTGGGTTTCAATTGAAACACCTTTAAAAGAAATAGAAGTAGAAGCACAAATACGATATCGGAGTGAACCCGTAAAAGGAATTTTAGTTCCTGTAAAAAATGAAGATAACATAACCAAAAAGTTTAAATTAATTTTCGAAGATAACCAAAGCTCTATCACTCCTGGGCAAGCAGCAGTTTTTTATAAAGATGAAATTTTATTAGGAGGCGGGTTAATTTGTGAATTTCCCAAAATATAAATTTAATCCTATTAAAAACAAAAATAATAAGAACAAAGGGCTTTCCCCAAATGTTGTATAGAAAGTTTTTTCAGAAGAAAAATTAGGATTTACAACATCATTTTGCTCAGTATTAGGATCAAAGAGTTTAATTATTTTTCCCTGTTCACTTATTAATCCTGAAGGACCAGTATTTGAAACAATTATATTATCTTTTTATTAACCTTATATTTTTTAAAGGATGATAGAAAATTACTATTTGACCAACTTTCAAAAGTGATTTGTTTTTTATATATTTTTTAAAAAATACTATGTCACTTTCTTTTAAGCTGGGCAGCATAGAGTCGCCTTTGACAATTGCAGTATTTCTTAATCCAAAGAAAAATCCAATTAAATCGTAAAAATTTTTAAAAATAATTAAATTAGCTAGCTTTTACAAAAGCATCGCTCCTACCTTTTGATTCCCAGAAGATGTTATGTATTTTTTCTACATAATTCATTAATTCTTCTGCTTGAGCTAGATCAATATTTACTTTGCAAGCGCTACACAATTTAGCTGCTTTCCAGATTGTTTCATGTAGATCGGGATAAGTTTCTAAGTGAACAGGTTTAAAATAATCTGTCCATAAGATAAGAATTTCTTTCTTAGTTTCTTTGGCCTGCTCTTCTTTTACAGCTACAAATCTAGAAAACGTATTACTGTAAGCAGCCCAATCTGCTGAGTCTGTACTTGAAGGAGGAGTAAGCGCAATTAGCTTCTTTGTCATTGCTAATACTGCTTCAGCAGCGACTCTTGTTGAAGCAGGGTCGTAAACACCACATGGACCGTCACAGTGAGCATGAACTTCCAATGTAGATTTTTTATTTAAAAGAGAATTAATTAATTTAGTTAACATTCGTTTTTTTATATTTGAATATATCTTACTTGTAGATTAACTAAATTGAAAAGTTTTAGATGTTATTTCTTACTTTAATTGACTTTTAATAATTCAACTTCAAAAATTAAAGTTGCATTTGCAGGAATTACATTTCCTGCACCTCTTGATCCGTACCCTAGCTCAGGAGGAATTGTTAATTTTCTTTTTCCACCAACTTTCATTCCTGCTACTCCTTCATCCCAACCCTTAATTACTCTTCCTGCACCTAATGGGAAACTGAACGGACCCCTGCCAATACTAGTATCAAATTGGGTCCCATCTTCTAGTGTTCCGGTATAATTTACAGAAACTGTTTGTCCTGAGTTTGCTTCATCTCCTTCTCCATAGAGTATATCTACAATAATTAAACCACTATCTGTAGTTCTAGAGTTGCTTTCTTCTTGTGTTTCTTCTGCCATAGCGAAAAGTATTGGGTTTGGATCTGATGGATCTAATTCAAATATATTATTATTTGAAACATTAGATGATTTTGTAATAGGTGTTCTATTTATAAATTCAGTTTTTGTTTCAGCTGCATTAACAACCTGAGGGGAGTTAAATTGACTAAACAGAGTTAATGAAATGCAAAATACAAAGATCGTAAAACTAATTAAAACTTCTTTCACTTTATTTTAAAAGTCACTATATTCAATACTACAGAAAAAGGTACAATAATATATCTTTTTAAAAGAATTAATTTGGAAATTTTATATTGTTGATTAACACTCGAAATAAAAAGTTTAATAAATATTTTTATCCATGCTTGGGAGGCATCTTTGGAGGAATTGCTACCTCAACGCATTTTTGGTTGCTTTTTATGCCATTATCCTTATTTATTTTATGGAGCAGAAGTGATAAAAATTTAGCAAACTTTCTTTGGGGGTTTTTCTTTATTTTGGTAAGTCATTCTTGGCTTTATGAACTTCACCCAATGACCTGGTTAGGTTTCTCATGGATATCAAGTTTAATTATTTCCATTTCAATCTTGTTAGGTTGCTCTTTGGTAGGAGGAATATTGGTTTATTTATGGGGTCTTTTAGGTAAAAGAATTCTCAAAAAAAAAGATATTTATAAGATGAACTTTTTAACATTAAGTATAAAAGTTTTATTGTTAACTTTTGCCTGGGGTATAGGTGAATACATTCTTTCCCAAACGCCTCTTTTTTGGATAGGTTTGGGCGAAGGAATAGTTCCCGGAGATTTGTATCTTGCGGGTTTAGCAAGATGGATTGGTGGAAGTGGTTTATGTGTAGTGCAGTTAATTATAGGTTTTTGGATTTACCTAATTTATGAGAAATGGAAAAGAAAATATCATTTAAAAAAAACATTCCTATTTGGGCTTTTGATTATCTTCATTTTACATTTCCTTGGAGGTATAACAAACCCAATTAGTAGGAATAATGACTATCCAGTAGCTTTGTGGCAAACTAATATGCCCACAAGAGAAAAAACGAATTTTAAAAATGAATTTATAAATGATAAGTTAATTTCTGCTCAAAAAATTGCTCTATCAAATAATGCAAAAATCCTTATTACACCTGAGGGAACTTTGAATAATAATTTCAATTTAAATTTCAAAAGCAAGATTAGGATGTTGGCAGGAGGTTTTAGAAAGTCTAAAAATAGCCTGCGAAGTTCATTACTTGGTTATCAAATTGGTGACAAAACTTACTCATCTTTTATTGATAAACATAGACTTGTACCATTCGGGGAGAAAATTCCAGGATTTTTAAATATATTCTCAAGAGGACTATCGGCAGTAGGTGGTATTCAGCCAGGATCTCATTCAAGGTTTTTTAAATGGGAATTTACTCAGCCACTTGCAATAGCAATTTGTTATGAAATTACTGATGGATTTAAAATAAGAAATGCGATAAACAGTGGGGCAGAACTAATAATTTCAGTAGCTAACTTAGATCCTTTCCCAAGAAAGCTTCATAAACAATTTCTATCTTTGGCCAGAGTAAGAAGTATAGAAAATAAAAAAGATAATATAATTGTTTCAAATACTGGTCCTTCAGGATTAATAAGTGAACAGGGAAAAATAATTAAACTCTTTGATCCTAATACTGAGCAAAATGATGTTGTAAATCCTAATTTTTCTTCTGAAAAAACTTTCTATACAACATTTGGGGAAAGCCCTTTGTTCTTATTATTTTTGTTTTTAATAGGATTAAATTTATATTTTGGGAAATTCACAAATTAACCCGCCTCCTAATAAAATTTCATCTTTATAAAAAACTGCTGCTTGCCCAGGAGTGATAGAGCTTTGGTTATCTTCGAAAATTAATTTAAACTTTTTGGTTATGTTATCTTCATTTTTTACAGGAACTAAAATTCCTTTTACGGGTTCACTCCGATATCGTATTTGTGCTTCTACTTCTATTTCTTTTAAAGGTGTTTCAATTGAAACCCAGTTAACTTCTTTTATTATGGCTTCTCTTTTAAAAAGA
>QBZO01000045.1 GCA_003282225.1 Prochlorococcus sp. AG-335-I21
CCGGTGGATTACAAAAAATAACTTATTTTTTGTAAAAATTCATACCTTAATATCCTATTCAATCATCTAATATCGAATTTATATTTAGAAAATTAATGAAATCAAAGCCTGGCAAAAAGTTACCTAATAAAAAGATAATTAAAACACCTAAATTTGAGGCAAAAGAACAATTTACTAATTCAGCACTTGAAAATCTTAAATCAGAAAAAGAACGATTAATAAATAATCTTATTGATTCAGGAGAATTTAAACCTAATATTTGATTAATGTTTTTTTTGAGTCATGAACCATAACTTGTACTGGTTTAAGAATAAGAAAGTTCTGGATTAGTGAAATCTAAATACTCAGTAAATAATTCGGCCTCTTAGACTACTTCTATGTTTGTCATGAGCACGCTGCGGAAGCTTTGGAAATCAACCATGCTGTTTAAAAAGGAATAAATATGAACAAGATATTTCTCTATCTTTCAATAATTTTAAAATAACTGGAGTGTATGTTTTAATATCTTCTATTGGAGATATTGACGATGATGGTGAATGATATATAAAACCTCAAATACGTAAAAGCAGATAGATAATATTTATATTTCAATTGACTAAATGTTTATAATTTCATGATTTATTAAGCCAACCTGCTTTTTAATCAACTCTTATTTTTATTTGTTTCATTCTCCTTGAGAATTTAGATTTAGTGTTTTATCGTTCTTTTAGCTAAATTTTTTATTGATGATTAAATGGTCTCAACTTCCCATAAGCGATCTAACGATTGCGGCTGCAATTTCCTTAGAGACTGCAGGTTTCATTGGCAATAAATATAGTCCGCTATATAGTTTCGCTTATATGTTTTCTATTATCTTTGTAATCATTTTCATGATTAGTCTTGATGCTGTTAAGACAAAAAGTAAATTGGAGCAAATTGAACCAAAGAATAAAGTCATACGCGTACAAATTCAACCAAAATATGAAAACAAAATAGAATCAAAACAATGGTTCTGGCAAAGCGCCTAAAAGTAAATTATTAAAAAACCACTACCTACAAGAAAAGAGTTAGATTTCTAACGTCGGAAGTTAATTTCCTTTCTTTTTTCTTTTTTAGAAAATAAACAATATAAAAGCTTGCTTATATCCCTAAAAGCAAGCTCTCATGACGATTTAATTTTTAAATATTTATGCTGGCAATCTACAATCAAGTTCTATTATTCCCTCATCCATAAGGCGACCAATTTTTAAAACTAGTGCCATATCTAATCTTGAGAAATTTGATTGGTGATTTGTGATCCAATCTAATTCAGATAAAGTTATTACTCCAGTAGTATTAACTTTGAGGAAGAGTAATCCTAAATTCATTATGCTATTAATTAGTTGCTTTTTTTCCTTTAGCAATCATCAGTACTGGTACTAAAAGATATACAAAGAATGAGATTAAGAAAATATCTAAATTCATTTTAGAAAATTCCAGGTATGATCCAGCCAAAAAGACCGTAATTAACTACTAATGCAAAAAAGCCCATCATTGCCATTCTTCCATTAGTTCTTTCTGCATTTTGCCAGTAGCTAGGTTTTGAGTTTTCCATTTTTTGTTTTAGTTATTTGAAGTTTGTATTTAAACGAAACCTGGAATGATTTGACCTGTAGTTAGATATGCACCAACTGCAGCTATAAGTCCGATCATTGCAAATCTACCGTTGAGAGTTTCTGCGACAACTTTTTCCTTCTCGATTGTTTTAGTTTTTGTGTTTGAGTTTGTCATTTGATTTTTGTTTGAGTAAATTAAATTTTCTTCTTGAAATTGTTTAGTTAGGGAAGCAACGAGTAAAGCAGTTAGAGATACTATTAAAATCAAAAAAACTGCTAGTGGACTCATTAAAAAATACCTGGAATGATTTGACCTGTTGTTACGTATGCACCTAATAATGCTACGAAGCCAATCATCGCCCAACGACCGTTAACTTTTTCTGCATTTTGAGGGTATCCGTCGTAAGAAACTGACTCATCTATATAAGGACGAGTTTCTGATGGAAACATGTTTTGTCTTCCGCCAGACTCAGTTGTAGTGTATGAAGAATTTGACATTAGAAGAAACCAGGTATTATTTGACCAGTTGTTACGTATGCGCCAACTGCTGCTACGAAACCAAGCATTGCTGCTAAGCCGTTAAATCTTTCTGCGTCAGGTGTCATAATTAAAAATTGATTATGTAAACAAATATAACATAACTGTTAATAAATGTAAAGAAATTGACCCCAGTTAATGCTTATACAATATTTCCTATACATTACTGATACATAACTGTAGAGAAATCAGTAAATCCATCCATTTATTGTTAGCAGGTTAGGTTTTGGTAGTTGAATATGTATCTTCAAAAGGTATTCCTGATCCAATTGCATCTATACTTTTAGTTGGAGCAATAATATGCCTTACTTTAGGTTCAGGATTTTTTATCTTTGGAGGAAATCAAAAATTGGTTCAGCTTTTTTATTGATATTTCTTATTCCAACCACATTTATTTTTCATGTATTTCCTTTCCATCAAAGAACAGTACTCATGAATCTAGGATTAATAGGCGGATTACTTATTACTGCATTACGAGAACCAAAATAAGGATTTATTAAAAGGAATATAATACTTTTTTTTGTTGTTTGATAAAACATTAATATTACTAGGTTTGCTAATGTTAATGATTTAGAAAGGTAAAAAAAAGTCAATTTAGTACTACAAAAAGCAAAGAATAATGCTTTTAGGAGGGCAGAATATTGTGCTGGTCAGTGAAAAACAAGCGGAAATTAATCTTTATAATTACTACATAAAAAATACAAATTTAAAACAAGATGTTGAGCAAGGTTGATATTCAAATTAGTGACTTAATCGAGTGAAATTTATCTAGACCACAAAAGCAAGCTTTAGCATGTAAGTTTCCCAAAAAGGATTAAAAAATACAGTAGCAAAATTAAATCATCACTATAAATAGAATATATATACAGAAAGATGGAAAAGAAATTCACTAGAATTACATTTTTTATAGGAGCAATTTCATCTTTATCATATTTAGTTTTTATTTTCCTCAGGAATTATAATTCTCCAGAAAATATAGAAGAAAGATGTACAGCTAAATTTCAAAAAGACACTAAAAAAGGTGTTGGAAAATCTGATAAAGAATGGGGTTTAAATATGGATATGGCCAATGATAATTATTTTAAATGCATGAATATTCCATAAAAATAACCCTTAATTACATTGATAGTACAAGGAACTAAGAAGTAAAGAACTAAAGCAATCCCAAACTAAACAACTCTTCAACAAGTTGTTTATTCGG
>QBZO01000046.1 GCA_003282225.1 Prochlorococcus sp. AG-335-I21
TGACTGGGGAGATAGAGATTTAGCTGTTGCAATTTCAGAAATACAAAAAAAAAGAAAAATAGACCTTGTCATTTTTGGGCATATGCATAATCGTCTGAAAAGAAATCAAGGTTTGAGAAATATGTTCAAAATTGATAAAGAAGGTACAGCTTATTTGAATTCTGCAATAGTTCCAAGATATAAAAATAATATAGAGGGCGAATTATTAGTAAACTTTTCATGGGTTGAGTTTGTAGATAATAAAATTGCACATATTTCTCACAGATGGTATTCAGAGGCAGGAGAGATATGCGAAGAAGAAATTCTTTTTTGAAATAGAGATTATAAGCAGGAAATTATTAACTTTTTTTCGGTTTCTCATATCTAGAGAATACGGTTTGTGATAAAAGGTATCCTGCAATTAATGCGGCAGCAAAAGCAAGTCCATTTTTGAATAACGGTATAATTTCGCTTGTTCTAGAAATTATTGGTGCTAAACCAAAAATGCCAAAGAGCATTCCCCATAAAGGAGAAAGAAGAGCTAAAAATCCAATTGATATGATTTGATCCTCTTTTCTTGGAGCGGCAGCAAATCCTGCAACTAATCCTCCTAAAATAGAAGTACACAAAGTCCATATATATTGTTCCTTTGGTAATCCAGGAACAACTTGGCATCCTCCTCTGTCAAGACAAATTTTTACTGAATTAATTGCATCTAATACTGCTCCATCTTCTCCATGATCTTTTACATAGTATTGATTCCCGAATCTTGTTTGAAGTTCCACCCAAAATAATCTAGGCATGAAAGCAAAATAGGCTTCACCAACATTAAAATTTAATAAATTACCTCCTCTAGGGTCTGCAATTACTAATAAACTTGTTTCATCTAAATCCCAATAATCTTTTATTGCAATTCCAGGGACACTTTCGAATTGAGATAAATATTTAATCTTCCAACCACTTTCCTTTTCTAAGTTATTAAGATTTTCTTCTAAAGAATTTTTCTGATTGGGACTTAATGTCTTAGCTAAATCGATAACAGGTGTTTTCTCTTCAGGTAAAAGATTTGGATTATTAATAGCAAAAGAAGGTTTATTAAAAATTAAAATTATTATAGATAGAATTATCCCTAAGAAATAGTTAATCTTTGAATGCATAAAAGTATTTTTATCTCTATATATTTTCGCCGATGAAAAGACTACCCGCGAGTAATCAAGAATGGTTAATAAAAAAAATTATAAAAAAGGGAGGAACTATAAGTTTTTATGACTATATGAACTTAGTTTTGAATGACATAAATAACGGATACTATGGAAGTGGTAGAGCTAATTTAGGCTCTAAGGGTGATTTTGTTACTTCACCTTCAATGTCAGATGACTTCGCTTTTTTGTTATCGAAACAAATTTACGAATGGTTGATACAGGTTAAAAGTAAATCAAATTGTGATGATAAGTTATCAGTGATTGAGTTTGGAGCAGGAGACGGCAGTCTTATGAGCGGTCTCCTTGAGTATTTCTTTATTAACGATAAAAATATATTAAAAAATGTTTGTTTTATCATTATTGAGCCAAATAAAGGAATGATAAAAAAACAGGAAAAGAAATTAGAAAAATATTTAAAATTGGGTTTTGATATTTTATGGAGTAGTCTAAAGGACTTTGAAGATAGAAGTTTAAATGGTGTTGTATTAGCTAATGAGGTACTCGATGCTTTGCCTGTAGAAAGAATAATAAATTCAAAAGGTAAAATACATCGGCAAGGAGTCTCCATAGATAAGAAATCAGGAAGATTGTTCTTTGAAGAAATTGCAATCACACAAGAATTAGAAAAAAGTATTGCCTCTGCTCAGGAAAAATTAGATATTAATATTCCCCCTGAATTTGCTCCAGAAGGATGGACCACCGAATGGCATGTAGATAATAAAAAATGGTTAAAGGATATTTATGAAAAAATCAATAATGGAATTTTATTAATAATTGACTATGCCAAAGAAGCTAAAAGATATTATTCATTGAGTAATAGTAATGGGACATTAATTTCATACAAGAACCAAAAAATTGTTGAAAATGTTTTTGAGTCTCCAGGGGATTGTGATTTAACTGCTCATATTTGTATTGAAAGTTTAATTCATGATTCGGAAACTTTAGGTTTTGAAACTATTGGAATAGTCAAACAAGGAGAGGCATTATTATTACTTGGTTTAGCAGAACGACTTTTTGAAATTCAGAATGAACTAAAGGATGATATCTCAAAAGCTCTTTCTAGAAGAGAAGCCTTATTGAGATTAGTTGATCCAATCTGTTTAGGAGATTTTAAATGGTTTGTTTTTAGCAAATTTAATAATAATAAATTTAAAGTAAATTCAAGCTGTATTCGCTAATCGAAATATTTTAGGAATTGCGTCTCATTTATATCATTAAATATATCAACTTCTCCAAGATCTATGGGTAATATAAATCTCATTTTCCCATTACGTACTTTTTTATCACCCATAAGTATTTTCATTACGTCATTCTTTTTGATTTTAGGCGTTTGTGTTGGTAGACCATAGCTTTCAATAAGATGATCTTGCCTTAAAGAATGCTCTTTTGACCACAAATTCTTTTCAGTCGCAATATCTCCTGCAATTCTCATTCCAATTGATATTGCTTCGCCATGTAGATACTCTCCATATCCACACAAATTTTCTATGACATGGCCAAAGGAATGACCATAATTTAATATTGCGCGAATTCCATTTTCTTTTTCGTCTTCAGAAACTATACAAGCTTTAGTTTTAATTGAATTATTGATTATTTTAATTAATGATTCGTTTTCGAGATTGAGAATTTTATCTCTATTCTTTTGGTTTTCTAAGTATTCAAAAAGTGATTTATCTTTTATTACTCCATATTTTATCACTTCTGCCATGCCTGCCTTGAATTCTCTCGTTGGTAAAGTAATTAGGGTTTCCGGATCAATAAAAACGGCTTTTGGCTGATAAAAAGCGCCTATTAGATTTTTTCCTTTAGGATGATTAACGGCTGTTTTCCCACCTACTGATGAATCAACCATAGATAATAATGTTGTAGGGATTTGAATATATTCAATACCTCTTAACCAAGTAGCGGCGGCAAAACCAGTGACATCTCCTACAATTCCCCCTCCGAGTGCAATCATTAGGGAATTTCTATCTAAACCAACCTCAAAAGCAGCATTAAATATCTCACTTAAACTTGCTAAGTTTTTATGAGATTCTCCCG
>QBZO01000047.1 GCA_003282225.1 Prochlorococcus sp. AG-335-I21
CACACTTGACTGATTCTATTCCCTCTTGGTTAACGTAAACCATATTATTTGTGAAAATACCATCAAAATCAAAAACTATTGTATGAATTTCTTTTAGATTTGGAAAATTCATCATCTTAAGAGAGCTTATCTTCAACTATTTGGCAAATAATATGGCCTATGAGTAAGTGCATCTCTTGTATTCTTGCAACATTATCAGAGGGAATACTAATGCAGTAATCTACAAATGGTTTTGTATTTTCAATATTTTTACCCAAGAAAGATGCTGTAGTAAGTCCTTTACTTTTTGCCATTTTTAATGCGTTAATAATATTTTTACTCCTCCCTGACGTTGATAAAGCTATAAGCATATCTTTTGAAGTCCCTATTCCCTGAATTTGTCTCTCAAAGATATTTTCGTAGCAAAAATCATTTGAAATGCAGGTTATTAAAGCAATATCAGAGGTTAGTGATATTGATTTGAAGGGTGGGCTGTTTTTTATTTGAAAACGACCTAATAATTCAGCTGATAAGTGTAGAGAATCTGTAGCACTTCCTCCATTACCGCACCAAAAAATAATTCCTCCATTTCGCAAAATTAAAATAATTTTTTCAGATAATAATAAAATTTGGTTTTTTAAATCTTCATTTATTCTTTTAATTAATTCTTCATGAGAATTTAAAGATTCGTTTAGTATATTAATTGATTTCATAGAATGTTTATTTTTGATCTGAAGTATCTAGGAATATAGATTGGTATTTATGTCATCCATTTTAGTATATTCAGAGAAATCAAAAAAATTTATTGTTAAATTTACTAAAATCTTCAAAATTTTCAAAGTTTTAATTATCTTTTTAACATATAAATCTAATACTTGGAGAATTAAAGATGGGTATTAAATTGGATGAAGAATTTTTTATTATATTTAGATTTAAACATAAAGAATGTTCAAGCCATCTCCAGTCAAAACATTTATTTTCGTTATAAACTCTTTTTATTTGTTTAATTTATGAGTAGTAGTATATATAGTTTCAACTAAAGAATAATCCTTTGATCTTTGATAACCCATTAGATATAAACCAATATTTTTTGTTAGTAAAGCAATCCCTAGTTCGTTTGGTACTGTCATTTATAGAGTATAGATACTTGAATGATGTTCTTAAATCGCTGCTAAAATTTTGAAAAATATATCTTCTTTAATGTTCTCAAAAGATTATAGACCAATAATTAAATCCGCTTTATTAAACTGATCAAAACAGTTTTTAATATTATTGTTGATTATCGAAAAATTATCATTTCTTCCATATCCATCGAATGATAATTGATAGAAATCTTTTCTAATCTCTATCCCTAAATGGTTAAATTTGATATTTAATTCGGAAATCATATGTAAAGCCCTAGAGGGACAGCAAACATTATCAATAATATTTAAAGATTTAATCAGTTTTTTTAGATGTTTTTTACGATTTTTTTAAGTCTGAACAACGAGAATTATATAGAAATCTGGTTATAAAGTCCTTTTCTTGAAATTCTTCATGCCAATGTTTTCAGAATTCATTTAATTTTTAAAAACTTTATTTATTTGTTTTAGTTCATAAAAATCATCGTAGATTAATTAGGATTTTTATAGTTAATTTATTAAAATTTTATATTTTAAAACCCTAATTATAAATTGCTAATTAGCACAATTTTCTTGGTAAACACTTAATATATAAAAAATCGTTATCCAATAATGATAACTAGTGAAACTTTCATAAAAAAAATAAAAAATACTAAAAGAAGCAAATTTGCTTATTTTATTCTTTTCATAGCAATATTAGTTCATATTTTTTGGATTACTAGAGCCGAATTACCAACTACAAATATCCTTGGTTTTGATTTTAAGGGAAATTTTTTCAATTATCTTGATGATTTAGGTTTTCCCGGTTTAATTTTTCTTAAATCTATAAATTTTATTTATATGATTTTAATTTTAAGCATTTTTGAATTTACTAGTACTCCAGGTATTTCAATCAATTCAATCAAGAATCTTAGTATTTTTAGAACATTTGCTTCTAAAGGTGCAAAATATGCAGATTTATATTATTGGTTTTTTGCATTCGTAATTAATAGAGATAGGTTTAAGTTTCTTCTTGTCACCTTAACTTTAGGATTTTCTAGAATTCATGAGAATTTTGGTATAACTTTAAACTCTTTATATGATAAATTATTCCCTTTTTCTTCACTTCCAATTATTTTTGTTTTTCTGTTTTCATTACTACTAGCAGATTTTGCAGAGTATTTTTGGCATTGGTTCGTTCATAAATATTTTTGGGAGTTGCATGAACATCATCATTCAGCTACAGAAATGACGATTTTTAGTGGAGCGAGAGACAATATATGGACAAATCTAATTACTCAAATACCTCTTTTACCCCTCACTGTTTTAAGTACCATTATTATTAATAAATCCTTAGAGCAAGGGTCTTGGTTGGTTTTTACAATATATTGTGGAATTGAATTACTTTCAAAATTATTTTCAGATGTTGCTCATAGCTCTATAAAACTTATATTTCCTAAACCTTTCAGTTATATATTTATGAGTCCTAGCTTACATTGGATACATCATTCAAGTAATCCAAAGCACTTTAATAAAAACTTAGGAAAAATTTTCACTTTCCCTGATAGGATCTTCGGAACATATCTAGATGAATCACATATAAAAGATATTAATGGATTTGGAGTTGGGTATAGTGATTACAACGAGCATGGAATTCTTTATTGTTACTATGTTTTACCTATAAAGAAACTAGTTAAAAAATACAGAAAATTATTTTCACAAAATAGATACTAGCTATTTAAAAAACTGCATGGGTTTCATTTTCTTTAAAATCAAATTACCAAAATTAAAAATTAATTAAACCTGACTATGAAATTAAAAACCTTTTATCCCCAAAAGCATTACGCTAATACGCTATGCATTAAAGATTCGATTTTGTAATTTAATAAATAAAATTCTTTCAAAATAAGAATAATATTTATAATTGTTTTGGATTAAAAATAGTTAATTTAATTGAAGCTTTTAAAA
>QBZO01000048.1 GCA_003282225.1 Prochlorococcus sp. AG-335-I21
TGAATGTCTTCATCCGATGGGTTTTGAGATGAAGACTTTAAAACAACATGACTTCCGGGTGATTCTTGTGCATGGAACCAAAGATCCCCTTTTTTTGAAAACTTAAAACTTATTAGATCATTTTGCCTCATATTTCTTCCTATTTGAACTTTTAATCCTTTTGGGGTATTTATTTCTATTGGGGAAGATTCTAATCCAGAGGAGTTTCTTTTTTGTTCTCTTATATTTTTGATTCTCACATTAAACTCTCGACAAATTTCAGTTTTAATTTCTTCCAGTAGATTGATTCTAATTGTGGGATTTTCATTTTTTAGAGAATTTAAGTTATCCAATAGAGTACTAAATTCTTCTAATCTATCAAGTTTGTTTTTATAAATATCAATCCTTTCTTTTATTAAATTTTGTGCTCTTTTTAGTTTTTTTGACTTTTTATAAAGCTTTTGGCCTTTGATAACATCTTGTTTTTGTATCTCATGAGTCGTGAATATTTTGTCAGCCTTTTCCTTATATATTTGATAATTTTCGGAGTTAATTAAAAGATCAGATTGTAATTTAAAATTCTTTTTCTCAAGATTTTTTTGTTTAAAAATTATTCCATCAATTTTTTTTATTAAAGCGTCAATTTTTCTTTGTTTTAAATAAAAATCATAATAGTTTTCTAATCCATCAATTTGATCAATATTATGTTTATTATTTATTTCATTCTTTAAAAACCAAACTGAATAAAAAAAATTATCAAAAATAGAGAAATTAAAGTTGTTATTATTAAACCTATTAATCCATATTTTCCAACTATTGTATATCTTTTTTAAGTTGGTTTCACTTATTAAATCAATATTTTTATTCATTATTTCTAAACTTTCCATATTACTAAAAGTCTCGAGTTGCTTTGTAAGTATTGGACTTACCCCTTGATAAGTATTTATTAGACAGTACTTTAGTGATTCTGGAATTGAAGAAATAGACTCTTTCCAGGATTCATAAGATTCGTTTGAATTAGGCTCCTTTTTCATGTTTGTGGGAGGCTCTGAATAGATAGAGCCTGTAGAAACAATACGAAAGCTAGATTGATTAGAGTTTATTTGTTTGCCAACTGCAATTATTTTTTGATTATTATCTAAATAAAAAATATTGCTATGTTTGCCCATTAATTCAAAAACTAAGTATTTATTTATTTCATCTCCAGGCTTTTTTGCAAATCCAAATTTAATAACTCTTTCAAATTTATCTTGTTCTATCGCAACTAGCGCCATATACTTTAATCCATATCTTAATTGTTTGGAGAGTGTACTTTCTGCTCCTGTTTTTTCAGGCCTTTTTATTTTAAGTATTCGTGCAGAATCACTATTCCAAGATACTTCTATCCAAGTTTGGCTATTTATTCCTCTTAAACAGAATTGAATTATATTAGGTTCAGGTTGTTGAGCAGTTTCAAACCTTGATGGTAAAACTTCTTCTGATAAATCATGCAATACAGATTTTATAGATGTAATATCCATTACCTGAGGTACACCCTTTTGCATTATTTCTTGTAATTATTCACCAGCATTCATTTTACTGTAAAAATTTTAATATGAAAAATTTAAAAAGACTAATAATTATCACTGGCCCCAGTGGCGTTGGAAAAGGGACTGTCGTGAAAGAACTTTTAGATAGAAATAAAGATATTTGGCTTTCTATCTCTGCAACAACTAGAAATCCCAGAATTGGAGAGAAAGATGGTGAGAATTATTACTTTATAAGTGACGAAAGGTTTAAAGATATGATCGTTAAAAAAGAATTTCTTGAATGGGCCCAATTTGCAGGAAACTACTATGGAACACCCTTATCGACTGTTAATGAAAAGATTGAAAAAGGATTTATTGTATTACTTGAAATTGAGGTTGAAGGTGCAAAACAAATTAAAGAAAAGTTCCCAAAAGCTTTATCAATATTTCTTCTCCCTCCTAGCAAATCAGAATTAGAAAAAAGAATAAGAAATAGAGGCACTGAAAAAGAGGAGGCAATAGATAGACGACTTAGAAGAGCCGACTATGAAATTGCATCCTCAGATGAATTTGATTTTGTATTAACAAATCATGATGTTGATGAGACAGTAAAAGGAGTTTTCAAAATAATTAAGTCTTGAAAGTTCTTTTTGAAATCTCAGCTCATCGGATGAAATAATAAATCAGGAAAAAATCTATTGAATTCAATAATTATTCCAGCGGTTAGGCTTAGCCAAACTGCTGCAACTACTGGTGCTGACCTGATGAATTTTGTGTTAAAAATTTTAAGCATTTGATTTTAAGAATGTGTGGGATGATGTTTTATCTAGGGCCGTTAAGTGTAATATTATTATCTTTCTCTCTTAAATCTCCGTTCCTTCCTTGCTTGTTAGCTAATAGGGGCCATTGAGCACCTTTGATAAGGCATTTTCTCGCTAAGTCTAAATCAATAATTATTTCAAGGTCTGCTGGGTTCTTAGTCTTTTTGGATTCAATCAAATACTCTCTCCCAGACCATCCTATAATTCCTGCGATATAGATAAACAATACACCAGGAATAAGTAAATCACCTTCATGACCTCTATTTAGGAGTGCTCCCCATGGTTCAAGTGGTGGACCTATTATTAAATGAGGCAATCCATCATCACCACAAGCTGCTTTGCCATATCTTTCAAATCTTGTGATATCTTTTTGGGTTTTAGCAGTACTTGCTCGTTCAAT
>QBZO01000049.1 GCA_003282225.1 Prochlorococcus sp. AG-335-I21
TTGTATTATTCCCAGATAATATATTTGCTGGAAAATCAATTAAGTAAGGGAATGGAGTTATGTATATCCATGATTTTACATATTCTGGGAAAGATATTACTGGGGCCAAAAGTCCTGAAAGGAATAGAGTTGGGATAAATAACAATCTCTCTATTGAAGAAGCCTTTTCTGTCCAAAAACAAAAGCAAGCAATAATTGATTGAATCAGAAATTGAATTAAAAATGAAAAAAATGTAGAAAGACATGCTAATAAGAATAGACTTAAGCTTGGTATCCATAAACTTTCTGGATTTATTAGAAAAAAAATTAATGAAATTATTATGGCAAAAGGGAAGCGTGTAATTTGTTCTGCTATGTGTTGAGCAAAGTATCTAAAAAATGGGTTTAAAGGTTGAATTAAATATGGGGAAATTTTACCCAAGAGAGCGTCTTCTTCAAAAGTAAAGACAACCCAAACCACGGAAAATTGCCTTACGAAGAAAGCACTCAAAAAATATCTGGAGAGCATTACACTACTTAAGTTAATTGATTCATTTAAGTTATTGTTTGTCCATATATTGAGCATGAAAAAAGGTATTATTCCTGATATTGCCCATAAAGCTATTTCTACTCTATATTCCAACATATTTGAGTACTGTACTTTTAATAATGTTATTAGCTTATTTTTATTTAAATTAAACATTTATACTTTGTCCTTTACTAAAATATTCCCAATTATTTCATCAACAGGAGGCTCATTTACATATAGATCCTCGATTTCAAATTTGTTAAGAATCTTTTTTAAAGTAGATTTAATAGAATCTTTTTTTATTGTTATTGTAATTTCTTTTTGATTTTGGTTTTTGATAATAAATCCTGAATTGCTTAGTTCTCTAGCATCTTTATCCGTCTTGCAAATAAAAAGGATATCTTTGACAGGGGATATTTTCTTTAATAGTTTTTCCAGTTTTCCATCATATGTAAGACATCCTTCGTGAATACATATTACCCTCTTGCATAAAGATGTAATATCTTTCATGTAATGACTAGTTAGACAAATTGTTGCATCAGTTTCTTTATTATAAATTTGCAGAAATTTTCTAAGATTTCTTTGAGCATTAATATCTAGACCTAGTGTAGGTTCATCTAAAAATAAAATATTTGGTTTATGTATTAAAGCTGCCAATAATTCTGATTTCATTCTTTGACCTAAAGATAATTTTCGAACAGGTATATAAAGCTCCTTTTCAATCTCGAGCATATCTGACAATTTTTTAATTCTTTTTTTAGCTTCAAATTTTTCTATGTCATAAATTGCGGCATTTAAGTAAAAAGATTCTATTGGAGGAAGATCCCAAATAAGCTGTTGTTTTTGCCCCATTATTAAAGTTATATTTTTGAGGAAATTTAACCTTCTTTTATAAGGTAGGTTACCTGCAACAGATAATTTACCTTGGCTTGGGTAAATTAAACCACAGAGTATTTTAAGGATGGTTGTTTTCCCAGCACCATTAGCCCCAAGAAAGCCTACTATCTCTCCTTTTTTTATTTCAAAATTTATGTTTTTTATAACCTCAATACTTTTTGTTTCTCTTTTAAAAAAATGTTTAATTGTACCCTTTAGTCCAGGTTCTTTTGAAGAAATATCAAATGATTTTGATAGATTTTCAACTTGAATAATATTCTCTTCCATATTATTTTAAAAGTCAGTTTTAAT
Source organism: Prochlorococcus sp. AG-335-I21 (assembly GCA_003282225.1). GTDB lineage: Bacteria > Cyanobacteriota > Cyanobacteriia > PCC-6307 > Cyanobiaceae > Prochlorococcus_A. Next base: position 1,697 of record QBZO01000049.1, read on the forward strand.
TTTAGATTCTATAAATTTTAAAAATTCTAAATATATTAATTTAGTTGAATATTAAAATCAATTATAAAATATCTTTTAATGAAACAATAAGCCAAGTTATAAAATTAATCGGATTTAAAAGTTCACTGGATGTAAACTTAGGTTCGTAATTAATATTATTTACTGCATTCAATATAAAATTATTTTCTGAATTTTTAATTTTATTTACTTGATTTTCCATTATGTTGCCTTTCTCATCAAGAATTTGAATTTCATTCTCAAAAAACCACTCATTTTTTCCATTTGATAAGTTTAAAATTACTCCAATACCCATACCATCAGTGATTTTGAAATCACTTATAGTACATTCTGATGAGATGTTTAATGCTTCAATGGTCTCTTTAGTTAATCTATCTTTTGAAAGCTCTAGATTAACCTTTACCGTGTTTCCAATTTTTACTTTATCTAGAATTGTCATTTATATTTAATTATATCTATTTAATTTTTATAATTGTGATAAAGAATCAAATATAAATTCTTATCATCATTGATTAGAGTTTTTGAATACGGCTTCTAATATCTTTTTTATTGTTATCGCTAATATTCTTAGGAAAACAAAACTTATGCCTAGCCAACCCAATAATACAGAAATAGATAATAAGCTTGAACTAAGATCTCTTTGTAAGAATTCCTGCATAGAGAATCAAATTTAATACATCGACTTTAATTTATATTTTCAGTTTATTCGTTTATTAATTATAAATACTTATAAATTATTGTTATTTAACTAAGATTTAATTCAAAATTTGATGATTCGATTTGATAGGCTAATATAAATTTAAGCAAAATTTATTAATTTGGATCTCTCTTTATATTCATATTTAGGAATT
>QBZO01000050.1 GCA_003282225.1 Prochlorococcus sp. AG-335-I21
TAAACTAAAAAACTATGTTTATATATATAGAGATCCATTTGGAATAAAGCCTTTATTTTATACTTTTGAAGATCAAAAATTAATAATTTGTTCTGAGCAAAAACCTCTTTTGAAGGATAAGGTTTTAACACTAAATAAGGAGAATTGTATCAGGTATCTTAAAATGGGAATATCTTTTGATAAAGAATCAACTTTTTATAATGAAGTTAAACAGTTCCCTAAGGGAAAAATACTCAAGTATGACTTGAATAATGGATTAATAAAAGAACATAACTCTCAAAACACATTAGATAGAATTCAATTATCAGGAAGGGAGGAATATAACCATGAAGATCACAGAACCTTTTTAAATCAAACGATAGAATCACATTTAATTTCAGATTCTGAAATAGCTTCAACTATTTCATCTGGAGTAGATTCAACATATATCTCATTGTATATGCAGAGTAAACTTAAAGATAAAGCTAAAAATTATACACTAGAATCGTCACATTTTGAGTGTGAATTAGATGAAGAATTAATTTATGAATTAAATAACCTTTCTGTAAAAAAAGTATTAGTTGATTCAAGTCTTTCTATTAAGAATATAAAGGAAGTAATGAATATTACAAACTGTCCATTCAGAACTTCTAGTTGGTTATTCATAAATAATTTATTTAAAGAAATATCAACTAATTCCAAATCAAAAGTTATCCTAGTAGGTGAAGGTGGTGACGAGCTTTATTCAGGTTATAGAAGGTTAATTTATCCCTACCTTTTTTGCTTAGAACAAGAAAAAAATAATCAACTTTTCACAGATTCAATTAATAATTTTTGCAAATCTCTAAATATAAATAAAGGAATAATTGAAGAAAAATATTTTAAATATACTAGCAATCTCAAGAGAAATACAGATTATGAGGACTCAAGGTTTTGGAATATACTTAAAGACGATATAAAAGATTATTATTCAGAGAGGCATTTATTATCTTTTTCAGAATTTAAATCTTTGAACTCTAATACAGAAGTTTTTTATAAACAGAATCTAAGAAGATATTTTACAAGATCTTTAATACCATCTGATCTTTACCTTCTGGATCATCTTTCAATGAGATATAGCCTTGAATTGAGAGTACCTTTTATTGATATTGAATTATATAAATATGTAATGAATATTTCTTATAAAGATCATTTTAGAAATGGTTTTAATAAATTTATGCTCAGAGATGCTTCCGTATTGACTCCAAATTCAATAAGGTGGAATCCTGTTAAGAAACAAAGACCAAATACGAACTCTCTATTGGTTTATGATCTTTACCCTGATTTAATTAAAAAGTTTATACTTTCTGATAATCTTTTTTTTAATCCAAAATTAGCGATTGAAACTTTCCAAAAAGATTTAATAGCAAAAAATTCAAGCTCATCCAGTTTCTGGTTTAGGGTTTTATCGTTATTTCTATTTAATGAAGATAATCTTCAAATTAAATGATGAAAAAAATACTTATCTAACTTCTTTGAAATTTTTATAAACGTTATTATGTAGATATAAATACCTCGATAAAAAATTTGGTTAACGCAAATAAAATTATTCAAAATACCCAATACAGACCTGATATTGATGGCTTAAGAGGTTTTGCAATACTAGGAGTTTTGGCTTTTCATTTTAACCAAATTTTATTCCCAAATGGATATCTGGGAGTTGATATATTTTTTGTTATTTCAGGATTTGTAATCACTTTATCTATAAATAAAAATTACAAAAAAAATTTTAAAAGTTTTTTATCTCATTACTACGCGAAGAGAATTAAAAGATTATTGCCAGCTTTAATTTTTTATGTAATTATTACAAGCATATTAATTTGCCTTATAAATCCATTCCCAATTCATCAATTAAGAACAGCTATAACATCACTTTTTGGAATATCAAATATTTATTTATATAAATCATCTTCAGGATATTTCACTTCTTCTGGAGAATTCAATCCTTTCTTACAAACTTGGTCATTAAGTGTTGAAGAACAATTTTATTTAATATTTCCTTTTTTATGCTTTTTTTCAGGCTTAGTAAAAGGAGAAAAAAATGGTAAAAAGTTATTCTCTTTTTTTCTAATAATTTTTTCCATAATTTCCTTTGTTTGGTTCATTACAAGTTTCACAAATAATGAAAATTCTTATTTCCTTATCAATGGGAGGTTTTGGGAAATCTCCTTGGGTGTATTAAGTTATATCTTAATTA
>QBZO01000051.1 GCA_003282225.1 Prochlorococcus sp. AG-335-I21
TTGACAAGTTAATATTTAAGGACTTTCTTCAATAAAATCCTACATATCAGCTTACTGAGTTCATAATGCATCCAATACTAGTATTTGATTTTATTTAGAGATGAGCTTCGGAAACAATCCAAACTTTGATCAATCAAAAGACATCCTTCCAAGTCAGAATGCCAAAATTGAAGTAATTGGTGTTGGCGGTGGTGGAAGTAATGCTGTAAACAGGATGATTGATAGTGATCTTGAAGGCGTTTCATTCAGAGTTTTAAATACTGACGCGCAAGCATTATTACAATCTTCTGCAGATCGCAGGGTTCAACTAGGTCAAAACTTAACAAGAGGTCTAGGAGCCGGAGGGAATCCAAGTATTGGTCAAAAAGCTGCTGAGGAATCTAAAGATGAACTGCAACAAACATTAGAGGGATCTGACTTGGTTTTTATTGCTGCAGGGATGGGAGGAGGAACTGGCACAGGAGCCGCTCCAGTAGTTGCTGAGGTTGCCAAGCAAAGCGGTGCTTTAACTGTTGGAATAGTAACCAAGCCATTTTCTTTTGAAGGTAAAAGAAGAATGCGTCAAGCAGAAGAAGGGATCGCAAGATTAGCAGAAAACGTTGATACGCTTATCGTGATTCCAAATGATCGTTTAAAAGACGTAATTGCAGGAGCTCCACTTCAAGAAGCCTTTAGAAATGCTGATGATGTTTTAAGGATGGGAGTTAAAGGTATAAGTGACATAATTACATGCCCTGGATTAGTTAACGTTGATTTTGCTGATGTTAGGTCGGTGATGACTGAAGCAGGCACTGCCCTGCTTGGTATAGGTATTGGTTCTGGTAGATCTAGAGCATTAGAGGCTGCTCAAGCGGCAATGAATAGCCCTTTATTAGAAGCGGCAAGAATTGATGGGGCCAAAGGTTGTGTGATAAATATTACAGGTGGGAAAGATATGACATTAGAGGATATGACCTCAGCTTCAGAAATTATATATGATGTTGTAGATCCAGAAGCAAACATAATAGTAGGTGCTGTTATTGATGAATCAATGGAAGGGGAAATACAGGTTACTGTTATTGCAACAGGTTTTGAAACCAATCAACCTTTAAAGCAACAAAGGATCAAAAATAGATTATCTAATCAGCCACTTTATAATATTTCTGATAATAAAGACACAGGTACTAATATTCCAGAGTTTTTAAGATTAAGGCAGAATAAAAAAGATATCGAATAATCGCTAAAATTAAGTGACTCGGTTATCTCGCCTGCCTCAAGCATCCCTTGTGGCTGCTACCTTCCGATCCTGACCAGGTTTGGGCGTTAAAACCGCGAAAGGCCGAGTCAGAATTATATTAGCAATTTTTGATAAAAAAAGATACATAGCTTTTATGTTGCCATCAGAACTAGTTAAATATAAAAAAAAATCTCAAAAGATTATTGCATTAACTGCATGGGATTCTATTTCAGGTTCTCTAGCTGAACATTCAGGAGCAGATATTGTTCTTGTGGGAGACTCTTTAGCAATGGTCTGTTTGGGATACAAATCGACTTTGCCTGTTACGTTAGAGAATATGATTTATCATACAAATGCAGTTTCTAGAGGGTTCAGCAAAGAAATAGAAGAACAGTCATTATTAGTATGTGATATGCCTTTTCTTACTTATCAATGTGGAGAAAACAAGGCAGTGGAATATGCCGGAAATGTAATTAAGAATACTTATGCAAAGGCAGTAAAAGTTGAGGGCGCTGATCCAGAGGTACAGAGTGTTATTTCAAGGCTCATAAGGATGGGGATTCCTGTCATGGGTCATTTAGGGCTTACTCCACAGAGCTATTTGAATCTAGGATTTAAACAACAAGGGAATAATTCAAAAAGTCACGAAAAAATCAAAAGGGATGCTTTATCACTAGAAAAATTAGGATGTTTTTCTATAGTTTTAGAACATATTCCAGAATTACTTGCTAAAGAAATTCAAACCGAATTAGAAATACCAACAATAGGTATAGGTGCAGGAAAATTTTGTGATGGACAAGTAAGAGTTACTGCTGATTTATTAGGACTAAATGATAAGCAACCTCCATTTTGTAGACCAATTATTGATGGGAAAAAAATTTTTGGTG